>JAIXUI010000072.1 GCA_027484125.1 Bacteroidota bacterium | reverse complement strand
TTTTCACGCGGATGGCATAGAGTTCACGCAGAGCTCGGCGAGTGGTTTTTTCAAATGATTAGATTAGGCAATACCTTCTCTATAAAACAATAAAAACTTTGCGCCTTCGCGTCTTTGCGAGGTTTTTTTCACGCGGAGGGCGCGACGGTTTCGCAGAGAGCGGTGAGTTTTTTTAAATATACTTTGCGCCTTCGCGCCTTTGCGAGGAACTTAGGCCACTACGCTGCCGTTTCTTGCTCCGTTTTGAGGTTGCATCAGTCGGAGGCTGCCGTCTGAATCTTCGGCCATCAACAGCATCCCATGAGAGTCGATGCCTTTGAGTGCACGAGGTGCTAGATTGGCCAACACCAGCACTTGCTGTCCGACCAAACTCTCAGGTGTATAATATTCCGCAATTCCACTCACTATTACGCGCTGATCAACGCCGGTGTCCACCAGAAGCTTGAGCAGTTTCTTGGTTTTAGCCACTTTTTCCGCTTCTAGTACCGTGCCCACTCGAAGGTCCATTTTTCCAAAATCGTCGTATTGGATGGTTTCTTTGAGCGGATTTACTGGCGCTTCTTGCTGTGCAGCTTCTCTGGCAGCTTTTCGGGCTTGTAGCTTTTCGGTCTGCTGTTGTACTACGCTATCTTCAACTTTGCTGAAAAGTAAACCTGCTTGACCAAGCTGGTGTCCGGCGACAAGCTGGTCCGCTCTTCCTGCCTCTGCCCATGCCAAGGGCTTATGAGCGAGCATATCTGCCAGTTTCTTGGCGGTAAATGGCATAAAGGGCTCCATGAGGCTACTCAGCGAAGCACAAAGTTGTAAGGCCACGTGCAGAATTGAAGCCACTGCTGCTTCATCGGTTTTGATCAACTTCCAAGGCTCAGCATCGGCCAAGTATTTATTGCCGAGTCTCGCCAGGTTCATCAATTCGCCTAAGGCTTCGCGGAATCGGTATTGGTCGATGGCTTCCCCAATTTTATGCGGAAAGCCGCTCATAGCTTGAAGCACTGCCTGGTCTTCTGCGGAAAGCGTGTTAGCCGCCGGCACTTTTCCATCGAAATACTTCTGGGTAAGCACCAAAACGCGGTTGACAAAATTTCCAAGAATAGCCACCAGCTCGTTGTTGTTTCTCGCTTGAAAATCGGCCCAGGTGAAATCGTTGTCCTTGGTTTCGGGCATGGCCGAGCACAAAGCGTAACGCAGTACGTCTTGTTGGCCGGGGAATTCTTCCAGGTATTCATGGAGCCAAACGGCCCAATCGCGGGAAGTCGAGATTTTATCGCCCTCTAGGTTCATGAACTCCATAGCCGGAACGTTGTCGGCCAAAGCATAGCCGCCATGCGTCATCAGCATCGCCGGGAAGATGAGACAGTGAAATACAATATTGTCTTTCCCGATGAAGTGAACAATTTGCGTTTTATCGTCCATCCAGTAGGGTTCCCAAGGTTTGCCTTGCTGTTGCGCCCACTCTTGGGTGAAGGTGATGTAGCCAATAGGTGCATCAAACCAGACATAAAGCACTTTCCCATCGGCTCCTTCAACCGGCACTTTAACGCCCCAGTCGAGGTCGCGGGTCATGGCGCGGGGTTGAAGACCTTGCTGCAACCACGACCGGCATTGCCCGCTTACATTGCTCTTCCATTCCGGATGGGAAGCGATGTAAGTTTCTAATGCAGGCTGAAGTTTATCGAGCGGCAAAGACCAATTGCGGGTGGTACGCAGCTCCGGCACGCTGCCACTGAGCGTAGAACGTGGGTTGATGAGCTCTTTCGGGCTGAGGGTGCTGCCACAACGTTCGCACTGATCGCCATAGGCATTTTCATTCGAACAATTCGGGCAAGTTCCCATAATATAACGGTCTGCCAAAAACTGGCTGGCTTCCGCATCGTAATACTGTTCGCTCACTTCTTCCGTAAAAACGCCATCGTTGTAGAGTTTAAGGAAGAAATCAGAAGCCACTTGATGGTGGTGAGGCGAACTGGTGCGGGAGTAAATGTCGAAGCTGATGCCGAAATCCTCAAACGATTGTTTGATTATGCCGTAGAAATGGTCCACCACTTCTTGAGGAGTTTTACCTTCTTTACGGGCCTTTAAGGTAATGGGAACTCCATGTTCATCGGTGCCGGAGATAAACGCGACATCCTTACCACAAGCGCGGAGGTAACGAACATAAATGTCGGCGGGAAGGTAACAGCCGGCCAAATGGCCAATATGAATAGGACCATTGGCGTAAATGAGCGCCGCGGTCACGGTATAGCGTTCGGGGGAAAGCATGCGCAAATATGCGAAATCGGGGGGCTAAAGGGGAAGCCCCATTTGAATTAGGCCTGCTTTGTTTCGGCTTTCTTGCTCAATCGTTGCTTTAACCAGGCATTTCCAAAGAGTGTAAGCAGGATGATTCCGGCTCCGCCATAGAAGGCAGGACTCATGTGTTCACTTTGTCCGAAGATGAAATAGGCGAGAATGATTCCGTAAACTGGCTCCAAATTGATGGTCAGCACCATGGTGTAGGGCGAAAGATGCTTAAGCAATTGCACGCTCATGATGAAAGCGAAAGCCGTACAAATGGTGCCCAAAAGCAGCAACCAAAGCGTATCGCCCTGACTCAACCGGAAAAATTCCATATTAAAAGCGCCAGTGGCCAAAAGAAAAATCGTGATTCCGCCCCAACCTCCCCAGAGTTCGTAAAAGGAGATTTGTTCGGGTGGAAGACGTTTGCTGAGTTGTCCATTCACCACTGAAAACAAAGCGGAAAGAAAGGCAGAGAATAAAGCGGTGAAAATTCCGGCTGCGTATTGGGTTTCTACCTTGAAAATGAGTCCTAAACCCGCCATAGAGAGTAATCCAAGCAGCATTTCGTACCAAACGGGCTTGCGTTTGTGCCAAACAGGCTCAATCAGGCTCACGAAAAAAGCCCCGGAAGAAAAGCATGCAAGGGTGACAGAAATGTTGGAAATCTTGATAGCATGGTAGAAGGTAATCCAGTGCAGGGCAATGATGAGCCCGGCGCCTACCAGCAGCAAAACATCCTTCAGGTTAAGGCGAAAGGGGATTTTCTTCCACCACAACCAGGCGCCCACTCCCAACCCGGCAATGAGCACCCGCCACCAAACCAGGGGGACGGCTGTTAAGGTGATGAGCTTGCCAAGAATGGCGGTGAAGCCCCAGATGAAAACTATCAGGTGGAGCCTGGCTAACGCACCCTTGTATCCGTATTCGGCCATGTGATGGGGTTATTTAGGAGCTAATCTTACCATGATAATCGCGACAATGCCGAAGAAAATATTGGGAATCCAGGCGGCCAGCAAAGGCGGTAGGTCTGCCTGAGTAGCGAAAATCATAGTAAAACGCATCATGACTACATAAACAAAGCTGATTCCTATACCGATTCCGAGCTGAACGCCCATTCCACCTCTCGCTTTTTTGGAAGATACGGAAACGCCAATCAATGTGAGGATGAAGGTAGAAAACGGAATTGCGATGCGGCTGTATTTCTCTAGTAAGAAGGGCGTTACCTGTCCGGTGGCTTTCAGCTCCTGCCAGGCGATGTACCGGTCGAGTTCGGCATTATTCATCAAGCTGACATCTTCTACCAGTGGACGCTCAAAATCGTCAGGCTTGAAGCCGAAAACAGTGTCCACATACGCGGCTTCATAGAGTTGCTCCTTGCCGCTTTCCAGGTTTCGGATGTAGTAGTTTTCGATGCGCCAGCATCGTTTTTCGCGGTTCCAGCTCAAGCGCTCCGCCATTAGCTTCTTCATCAACTTTCCATTTACCATGCGTTCAACCGATAACCGAAATCCCACTGAGTCTATGTTGGAATAGCTTTCCAGGAAGATGTAAGTTTCCTTATTGGTTTGGAAATGGATGTTGCGTTTGTTGAAGATGTATTTATCTCGGATGTATTTATTCTCAAATGAAATGCGTCTGGCATTGGCAGGAGGTAAAATCCATCCGGTGAACGTATAAGACAGCAACGCCAGGAAGAGCGCCCCTATCATATAAGGCCGCAACATGCGATAAAACGAGACGCCACCGCTCATGATGGCCACAATCTCACTCTTCAAGGTCATTTTGGAAGTGAAGAAGATAACCGCAATGAAAACGAATAATGGGCTGAGGAGGGTAGCGTAGTAGGGGATGAAGTTGAGGTAATAATCGAAAGCGATTTCCGAGAAAGGAGCTCGTTTTTCGATCATATCATCGATTTTCTCAGACACATCAAACACCACGATGATGGCCGAAAGCACGGCAATGGCGAAGAAGAAGGTGCCCAGGAATTTTCTGAGGATGTATCGGTCGAGGAGTTTCAAGCGGTCAAAAATACGAAAGTCAACGGGCGGTGGTAATTTCACCGCATGAAGCGACTGTTGTTTTGTGTTTTAGGCTCAATAATGATGGCTCAGGCGTTTGCTCAGCTAACCATCAACCTTTCCGTTCCAGCGAATACGCCAATTTCAGACAGTATTTTCATTGCCGGCACCTTCAACGGCTGGAATGCAGGCTCAACAACGCACCGCCTTACCCGCCAACCCAACGGCACTTACTCCATTACCCTACCGCAAGGCAGTGGCAATATGCTGTTTAAGTTTACCCGTGGCAATTGGCAGAAAGTAGAGTCAACCGCCAATGGCCAGAATGTGGGCAACCGCAGTTACACCTGGACTTCCGGACCGGCCAATCTTTCGCTTTCTGTGGCCGGTTGGTTAGACTTGACAGGAGGTGGCGGCAGCAGTTCCACGGCGAATGCGCAAGTGAGCGTCCTCAGCAATAATTTCTTTCTCCCCCAACTCAATCGCAGCCGCCGCCTCTGGTTGTATCTTCCTCCGGATTATGCAAGCCAGCCGCAAAAGCGCTATCCGGTTATTTATATGCAGGATGGTCAGAATCTCTTCGACCAAACCACTTCCTTCAGCGGAGAGTGGCAAGTAGATGAAACCCTTACGGCATTGCATCAAAATGGCGATTACGGCGCCATTGTAGTCGGTATTGACAATGGCGGTTCGCAGCGCCTCAACGAATATTCACCCTGGGTGAATGCCCAATATGGAGGCGGCCAAGGCGCAGCTTATGTGGATTTTATGGTGAATACCCTGAAGCCGTATGTAGATTCGGCCTATCGCACCTTGAGTGGCCCATCCAATACGCTGGTAATGGGCAGCTCCATGGGCGGGCTCATCAGCCAGTATGCGCATTTGCGCGAGCCACAAGTGTTTGGCAAAGCCGGGATTTTTTCGCCTGCTTTCTGGTTTTCGAATAACTCCTGGTTGCAGCCTCGCACTTCACCTTACCGCCCAGGCAACAAACTGTACTTGCTCACAGGTGGCTCGGAAGGCAGCAACCCACAAGCGCAAGTTGCCGACGTAGTGCGCATGCGCGACAGCTTGCAACAGGCTTCAGGCTATCCGGCAGCCGCGTTGCAATATGTGTTGCGACCAGCAGGTCAGCATACGGAATCGTTCTGGCGTGCGGAATTTGGGGCTGCCTACCAGTGGCTCACGGCTCAACCAACAACCGCGGTGGAAACACCCGGAAGGGCAAGGCCGGAAGTTTGGCCCAATCCATCTACGCGCTTATTCTACTTTTCTGCGGCTTTGTCCGGAGACAGTGTAGAAGGCGTGATTTACGGTGTGGATGGCAGAAAAATCAAATCAGTGACCCTTCAAGCCAACAGCAGCTTCCAACTCGAAGGCGTTCCCGCCGGCCTATACCTCCTCGTCTTCGACGATGCCGGCCAACGGTATAGGATTAGTTTGCAGAAGCAGTAAGGGGGGGAGAATATGTTATCCTTTTAAATAAAAAATGGTAAGCCATAGGTTAAATAGGCCTATATCATCATTACACGTGAAGGGTTACAAATATTGAATGTTTTTCATAAAACCCACACAACCTGTAAGTAAAGAATACGCGCCCTCCAAATAACGAGGATGTAACAGCCGGGGAGTGCGTTTTTTAGCAGGAATAGAGCGTGTTTCGCATGTATCTCCAATGGTTTTCCTATGCTTTGTAAGACTAAGAAACGACTTCCCAATAAGTCCATTTTAAAAGCTGCTTATCACTAATTTCTTCAGCGTATGGGCTGAGCTTGCTGGCCAACTTCTATTATTCCAAGGCACATCATATGCTTGAACTTCTGAATTTGAATACCTTCTATGATGAATTAAATACACTTCATCTAATGGAAGGTGGAATGTAGCTTGGAGTTAGCATTCATGTTGGTTTACTCTTTAGATTCGTGGCGTAAGTTAAAGTTAATGGAACCCGATCAACCTGGCGTGGCCGTACAAAGCATAACCTCTCGGGGGCTCTACCTGCTTGGGTGCACTTTTGCTCTTCTACTTGGCTTGGTAACATGGAGCCTCCGGATGGTTACCGACCGGTCTTTGTTAACCTTAGACCAGTGGCTGGAACTGCCTTCGCTGGGGCTTAGTTTTTCAGTCCTCGATGGTTTCTTGGCAGTTCCCATCTTGGTGTTTTTGGTGCATTACTTCGCTGTCAAGCAACTGGCGCAAGCAAGTAAACAAATCGTCAGCCGCCTTGCCGGATTGGAGGAAGAGGAGAAATCTTACCTGATTGCTCATGGCAACCTCCCTTTTTTGGCGCCTATCCTTATCTATCCTTCCACACATAGCCTGAAAGCTTGGTTAAAACGCATGGCTCTGGAGGCATTGGTATTTTTTCTTCCACTTGTGCTGTTCGTAAGCATTCAGCTTCGGTTTTCTGACTATCAAAGTTTTGATCTTACTGCTTACCATGCACTTGTACTCTGCTTAGATGCGGTTTTGGTTTTTTATTTCCGCCCCATCATTTTTCAGCAAATTCCAACAATATCAGATTCCCATATTGCGGAATCAGTACACATTAATTTTAATTCAAGAAGTTTCCTTGTTCAAAATATTAAAAACGGATTGTTGTGTTGGCTCCGAATTCCGCTATTCCGTTTTCAAAAGGAAAGATTTCGTATAAGTCAATTAAAAAAAGGGATTAAACAACTTCCGGGATTGTTGTTGATTAATCTGATATTTTGGGGAGCCATTGCTCAGTCCTGTTTTAACTTATTCCTGGTTCATCAAATTACCGGTGCTGATTTTCTAAGTGTAGAACCCTGGATCAATGAAAATTCTCCTTGGATTCATTTGCCGGTACTTGAAGTGACTAATCAAGTGCTTACAGAACAGGCTGCAACTGGTGAAGAAAAGGCTGGCTTTGTCAGCAAAAGCACCTTGAATCTGCAAGGTCGGTACCTCAGGTACAGCGATTTGAGCTATTCAAAACTTACGGCTGCTAAGCTTCAAGGGGTTCATGCAGAGAAATGCAAATTGAGAGAAACGGTTCTAGCTCAGGCGCAATTAGACAGTGCCAATTTCTCTTTTGCAGATGCATCAGGAACTGATTTTTCAGGGTCTTTTGTGACACATCAACCTTCCAAAGGAAAGCAACTTGAGTTTAAGTATGCCTTTATTATCTATTCAAATTTAAGTGAAGTGTATTGGCCAAATGTCGTGTTACAAGGTGTTCATCTATTCGAATCAAACATCCAAAGTGCACATTTAAAAGGCGCTCAGATGCAAGGGGCCATTATTTTTCTGACGAATATGAAGGGTGCAAATGTTAGTTCAGTTGATTTAACGGGTTCTATGATTAAAGAATCGCAATTAGAGGGGGTTAATTTTAATGACAACCATCTTCAAGGAATTGAATTAACGAAAGTTTCTTTGGCTGGTGCTTGTTTAAATAGGGTCAATCTTTCTAAGTGGAAGTCTAGTAATTTATCCGGATTAGATAGCGCATGGATTAATCAAGTGAATTACAGCTGGAGTGAAAATTGGAAAAGCATTCCCTTGGTTAAAGGAAAACTGACTACCTCATTCAGGAGAAGGATGAATAGAGCTGAAAATCGAATTCAAGACACTTTAAATTTATCTAGCAATGGCGTGCTTCCATGCTTGGCCGCAAGGAAGGCATTGCTAAAGAGTGAATCTGACCACATGAAATTGGAAAATCTTATGATTATTGATACCCATTCATCTCAAAGTCATAGCAGTATAAATGCAATTAATTTGGAACTACTTAAGTTTTCATATGACCATGTAAAACCTAAATATTTGGCCTTTTTTAAATCAAATCTTTATGAGGAAAATCGCAAATATTTTGATTCTTTAATTAAGCAGTTGAATGCTCATTGACTTTGTGGCTTCATTAGGATAAGGAGTTCCTTACTTTCCCAAAAAGGCATAAAAAAACCAGAGCTTTTTAAAACTCTGGTTTTTTTATTTCATCTAATCCAAAATTCTTATTGCGTTATCTGGACTCTTACCGTGGCTGCTTTGTTTCCACTGCTGATGCGTAACAGATACATGCCGGAAGCAAGTGTTTCCGCATGGAGTTCGTAGAGGTCTTGAGTTGCAAGACTTACCTCACGTTTTAATGTTCTTCCGGAAAGATCCATTAATTCGAAGGTGACGCCATCACTCGCAACCTGTTCTACCTTCACTTGGAATAGACCGCGTGATGGATTCGGCCAAACGGTAACCGGCAAACTACTATTCAAATTACTGACCGCACTTCCCACAAAAGCAATGGTATCAGAAGGAACAGAAGAACAACCATTGACTGTAACTACAACATAATAGGACCCTGCCGTAGTAGGGGTGAAGGCTTGTCCGTTTCCATTAGGGAATGGACCAAATCCTACAAGATACCATTGGTTGCCGGCAGGAGCGCTCGATAACAAGGTGTCGTTCACCCGAATTACGTTTGGTTTTGGTGGCAATGGAATAAGGGTTACCTGAACTACACCGGATGAATTGCTGCAACCATTGGCATTGCTTACTTGAACTGCGTAAGCACCTGCCGTCGTTGCAGTGAGGCTATCGTTGGTAGCACCTACAAGGGGCACTCCGTTTAGCAACCACTGATAAGGCCCGCTTGCTGTTGTGGTGAGTAAAAGGCTATTGCCAGTACAGATCGCTTGCAAACCGCTTAGATTGAGTGAAGGCGCTGCTGGTAAGGGATTGACTATTACAGAAACCGCGGCACTTTGGTTGGTGCATCCAGCAGCGTTGAAGATTTGCAACACATAATTACCTGATTGTGTGACCACCAAACTGTCAAAGGTGGCCCCTGTAATGGTCTGTCCATTCAACCACCATTGGTAAGCGGAAGCTGCTCCGGAAGCCCTTAAAACCACTTGGCCTCCCTGACAGAAAGTGAGTGCCCCTGATGAGGTAACCGATGGAGCCGATGGAAGTGCGTTTACTTGAACGTTAACCGCCGCTGATTCTTTAGCACAACCGAAGGTGTTGGTAAACCTAACGGTATAAACTCCTGTTGCATTCACCCTCAAGGTGTCTTGAATGGCATTGGATATAGGCTGTCCATTCAAAAGCCATTGATTACCGCCCGTTAACGAAGACGTTAATCGAACGGATGCACCGTCACAAAGTGCGATACTGCCTGAAGGCGTAATGGTTGGCGTATTAGGCAACGGATTCACTGTCACAGAGGTAGGAGCAGATACAGCACTGCAATTTTGTGCATTGGTGACGTTTACAGTGTAGAGTCCGGTTGCGACCGCATACAGGGTGTCGGATGTAGCCCCTGAAATGGGTTGGCCATTCAAGAACCATTGGTTACCGGAAAGCTGAGAAGAAACTAGCGGCAGTTGCGCACCTGAACAGAAGCTGGTGTTGCCAAGCGCGGAGATAGTTGGAGTGGTTGGTGGAGCGAACGCGGTGACTTGTACCGGCGCCGAATAAGCTGTGCACCCTTGGGCATTGGTAACACTTACTTTCACCAAACTGGTGGTGGTTATAACCAAAGAGTCAAGGGTAAGACCAAATCCGGGCAGGCCATCAAGGAACCATTGGTTGTTGGCTGCAGCCGAAGACCGTAGGGTAACTCCGCCTACGCCTTGACAAAAACTGAGTGGTCCTGATGCGGAAATCTGCGGGGTTGCCGGAGTTGGTCTAACGGTGAAGTTGAAAGCTGCCGATTGATTTTGGCAGCCATTGTTGTCGGTAAGGAGAACGCTATAAGCTCCGGTTGACTGAATTTGCAGGCTGTCGCCGGTTGCTCCAGGGATTGCAGCCTGGTTGAGCAGCCATTGTTTGCTAAGCGAGGAGGAAATACCTAGTTTAACAGTATCCCCTTGGCAAAAGCTTAGTGACCCATTAATTCCAGGGGTTGGCACTGAGGGAATCGGGTTCACTTGAATGGCCTGAGGAAGGCTGATAGATTTACAGCCTTGTGCGGAAGTCACTTCAACTTGGTAGCTTCCAGCTTGGTCAGCTTGTAGCGAGTCAGTAATTGCTCCGGCAATCGGGCTGCCATTTCTCCACCATTGATTGCCACTGGAAACGCTTGAAAATAAGGCTACTTTCTGCCCGGCACACAAGGTGGTGGCACCACCCGCAGTTACTACCGGAATGGATGGCAGTGGATGAACTACTACAGCAACCATAGCGGAGGTTGAGGAACAGCCTTCAGCATTGGTTACTGTTACCGAATATTGGCCGGAATTGGTCACCTCTAAGCTGTCATTGGTGGCATTGGCGATAGGTTGACCGTTGGATAACCACAGGTAACTTGCGGCAGGACTGCTTACCAACCAAGCTTGTTGGCCATTACAAATGGAGGTGCTCGAGGCGTTGATGGTAGGAATTGAAGGAAGACTTTTTACCGTTACTGCCGCTGGAGCAGCAATTTGCTGACAGCCATTGCTATTGGTAACTCGCAATCCATAGCTTCCGCCAATGCTAACTTCTAAAGAATCCGCCAGTCCTCCGACGATGGGTTGTCCATTTAAAAGCCATTGGTTGCCGGTAGGAGCACTGCTACGCAGGGTAATTTGATTTCCTGCACAGAAGCTCAAAGGTCCACTGCTGGTAATTTGTGGGACATCAGGAAGCGGGTTCACTTGGACTCCTAATGATGCAGATATGGAGGAGCAACCGGCGGAATTGGTTACAACCACGGAATACGAACCGGTTTGTGTGGCCGTCAAAGAATCTGCATTGGCTCCAACTATTGGATTGCCATTTCTCAACCACTGGTTTCCTGTTGATTCAGAAGATTGGATAATGACCTGACCGCCTTGACAGAAGGTGGTATTGCTTTGGGGAATCAGTTGAGGAATGTTCGGGCGGGCATTCACCACTATACTAAATGGAGAGGAGGTGCGCTCACATCCTGTAGAATTGGTAATGCGAACGCTATAGGAGCCCGTTTGAGAAACTGTTAGGCTAGAACCAAGGGAGCCGGCTAGAGGTTGTCCGCCTTCGAGCCATTGATAACTTTGAGCGGGTCCTGTGCTTAAGGTCACTGAATCTCCTTGGCAAATGCTATTAGCCCCTGAATTGTTGATGATGGGGATTGCAGGTAAGCTGTTTACAGTTACCGCTACCGCTGAAGAAGTGGCTTTACACCCGTTCCCATTGGTGACTTGCACACGATACTGCCCGGAATTTTGGACATTTATACTGGTGGCGGTGGCTCCGGAAATAGGCGCATTGTTTAAAAGCCATTGATTGCCACTCAATGCGGAAGAGGTAAGGAGAACATTACCGCCAAGGCAGAAGGTTAAAGAGCCGGAAACGTTAATGGTTGGCGTAGCAGGAAGGCTGTTGACCACTACTGTTAATGGATTGGAAATCGCAGTGCAGCCGCCATTTCCGGTGGTTTTCAAGGTATAAGTGCCTGCTTGATTCACCGTAAGGGATGTACCCGTTTCAGCTGGTAAATCCACATTGTTTCTGATCCACTGGAGATTAGTTCCGGAGGCTGTAGCGAGTGTTACTTGCTCTCCCGAACAAAGGCTTAGGTTTCCATTGGCTGAAATAGATGGCGCAGTAGGGATAGTAAATACGTTTAATACAATAGTGGTAGAAGAAGCTACGGCTGGAGTGGCGCAACTTGCACTTGAGGTCATTACCACACGGACGCTATCGAGGTTGGATGGATTGGATAAGACTAGAGAGTCCGCTGTATGGGCAATTACTTGGCCGTTAACAAACCATTGATATTGAGGATTTGCTCCTCCTAAACCGGCTATTGTTCTAAACACTACCGGTGAAGCTCCACATAGATTGGTGGCGCTTGCGGATAATTGTACGGTGGCTGCGGCACTAGGCAAAACCTGAATGGTGAGTTCTTGACTTAATGCTTGTGTTGCACTCAAGCATCCAGCATTGCTGGTAATTTGAACCCTCACCCGATCGTTATTGGCCAAACTAGCGGTGCTAAATGTGCTAACGGAACTGGCTGCACCTTGGCTATTTCCATTTACAAACCACTGATAGAGCGGAGCACTGCCGCCATTCACCGGAATGGCTTGAAAAACAGCTGTTTGCCCGGGGCAAATGGCTTGATTCTGAGAGGTTATGGATACTGCCGGAAGTACAGGCTGTGTAACTTGAATAACTATGGCCTCAGATAGCACTACTGATGGATTGGCGCAGGCAAAAGAGGAGGTCATTAAAACCCTAACGCTATCGCCGTTTCCAAGATTATTGGCGTTGAAGTTGGCACCGGTAAAGCGGGGAAGTCCGTTTACCAGCCATTGGTAGGTAGGATTGCTGCCACCTCCGGTGCTTGAACCTACACTGAAGCTGGCTGTTGCTCCTTGGCAAATTGGGTTGGCTGATACAGCAGCGGTTACGGTTGGGCTAACCAATGGAGATACAGTTACGGTTATACCATTTGATGTAACTTGTTGAGGTTGAGCACATACGGCGTTGCTCAGCATATTCACTGTAACCGTCTGCCCGTCGAGTAGGGTGGTGGTATTAAAAGTGGGGCTATTGGTTCCAACATTTTGTCCATTCACTTGCCATTGGTACGAAGGATTGGTGCCACCATTAACAGGGGTTGCAGTGAAAAATGCTGTTCCACCAACGCATAGGCTGGTTGAATTGGCTGCTATGCTAACGGATGGCGTAAGCACCGGATTTACGGTAATCCGAACAAGGTTGGAAGTAACCGAAATGGGTTGAGCACATGTGGCATTGGAAACGATGGTTAGCCCTATGGTGTCGCCATCAACTAAGGTGGAACTGCTAAAGGCAAGTCCAGAACCTACTGTTTGGCGGTTTCTTGTCCATTGGTACTGTGGACTGGTGCCGCCATTGGAAACATTAGCTGAAAAAGAAACCGTACTTCCGGCGCAAATGGCTGGCTGGCTGGCTGAAATGGTTACTGCCGGAGTCACTTGTGGATTCACCGTCATTACCAAAGAGTTGGACTGCGCGGTTACTGGTTGTGCGCAGGTCGCATTGCTGGTAACTTGTACTGTAACTATGTCGTTGTTGGCCAGGGTATTGGTGGTGAAAACCGCATTGTTTGGCCCAACATTCACATTGTTTACTTTCCATTGATAAATAGGAGCTGACCCACCATTGGTGACTTGTGCGGTAAATTGTACTTGGCTGTTCTGGCAAACAGTATTGTTGTTTGTGCTGATAGAAACGCTTACAGGAAGGATAGGATTTACGGTAACTGTGCTCACCGCTGAGGCTGCTTGACAACCTGCGGCAGTACTCACGATTACGCGGTAATTTCCT
The DNA here is from genome assembly GCA_027484125.1 of Bacteroidota bacterium. GTDB lineage: Bacteria > Bacteroidota > Bacteroidia > UBA7662 > JAIXUI01 > JAIXUI01. The sequence goes on along the minus strand of JAIXUI010000072.1, from coordinate 24,058 downwards.
GTTTGATTGGCTATCAGGGTTTGATTGACTGCTCCACCAATCAAAGTGTCATTTCTGAACCAGGCATAAGCACTGGCTGATGTAGCGGTAAAGGTTACCTGGCTGCCCGCACAAAAGGTGGTGGGGCCTGACGCACTAATTGTAGGGATGGCTGGAGAAGGATTAACCGTCACCTGATAAGCCCGACTGAACGATTGACAGTTATTCACACCAGTCCACTTAAGTCGGTAGCTGCCCGACTGGCGTGCGGTGTAGGCAAGACCAATGGCTCCTGGAATATCCTGCTCGTTGAGTTGCCATTGAGGATTGTAAGGGGATGCCTGTACGCTGAATACCAAACTGTCATTAGAGCAGAATATCGTATCTGATGATAGAGAAATCGTTGGTACAGGCTGATAAATCATAAAGGCTTTAATAAAACTGTCGTTACCGGAATTTACATCTCCAATATGCTTGACAGTAGTCATTGCCTGATAAACACCACATGGGGAAGATGAGGCAGGTAATGTTAAAGTGACCAAGGCTGAGTCGCCGGGTGCTATCCCAGTATTCACTCTAACGCTATCTACTCTAAAGCCATTCACAGTCAATAAAACATCGTAATCAGAGGAGGGCGTATTCCCTTGATTATGCACATAAATTTGGAAGCTGGTGTCTTTTCCGGCCAACAAGCTATCCGGAAATTGTAATACTCGCCCTGGGTAAAGATCTACTTGAGTTTGAATAATATCCTGAGTGTTCCGTGGAAGGATTTGATAACCGCCAGTGAACGGAGCTGTAGTTCCGGAAGAAAATTGCGAGCCTAAACCAATTACGCTAAAGGGGCCGGTAGGTGCGGCACTTCCGTCAATATCTGTAGAATTGACAATCCTTAATGTGTACGGTCGAGAACCATTGCTTACGGTTAGTGTGGCAGAATTTCCTGCAGTTGGCCATGTTCCGGAAGTGATGGTTAAATGGTTGATACGGATAAAATCCGATTCAGTCCTTTCGTCAAGTGTGTCATTGGTGGGAAGAATTTTGGGAGAAGCTAAAGCTCTTCCTGTACCTAAGAGGAAAATAGAATCTACATTAAGCTGAGCCAGCCCTCGAAAAACAGCTACCGTTCCGAATGCTTCTACAGAATCGCCCACTACAGGTAGATAATTCAGGCCATTGGTATTTCTAAACAAGGTAATTCCACCACTCGCGTCTTTCAACACAGTTTGAAAGCCGGCATTTCCGGTAGGGCGTTGGGTAGGCGAGTAGATAACGCCTCTCAATCGCGTGTAAACTCCTAATGAATCAGGCCCGCCGTTAACATTCATTCCTCTTACTTGTGCCGTTGTATAAAGTGGAACCGAAGTGGAAGTCTGACTAGGCCCTGTTATTACAACCAGATGTTGGGTGGTGGTGCCTAATTGAAGGTTGCCTTTAAGTTGCGTTAAGTTGAAGTAAATGGAGTCGTTTTCACCTACTACATTGTTGGCTACCGGGGTGAACGCGAATGAATCGAGCAGGGCGCCAACGGTAAGCGCCCGAACCCATTGATTGGAAGAAAATCCACTTCCCAAGGTGATATCTCCACTGTTGCTACTGGGCGCATAGCTAACAGCATAGGTAACAGAATCGCCGACTTGAGCCGGTTGCGACAATTGAACTCTTATGAATTGCTGGCCTGCACCCTGGGCTACGGTTGTTTGAGGGTTAGAAAAACTTATCGTTGTTGGTACGGTAACTCCACCTCCATCGGTGAGGCGTAGCACATCGAAACGCCAAGTGCCGTTGGTGGCATAATTGGTTGTAGAGGAAGAAGGCCGGTAGTTGCCGGTTACAGAGTCAACGTCTGACACAATCCTGATGGAAGCATTCGCATTGTTGTTGAGGCCTGCTACTGAGGTTAAGTCAATGTTTCTGAAGTAAAAAACATTGCCTGAACTGGCAGTTGGCTCTATGCGGATGGTTCTGAAGTTAACCCAACTGCCACTGTTGCGATTCAAATTGTATTGAATTACCATGGTGTTGGCTGATGAACTTGAGGGCCTGTGGCTAAATGCCAGCACTAAATTGGAATAACCAGTGCTGTTGAAATCCAATTGTAATCCAGCGGTTTGCGGATTCACAGCTGGAGCTGCAGGAAAGCCAGTAAGATTAATCGCTGAGTTGTCGGCGGAAACTACGTCACCCCCGCCTGTTCCAGAGGCGAATGTCCAGCTCACTCCTCCAATTCGGGATAAAGTTCCGGATCCAGTACTCGGAAGTGAATCTCCAGTGGCGGTATTATTATCGGGTACCACCGAGTTGAAGGTCCATTGCACCAAGGTGTTTTGCGCAGTTGCGCTACCAAGGAGGACTAAAAAAGCCCATAGAAAAAGGTAAAATCTTGCCATAAGGTTGAGATGCTTCAAAATTAGAACATACTTAATGTGTTCTTATAGGCTTTAACTTGTTGTTGCTGGAATGGGGGAAGTTCTACCTTTCTAATCCACTCATACGAGTTAAAATCAAAAGAAAGGGAAGAAAAATTTATGTTTAATTTTTAGGCAACAGCAAGTTGCCTGTTATAAACCTGTGAATTAGGAAGGTATACTAAAACAAAAGCCCCTGCCATTTCTGGCAAGGGCTTTTGTTTTCTGTTAATAACGTTTTAGTTGCGGATCAGGCGAAGTGTTGCTTGGTCGCCGTTTGCAGTTTCAATGCGAATCAGGTACAAACCGCTCTTCAGGTTTTCTACATTTAGGTTCACAGACTGGCTGGTTACTCCATTCACCACTTGACGGCTGATGGTGCGTCCTTGCAAATCAACGACACTGATATTCAAATCTTGTGCTTGCTCAAAGCCAAACAACAGCTGTGTTGAAGTAGTAGCCGGATTCGGGAACATCACTACAGACTGGTTCAAGCTCTTCTCATTCACACCGGTGAATACGCCCCTGGTAAGGGTGATGTTGAATGGAGTAGTTGCCAATAAGTTGGTATTGCCAGATGTAGCTCTCACTGTCCACTTCATGGGTACTGCAACACCAATTTGAGCACCAGCATTGGTGAGCAATGTATTGATTTGAGCATAAGTAAGCGTAATTACAGTAGCGGTTCCACCGTTGTTGGATGGAAGTATCACTACAGATGGAGGTGTGACAAAGTTTCCGGCAATGTTATCAATCAGGAACTCATAGGTTACGGCTCCGTTGTTGCTCGCTACAGAAGCATTCCAAGTAGCGTTGATGCTGGAGGTGGGGCTGCCACTTACGGTGTAAGCGGTGTTGTTGGCAGGAGCTATCAACGTAAATGGTGAAAGTGAAATGGTATTGCTGATGATGTCATTGGTGCTGCGGGGCTGAATTTGGAATCCACCAACAAAAGGAGCCGTGGTGGTGGAAGAGAATTGACTTCCGATACCAATTAAATCAAAACTGCCGGTTGGTGCAGTTGTTCCACCAATGTTGGTTGCATTAACAATTCTAAGGACATAGTTTCTGGTTCCGTTGGTTACAGTGATGTTGGCAGAGGCGCCGGCTGCCGGCCAAGTGCCACTAACGATGGTTAAACCATTGATACGAACCAAGTCAGACTCATGTATTTCTCCAAGGGTATCACTTACTCCAAGTACAGTAGGGGTTTTCAACGTACGGTTTATAGCCAATACTTGAATAGAGTCAACATTCATTTGAGATAGTCCACGGAATACGGCCACAGTTCCGGCTACTTCTACGGAGTCTCCTTCCATCACTGAGTAACCATTCACAGTACCTGTATTTCTAAATACGCCCATACCGCCTGTGTTATCTCGGACAGTAAACTGTAGCCCTGAGGAACGATAGTTAATGCCATAAACAACACCACGGATTTTACACACTACTCCAAGAGAATCCGGACCTCCGTTGGCATTGCTGCCGCGGAGGGTCGCAATAGAATAAGTTGGTATTGCAACCGCTACCGGATTGGTAATGCGGAATAAATGCGTGTTAGGTGTTCCAACTGTTACACCGCTGGTCAAACTATTTAAGCTGAAGCGGATGGAGTCGGTTTGGTTAGGAGCGTTATTAGGAATGATGTTAACGGTAAAGTTTCTGCTGGTATCTCCTACCGCAAAGGTCAACGTCAAAGAGTCTCCCTGCATAGCGGGTGCGGTAGTGTAGTCGGTTCCGTAAACTACATTACCAAGGTTTTGTGCTTTTACAACTACGGTAATTGGAGCAGTTGCAGCAGGAGAAAGTCTTAAATCAACTGTACGAGTACCTTGGTTTTGAGAAACTGCCTGTCCGTTAGATAAGAAACGAACGGTTCCGGTAGTTGGAGTAGAACCAACGATGAGGTCGCTGGTACTTCTTGGCTGAATTTGGTATCCACCAACAAAAGGAGCAGCACTTCCTGCAAACTGGCTACCGATTCCGATTAGGTCGAATGTTCCGGTTGGTGCAGGAGTTCCATCAATGTTAGTCGCATTCACAATGCGCATTAAATAGGAGTTCGTACCATTGCTAACGGTGATATTGGCAGAAGCATTAGCCGCTGGCCAGGTTCCGCCAGTGATGGTAAGCCCATTGATGCGTACCAATCTGGATTCATGAATTTCACCAAGCGTATCAGCGGCAGCCAATACTTGTGGAGCTTGAAGTGGGTTGCCTGCACTCAATACTCGGATGGTATCCACATTAATTTGTGCAAGACCACGGAAGGTGGCTACCGTTCCGAAAACTTCTACTTCGTCACCTTCGGTAACGCTATATCCATTAACAGTCCCAGTATTACGGAATACGCCAATTCCTCCAGTGGCATCAACCAATGTAAATTGCAAACCTGCCGGACGGTAATTAATGCCATAAACGATTCCTCGAACACGGCAGTAAGCGTTCAAAGAGTCAGGGCCACCATTGGTGTTGTTTCCTCTTACTTGAGCGATGGTGTAAAGTGGTACCCCGCCACCTGAAGCATTAGGGCCTTGAATAATCAAAGTATGAAGGCTATTAGCGCCAATGTTCAACGAAGTGTCAACGGCTGCAATTCGGAAACGAATGGTGTCGTTTTGGCCGGAGGCATTGTTATTGACGATGTTTAAGCTGATTCGTGCGCTGGTGTCTCCGGCGGCTACGGACAGGGTGATAGTATCGTTGCTTGCTGCCGGGGTACTGGTGTAATCAGTTCCGTAAGCAGCGCCTGTGCTGTTTGCAAGAGCAACTTTCACAAATCCGGCAGCAATGGCCGCTGGAGTAATGCGAAGGTTGATGTTGTGTGTTCCGGCAGAAGCGAGTACACTGCTTCCCGCTTGGTTGAAACGTACGGAAGAAGTTTGAACTCCACCGGCAGGAAGGATATCAGCCAAACTTCTGGGTTGAATTTGGTACCCGCCAACGAAAGGGGAGGCGGTTCCTGCAAACTGACTTCCAAGTCCGATAAGGTCGAAAGTGCCGGTTGGGGCTGTGCTTCCGTCAATGTCGGTAGCATTTACGATACGAAGCAAATAAGAGTTGGTTCCGTTTGAAACGGTGATGTTGGCAGAAGCTCCTGAAGCAGGCCAGGTTCCGCCAGTGATGGACAAGCCGTTGATGCGAATCAATTGCGACTCATGGCTTTCGTTCAAGGTGTCAGCAGCTGGAACTACCACGGGGGTGTTAACCGCATTTCCGGAGCTTAAAACGAAGATGGAGTCCGCATTAATTTGAGCTAAACCACGGAAAACAGCAACCGTTCCGAACACTTCCACTTGGTCACCTTCGGTAACCGTATAATTATTTACTGTTCCAGTATTTCGGAAAACGCCCATTCCGCCGGTCGGATCGATGATTGTAAACTGTAAGCCAGCCGGACGGAAATTAATGCCATGAACCACACCACGAACGCGGCAGTAAACGCCTACAGAATCGGGGCCGCCATTCGCGTTTGCACCACGAAGTAGCGCAGGATTGTACAAAGGCACTGTAGTAGTAACGGGATTTCCGCCACCACCACCGCCGCCGCCGGTACTGCCACCGCTTCCGGCAGAAGTATCAGAGGCCAAGGTTACCCAATCAAATCTCCAGGCACCAGTTGCGCCATAATTTGAACCCGCTGCAGTTGCGGTATAAACTCCAGTAACAGAATCAACGGCCAACACAATGCGGAAACCAGCATGGGGGTTGTTGTTTAAAGCTGTAACAGCATTGAGATTAACTGACCTGTTGTGGAAACGAAGCGCCGTATTGGTGTCTGGCTGAAGACGGAACGTGGTATGATCTACCCAAACTGGAGAGGCAGCTGTAACATCCGTGCAATACTGAAATACCGTGGTATTTCCCGCCGTATTGCTGTGTCTTTGGCTCCAGCTAAATTTTAAGTCCTGCAAACCAACGGTACTGATGTTGATTTGAATACCCGCGGTCTTGTTGTTAGCCGATCCGGATGGAAAACCGGTAAGGCTTAACCCAGAGTTGTCAGCAGTGGCAGTATCAAGTCCGCCACCGGTTGCATAAGAACGGCTCACGCCGCCAATGCCTGTAAGTACGCCATTGCCAATTGCAGGAAGACTGTCTCCAGAACTTACGGCATTGTCAGGCGGGTTGGAGTTGAATGTCCAACGGGTGATAACTGTTTGTGCCATTAGCACTTGCGTGCTAAAAAGAAAGGCAAGCAGCATCAAAATGTTAAGTCGCTTCATGTTCATGATTTGAGCGCTGCAAAGTTAGTCTTAATTCTCCTGTACCAAGGGGGGTTACAGGGAATTAACCTGATTCCAATCTTAACCGTTTCAGGGAAAGCGTGTACCTTTGCGCCCAATCGGAACTGAACCATGCAATACGACCTTACTGTCATCGGCTCCGGGCCCGGCGGATATGTTACAGCAATCCGCGCTGCCCAGTTAGGACTTAAAACCGCCATCATTGAACGATACAATACCCTCGGAGGCACTTGCCTCAATGTAGGTTGTATTCCATCTAAGGCCCTTCTTGATTCTTCGGAACATTATCATAACGCCGCCCATACGTTTAAAACGCATGGCATCGACCTCTCCGGCCTCAAGGTGAACATGCCCCAGATGATTAGCCGCAAAAATGAGGTGGTACAAGCCAATGTTGACGGCATCCGTTTTCTTATGAAGAAAAACAAAATTGATGTCTATCATGGTCATGGAAGTTTTGTCAATGCCAATACCATCAAAATCAGCGGAGAGAAGGAGGAAACCATCACCTCTGCGAAGGTGGTGATAGCGACCGGCTCTAAACCAGCCAGCCTCCCCGGCATCACACCCGACAAACAACGCATCATCACTTCTACCGAAGCCCTCAACCTCGATAAGGTTCCCGGCAGCATGGTGGTCATTGGTGGCGGGGTTATCGGCATGGAGATGGGCTCCGTCTTCGGTCGCCTCGGTACCAAAATTTCAGTCCTCGAATACGCCGATTCTCTCATTCCTTCTATGGATACCAGCATGGGCAAGGAGCTCCAAAAGGTATTGGGTAAACTCGGCTTTACTTTCCACCTAAGCCATAAGGTTACAGAAGTAAAAGCAACCAAAAAAGGTGTAACTGTAAAAGCAGACCCACTCAAAGGAGGTGAACCTTTGGTCATCGAGGCCGATTACTGCTTGGTTTCTGTAGGAAGAAAACCTTATACCGAAGGTTTAGGGCTTGAAAACATCGGCATTACTACTGACGAAAGAGGTAGAATTCCGGTCAATGAACACCTCGAAACCGGCGTCCCTGGCATTTACGCCATCGGCGACGTAGTAAAGGGCGCCATGTTGGCCCACAAAGCGGAAGAAGAAGGCGTTTTCGTAGCTGAGTACATCGCAGGTCAAAAGCCGCACATCAACTACCTGCTCATTCCTAATGTGGTTTACACCTGGCCGGAAGTGGCTGGTGTTGGCTATTCCGAGCAAGAACTGAAAGCCCAAGGCATTCCATTCAAAGCAGGAGCATTTCCATTTAAAGCTTCCGGGCGTGCCCGCGCTTCTATGGATCTTGACGGACAAGTTCGGGTGTATGCACACAAAGAAACAGACGAAATTCTCGGCGTTCACATCATCGGCCCACGTGCTGCTGATATGATTGCTGAAGCGGTAGTAGCCATGGAATTCCGCGCTTCTGCTGAAGATATCGCCCGAATGAGCCACGCTCATCCCACCTACACCGAAGCGCTCAAGGAAGCCTGCCTCGCAGCCACTTCTAACCGTGCTTTGCACATGTAATCATCGAATTCTTCAACCATACATGACTGAACAGATTTTAGCCCAACTCAAGGGCCTCGTAATGGATGCGACCCGAAAGGCCAACTCAGGCCACCCAGGGGGAGCCATGTCGTCAGCCGACTTTGCCGTTATCCTTTTCCGTGATTACCTGCGCTTTGCGCCGGCAAACCCTCAATGGCCTGACCGTGACCGCTTCGTGCTTTCTGCCGGCCACGAGTCGATGCTCTTATACAGCTTACTCCATTTCATGGACTTACTCCCTATTGAAGAAGTTCAGAACTTCAGACAATGGGGCAGCCTTACCCCTGGCCACCCTGAAAGCCACCTCACTCCCGGTGTGGAAGCTACCACTGGTCCTTTGGGTCAGGGTATCTCCATGGCAGTGGGCATGGCCGCCGCTGAAAAACAACTGAAAAGCCAGTTGGGCGAAGAACTGGTCAACCACAAAATATACGTCCTCGCCTCTGATGGCGACCTTCAGGAACCCGTTGCACTCGGTACTTCGGCTTTAGCCGGCCACCTTGGCCTCGACAACCTGGTGGTTTTCTATGATAAAAACGACATTCAGATTTCCGGTAAAACGTCTCGCTCCGACTCTACCGACTACCACGTAGTCTTCCAAGGATTGGGCTGGGAAGTGATGGAAATTGATGGTCATAAACATGCTGAAATTCGTCGTTGCCTCGATTTCGCTCAACAAAACAATACCGGCAAACCGCTGCTGATTATCGGCAATACCACCATCGCCAAAGGAACTGCTTCTATGGAAGGCAGCCACAAAACCCATGGTGAGCCTTTGAAAGTCGAAGAAATTGCCGCTACCAAAGCGAAACTAGGCCTCGACCCTGACAAACAGTTCTATGTTTCTGCTGAAGTGAAAGCTGACTTCTGCGCTCGCATGAATCAGTTCAACCAAGTGGCTGAAGCTTGGAGCAAGAAGTTGGCCGACCGCCGTGCCTCTGACGCAGATTTCAACGCGCTATACACGGCCCTCTACGAACAACTTCCTGCCGTTACTTCTCCCGACTTCACCGAAGGCGAGAAGCTGGCTACCCGCGCTGCTTTTGGTAAGGTGCTGGAAGCGTGGGCAACCCAAATTCCCGGTCTTATCGGAGGAAGTGCCGACTTAGAGCCTTCTAACAATACCGCAGCATTTGCTGCCAAAGTTGGCGAGTTCGACAAAGCCAACCGAAATGGTCGCAACCTAGCATTCGGAGTTCGCGAATTCCCGATGGCTACCATGATGAATGGTATGGCCCTCCATGGCGGACTGCTGCCCTTTGGCGCAACCTTCCTCACCTTCGCCGACTATTGCCGCAATGCCATTCGCATGAGCGCCATTCAGCAATTGCAGGTGCTGTACGTTTTCACCCACGACTCTATTTTCCTGGGAGAAGACGGCCCAACCCACCAGCCTATCGAACACGTGATGAGCCTTCGCGCCATCCCGGATTTGTTGGTATTCCGCCCGGCTGATGCCAACGAAACCAAGGCTTGTATGGAGGCATTCCTACAAGAAACTCACCGCCCTTCGCTCTTGGCTTTAACCCGCCAAAACTTGCCAACGCTGCCCTACTCCGCCGACGCTAAACGCGGTGGTTACATCTGCTGGGAGAGCCATCCGGGTAGCCAACCTGAAACCGTGTTGTTTGCCTCCGGTTCGGAAGTGAGCCTGGCGATTGAAGCAGGAAAAGCTTATGCGGCCAATACTGCCACACCAGTTAGGGTAGTGAGTCTGCCCTGTTGGGAGCTCTTCTTCGAGCAAGACGAAGCTTACCGCCAAGAGGTGATGAGCATGAGTGCCAAGCGCCGCGTTTCTATCGAAGCAGGAACCACCCTCGGTTGGGAGCGCTTCACCGGATTAGAAGGCCGCAACATCGGCATCAACACCTTCGGTGCTTCCGCGCCTGCGGAAGTACTCGCGGTTCAATTCGGCTTCACCGTTGAAAATATCCTGAACACCTTAGCTGCTATGTAAACCAGCCAAGAGGTCAAACTAAAAGGGGCTGTCACTTAAGTGGCAGCCCCTTTTTTTTGCGCCTCAGGCATCTGTTTCAGCTCTAGGGTGGAAGTGCCGGGTGGGAGTTGCAGTACTTGCCGTTAGTCCATCTTGAGGGTATGCGTTGTGATGCACGTCCTTGCACTTCCACTCACACCACTGATTCTAGCAGCTTCTTCCGGTGGTGTGAGTGGCCAGGTAGGGAATGAATCCCAGCCATTTGCTCGATTGGCAAGTAGTTGCAAACAGATGGGTAGAAACAAGGGGCAAAAGACGGTGTTTTATAAAAAATGATAAGCTTGCAATAAAATCGAACTAGGAGAATCTGTGTAAGTACTGTGAAAAAGTGGCATTTAATAAATAATTAATGATAAAAACAGGGCAAGAAGTTTTTGTTTGTTAAAATCAGTTATTAAAATTGTAACATGATGAAGCTACCTAAATCAATAATTTATCTGCTATTAGCTAGTACATTGTTTACTTCTTGTAGCAAGGATGACGAAAATGCACAGCCGCAAGGCACGCCGTTTAATGCATTTCCAACCAGAACAGGTGCCACTTGGGTATATGATGTTACAACATCGGGAGGTTCAGTTGAAGAACGAACTCAAAGAATTACTGGGGATACTGTTTTTAGCGGAAACACCAACACTTTTAAAATTGTGCAAGAATTTCGCTCAGGAACTAAGTTGGGGGAATCCTATTTCTACATTGTTCCCAGTACCGGGGATGTTGTTCAGCGTGCCTATATTAATCCTGGTTCTCAAGTCTTTATTGAGAACAATATTCAAGTTGGAAGGGTGTTTGCCGGTAAAAAATGGTCTGAAACCATCAACGTGACCTTTCCGGGCCTTGGAACTATTCCAACTAAGTATGATTGGAATGTTGACTCTGTTGGGTTAACAAGGACGATTAGAGGAGTTAACTATACCAACGTAATGAAACTCACCAGTATTGCTACAAGCAGTGTCAGTGGCAGTACCAGATCGGTTTATTATTTTTCTAACAACATAGGAACCATCCTATTTTTAAACTATTCTCCATCTGGATCTTTGTTTTTCGCAAGAGAGTTAAAATCCTATACCCCTTAAAAATCTCAATTAAACATAAAAGCTCTCGGCATTCGCCGGGAGTTTTTTTTTGCGCATCAGGCATGTGTATCAACTCTAGGGTGGAAGTGCCGAGTGGAAGTTTGAAGTGCGGAATCTCTAACTCAGTTATTAAAGAAAAACTTCATTCAGCCACAAGGCTGTGGCATTTTTCCTTGTAGCAATTTTTTTTGCTACAGACACTTTTGCCACAAGGCTGTGGCATTTTACCCTGTGGCAATTTTTTTTGCCACAGCAACATTTGCCACAAGGCTGTGGCATTTTACCTTGTGGCAATTTTTTTTGCCACAATAACTTTTGCTACAAGGTTGTGGCAAAATGTGGTGAAAAATTTAAATTTGCCACAAGCTCCGATAAGTATTGGATATGGACATCCTGAAAACCATGCGCAATAAAATAGGCTTGAGTCAGCAAGACATGGCCAACCTGTTGGGGGTTACTCGCCAGCTATATTCCATGGTGGAGACCTGCAAAAGGACACTTCCTGCAGAGGCTGCGTTAAGGTTTGCCGCTTTATTGCCGATTTTAATGCAAGAGTTACCCCCTCCAACAATCCCTAACCAAGTTCCCGATAGGCTGCGCTTAGAAACCGAGCAACTACTAAAAAAAGCCCAACAAGATTTATTCAAAGCCGAAAAGGCCGCGAAAACCTGCTTTGAAGAAGTAAAACAGCATCAGCACCTTCTTTACTTCCTGGAGCAAATCAACGGTTTAACCGAGCTTGAATTTACGAGTAGAGGGCAGCAGTTCATCAGTCATCTTACACAATACCAGCAACAGGCGCACTTAGAGCAACTCATTACCCGATGGCTGCATAGTGAAACCCAATTAGAACTGTGTAAAAATGCAGTTGCAGTTTATGCGGATAGGCTGCGGGAATAAGAATAAAATAAATCCTTAGTTGAAAGTCGAATTATTGATAAAAATATCCTATATGGAATCTTGACTTTTAATTTTTTGCTTTATTTTTTTGGGATAACACTTAATCAACCTAATTAATAACAAATGGCGTACTCTTACGACAAACTCGCAACTATTGCGGAATGTGACCTGCTCCTTGACCGTGCTAACCATGAAAAAGCGGAACTTACCCATGAAGTCTCCGGCTTTGAACTCGATTCGGCGTCCACTGCCAAGTCAGTTGCCCAAGCACAAGCCGACCTCACTTCGGTGAACATTCAAATCACGGCGTTCACTGCTGCCCTGAATGCCCTGCCAGAAGGCGATGAAAAAACCAAGATGGCAGGACGCATTCGCCGATTAAACGATCGTAAAGATAATCTGGAAGAAAAACTGACCAACTCCGGCAACAGCGGACTGCTGCTTATGGAAATGCGCAAAGAAGTTGCAGAGGCACAAATAGCCGCATTGAATACCTTTATTACCGGCTTGGAAGCCCGTAAAGCTGCACTCGCTTAATTATAATGGCTCGTTGAAATTCCACAACCACCCTCGCAACAGGGTGGTTGTTTTTTTTGGGGGGGTACTGAAAGGAGCGATTTTATTTTAATGATTAAGACATCCCGCAAATCAATAGTAAGGAGTTGGCAGGTTGATGGATTTGATTTTAGAAGGGAGTTGTAGCGGAAGCCCCCAAGCTTCTTTCGGACTTTGGAAGAAACTTGAGAAAAAACGATATTGCGACGACAGGAGCCGAAAAGCATATTCACTACCGAATATTCTGCATACACCTGAAGCTCTTAACTCCTCATCAGATGAAAGCGATATTGGCGTATGACGTAGGTAGGGAGGTAATGCCCCATGCGTTGAAGACGGTAAAAACAACATCAGACCGACAGAAAAAACGCTATTAGTACTGAAATAAATACACCAACAAACAAATGACTTTAGACCAGTATATCGACAACATCAGTAAACGCTATAAACTTGGTAACGCAACCGAACATACTTTTCGGGGCGACTTACAACAACTATTGGAAAGTTTAGTGCCCACCATTAGAGCCACCAACGAACCCAAAAGACAAAGCTGCGGAGCACCAGACTATATTCTCACTAAAAAAGATATTCCGGTTGGATTTATTGAAGCGAAAGACATCGGAGACAAAGACCTTGAAGGGGCAAAGAAAACTGGAAACAAAGAACAGTTTGACCGTTATAAAGCTTCGCTAAACAACCTCATTTTTACAGACTATCTCGACTTTCATTTATATCGTGACGGGCAGTTTGTAATGAAAATCGCCATTGGTGAAATTACCGACAAAGGCATCAAACCACTGACAGAGAATTTTTCAAGTTTTGAAAACTTCATCAAAGACTTTTGCACCCACATTGGGCAGACCATAAAGAGTTCAAAAAGATTGGCAGAAATGATGGCAGGCAAAGCACGTCTGCTTTCTGAAGTGATTGAAAAATCGTTGACGAGTGATGAAACCAATCACGAAGACAGCACGCTGAAAGACCAAATGAAGGCTTTCAAAGAAATTTTGATTCACGATATTACTCCCAAAGGGTTTGCAGACGTTTATGCCCAAACCATTGCTTACGGGATGTTTGCAGCGCGTTTACACGACCCTACCTTGCCAACGTTTAGCAGACAAGAAGCGGCAGAACTAATTCCTAAATCCAATCCCTTTTTACGAAAACTGTTTGGGTACATTGCCGGACCCGATATTGACGACCGTATAAAATGGATAGTAGATAGCCTGGTAGATGTTTTTCTCCATTGCAACGTAGAAGAAATATTGAAGAATTACGGGAAGTCAACAAAAATGGAAGACCCCATTATCCATTTTTATGAAACCTTTCTAAGTGAATACGACCCAAAACTTCGTAAAGCCAGAGGCGTTTGGTACACCCCGCAACCCGTTGTCAATTTTATCGTTCGGGCGGTTGACGATATTTTGAAAGCAGAATTTGATTTGCCTCAAGGTTTAGCCGATACCAGCAAAACCAAGATTAAGGTGAACGTGCAAGGCAAAATACTTGAGCAAGAAGTGCACAAAGTTCAAATTTTAGACCCCGCAGCTGGAACTGGAACCTTTCTCGCTGAAACCATCAAACACATTCACAAAAAATTTGAAGGCCAACAGGGTATTTGGAGCAATTATGTAGAAAGCCATTTGGTGCCCCGTTTAAACGGCTTTGAATTGCTCATGGCCAGTTATGCCATGGCCCACCTTAAACTGGATTTACTACTAAAAGAAACAGGATATAAACCCACCACCAACCAACGATTTAGGGTTTATCTCACCAATAGCTTAGAAGAAAGCCACCCCGATACAGGAACTTTATTTGCCAACTGGTTAAGTACCGAAGCCAATGAAGCCAATCACATCAAACGAGATACACCAGTGATGTGTGTAATTGGAAATCCGCCGTATAGTGGGGAAAGTGCCAATAAGGGCGAGTGGATTATGGGTTTAATGGAAGATTATAAAAAAGAGCCGGGCGGAAAAGAAAAATTAAAAGAAAGAAATCCAAAATGGATCAATGACGATTATGTGAAGTTTTTGCGTTACGGTCAGCATTTTATTGAGAAGAATGGAAGTGGTGTTTTGGCGTTTATAAATCCTCACGGTTATTTGGATAACCCAACTTTTAGAGGAATGCGTTGGAACTTGCTTAAAACGTATGATAAAATCTATACAATTGATTTACACGGTAACAGCAAAAAGAAAGAAACCGCACCTGACGGAAGTGTTGACATAAATGTATTTGATATTCAACAAGGTGTTTCAATAAACATTTTTGTTAAAACAAGAAAAAAGAAGGTTAACGAATTAGGAAAAGTATTTCATTTCGATTTATTCGGAAAAAGAGAAATGAAGTATGATTTTTTAAATGAAAACTCGCTCAAAACTATTCCTTACAAAGAGTTGCCAAACATTGCACCAAACTATTTTTTTTCAATCAAAGACTTTGAAGATCAAAGAGAATATGATAAAGGGATTTCTGTAAGTGAATTGTTTACCTTAAACAATGTGGGAATTGTAACATCAAAAGATGCGATTTTGATAAACGAAAATAAAGAGTCATTAGTTAATAGCATTGAAGAGTTTTATTCAATAGAAGCAGATAAAAATTTAATAAAAAAAATATCCTACCGCCCATTTGATGATAAGTTTGTTTACTTTGACACTAAATTAATTGAGAGGGCAAGAGAAAAAGTCATGCAACATTTCCTAAAAGGAAAAAACTTCGGATTAATTGTTGGAAGACAATCTACTGACGAGTATTGGTGTAATGTACAAATAAGCTCCTACATAATTGACAATCGATACCATTTCAGCTATAAAGGCATTTCATCTATTTTTCCCCTGTACATCTATCCCGAAACCACCGCCCAACAAACCATAGGTCAAGCAACTGAAAGAATGCCCAACCTCAACCTTGAAATCGTCCAGCAAATAGCCGATAAATTGGGTTTAACATTTGTACCGGAGAAACTAACTTCAACATCCAAACCGGCCATTGAGCCTGTCGAAATAGCCCCCATAGACCTGTTAGATTACATCTATGCCGTCTTACATTCGCCCACTTATCGGGAGAAATACAAGGAGTTTCTAAAAATAGATTTTCCTAGAGTACCCTATCCAAAAGACGCCAATACATTTTGGCAACTCGTAAAATTAGGCGGAGAAATCAGAGAAATCCATTTATTGGATAGTCCTATAGTGGAGAAATACATCACCCAATATCCCATTGACGGAGATAATGGAGTAGTAAAAACGAAATACGAAAACGGGAAAGTGTATATCAACGACACCCAGTATTTTGACAATGTGCCGCAAACCGCTTGGGAGTTTTACATTGGCGGCTACCAACCCGCCCAAAAATGGCTGAAAGACCGTAAAGACCGCAAACTTGAATTCGAAGACATTTTCCACTATCAGAAAATCATCGTGGCCTTGACAGAAACGGATAGACTGATGAAAGAGATAGACCGAGTTGAAACTGAATGGTGATGAAATTCAAGTGCTTCCAAGCGTATTTGACATCATGCAAGGCGTTAGCATCAACATTTTTGTGATGAAAAAATAGATGATATGAGCAAATTAATCCGTGATGAGTAGTACCGCTATGGGCTTTCTCAACTAAAAGAAAAGTTTAGCAATACACAAAGCAAAGCTGCCTTGCAAGTCAACAAGGAATTGACAGCATTTTATTTTGGACTGAGAATGCAAATTATACACAAACAAGAAAACACCTCTTGGGGAAGTAATTTCATAGGACAATTAAGCAAGGATTTAATGGCTGATTTCCAGGCAGTATCTGGGTTTTCAAAGCGCAATTTGGAATTGATCAGACAATGGAGTTTATGCTATTCCGCTACTTTTGCTTCAATTGCGAAACAAGTTGCTTCGCAATTGAAGCAACAGCCATTTGTAATTGCGAAACAAGTTGCTTCGCAATTGAATGAACAGCCATTTGTAGTTGCGAAACAAGTTGCATAGATAAATTTGAAGTAGAATTTGCTTTGAAAGATGTAAACAAACCCATTGGCGTGAGCGAATACCGATATACAGAGTTGCCCACACTGGAGGAACTTGCAGAAGCATAAAAAACCATTGAATTAGAGTTTGACGATATTAAACATTATCAGAAAATCATCGTAGCCTTGACAGAAACGGATAGACTGATGAAAGAGATAGACAAAATAGCTATCGAATGACAGAATCATAGGGCATAACAGGAGGTCAAGCGCAATGAGGTCGAGACTCCGCCAAGATTAAGCTTTTGTGCGTTCCGCATCGAGTAGAAGCTGTTGGTTTCCCCCCAGCAGGGAACTGAGGTGCGTAATCTCCAACACTGTTACAAAGAAAAATTTCATTCTGCTACAAGGCTGTATCAACTTGCCCAGTGGCAATTTTTTTTGCCACAACAACTTTTGCCACAAAGCTGTGGCATTTTTCCCTGTAGCAATTTATTTTGCCACAGACACTTTTGCCACAAGGCTGTGGCATTTTTACCTGTGGCAATTTTTTTTGCCACAATAACTTTTGCCACAAGGTTGTGGCAAAATGTGGTGAAAAATTTAGTTTTGCCACAAGCTCCATTAAGTATTGGATATGGACATTCTGAAAACCATGCGCAATAAAATAGGCTTGAGTCAGCAAGACATGGCCAACCGCGCATGAATAGCAAGCAGACACTTACCCTGAGAGGGCTGAGTTCACACGCTGTAGGAGGTATGCGCGAATGCCAATGAAGAGAAACTGATGTAGGAGAAAAATAGCCACTACAATAGGGGAGTAATCCCCACCTTCCTACTCGATTTAATAGGGATATACACTACGATATAAGACTTTCATTGAAACAGTTTTTCCGAAGATTTGTAACAGGCTGTTCGAGGGGATAGATCAGTGTAAACTCACGAAAAAAAATACAGCTGAGAAACGATAGTTTGGGAAGGTTACTTCGTTTTTTTACAAAAGTGCATATCCTTCTTTTTTAGTCAGTATTGACGGTCGTCTTGTTCTACATGTAAGATATGCAACAACCTATGGATAATTGGGGCGAAGAAAACAGCAGTAATACTTAAAAATGCAACACCGCTATACAAGGCATAAAAAGAGGAAAACAATTTGGCCGCCGGTGTAGTCATGGTCATAACAGGTCCCATACCAGTAAGGATCATGCAAGCCATGTGAAAACTGTCGAGCCATGATATTTCTCCAAATTGATGATATCCTATCGTCCCAAGTAATACTGAAAACACGATTAAGCCTAGCGCAAAAATTGCATAGCGTCCTAATCTGAAAAGGAATTTAGGCAACGGGGTTACTTGTTGCCTCCGGTTTTCTAATTTCATTTTTTCTTTAATTCTTTAAGCAAGTCCTCCAAATAGTCTATTTGAACTTCTTGTATTTCCAATAGTTTTTTATTTTGATGAACTAGCAAATGGTCAATTTTTTCACTTATCAATTTTATTTCAAGCTCTGCTTTTAGATTAATCTTATAATCATGTTCACTTCTTTGTCGATCCTTTTGTTCTTGTCTGTTTTGACTCATCATAATAATGGGAGCTTGTATTGCAGCCAAACAAGATAGGATTAGATTTAAAAGAATAAACGGAAAAGGATCAAAGGGTTTTGTGGTTAATATCCAAATGTTAATGGCTATCCAGAGGAGTATAAAGGAAAAGAATGTGATAATGAAGGTCCAGCTGCCGCCAAATGCAGCCACTTTGTCTGCAATTTTTTGCCCAAAGGTTATCTCAGCTTCTATCTCATCTTGAATATTCTCTGAAAGGATGGCGTTATCTTGTATTGCCTTCATCACATCACTGTCGATGATGGCTAATTCCCCTTTTTCTTGAATGATTAATGAGGTCAGGTAATGGCGCCTGTACTGGTTGAGCTCTGCTAAGCTGATGTAGCTGTTAGCATCAAAGTCGGGATACTCGGATTTTATAAGGTTGAAAATGCCTTCTCTTAGGTCTTGACCGATTATTTCTTCGCCTTTTGCAATTTCTTTTTTACTAATATGGCTAATTTTCATTTTGGTTTTCATTGAGAATCGGTGACGACAGCAAAATTGACATTGAGAGGGAAAAATCAACGTGCTTTTTAGTAAAATTAATCCTGTTCTCTGAGATGAATATGAATCTTTTTGACCAGATTTTCAAACAAATTTAAAAATTCACTTAGGCGAATTGGTTTAAAGGCTTCGCACTTATTTGCTCAGAACTTCAAGATTAATGCTCTAGCATGGACAACTTATTGAAAAAGGGTTTTGTTGTGAAGTAAGCCGCTTACAGGTGGTCTTTTCATGTAGCACTATAAATATTGAAGTTCGATTTTTTACCTCCAAGCATCAAAGCGGAATCGTCTTTATCCTTAGGTGAGATCAGTTTTACATTTAATAAATCATAAAAAGGCGAAAGCACCCACCCCATTTCAATCAAAATCATGGAGTAATTTTTCAAGTGCATATCGTTGTTTCCAATGATGTAATTAAAGACCGACAATTTAAAAAAACGCAACTTATCAAGCAAAGTATTTACTGATAAATCACCAATGGTTTGGCCTAGTGTTTCCATAGTGCCTAAGTATTTATCAGATAACTCTAAGATTTGTAAAAAATCAATCTTGTGATTTTTAGATCCGTCGGTGTTGCGGTCAATGCGTTTGGTGATGAAGCATAATTCACCGGATAACCAACGAATCATGCTTACCGGCACAATGCTTATCCCAAACAATGCGGCCAGTTTCATAGAAAGATGCTCATTCTCGGGCATCTGCGGATATTTAGCATTTTGTGGTTTTAGCATGTATCGCCCTTCCAGCGCATCAATATTGGTCAACCGATTTTGATGGCCGTTATCCCATGCTGTTTTTATCCATCCTAATGACAATTTGGGTTGCACACCCGGAATAGTTATGGAATGTTGTGCGGTTTTTTTGGCCAACTTTTCCATTTCTTCCAGCTGATAAGGAAAAGCAGGTGGATGCTTAGTCCCCCAAAAGGCTTTTACACATTGAGGGTGATAGTCAACTTGTGATTCTTCCAGCCCTTCATAACAGTAAAGACATTTATGCAAAAGATTCGGGCTTTACTGGATGTACACTTTCGGCACCAATGGTATTTTGGCAACAGGCCCTTGCGGTGATTCTTGTTAATTTTCCAGCTTTCAGCGGCAATATTCAATAACCATCCTTCCGGAATAAGCCCATCAAAAAACGGAAAAAGCCGATTGCTTCGGTAGGGCCTTGGGCTTACCGGCATGGTAAAGGTGATGAATTGGTTAGGATAGTTTGCTACATAAGCCTCGTCGTAAACAAACCGATATTCTCCATGATCGTCTTCTGTAAGGAGACCCGCTTGAATGTTGTTATACTTAACGATTCCCTGTCTCATGGTTTTCTTTGCCTTGCTCAATCTTTCTGATAACGGTAAGAGCAACCCCAGCCTTCTCCGCAAATACTTCCTGGGTGTAACCCAATTGCCTCCTTCTTGCCTTTACAAAGGCGGCCTTCAATAATATTTTCCTATTGCCGAGGGGAAGGTTGTGTTAAAACAATTAGTCCACGAAAGGCACGAAAAACACGAAAAAATGAGAGTTAAATCACTTCCATGCATTACATAGCCAAAAAAGAAAACTCCTGCCCTTAGTGCCTTATATAGACTAAAAGACCTTTCGTGCCCTTCGTGCCTTTCGTGGACATAAAAAGAACCCCCGGGCCCCACATAAACACAAAAAACCTTTCGTGCCCTTCGTGCCTTTCGTGGATATAAAAAGAACCCCCGGGCCCCTCATAAACACAAAAAACCTTTCGTGCCCTTCGTGGCTTTCGTGGCCAAATAAAAACAAGGAGTTACACTTCTATAAAAGTCCTATTAAAATTTACAGCACCGTTTTCCCTATCACTTGAGCCAGAAACCTGCCAAGCCGAGCGCCTTTTAACTCAATGGTTGGCGATTTTGTATCTCCCAAAAACAAACAAGCTGCTCAAAAAAAAAGCCGGCCCTTTTAAGGAGCCGGCTTCAACCAAACTATGAAGAATATGGATTAGCGGTAGATGTTGGTATTGTTGCGGTATCCGCTGTTGTTGAGGAACCAATCGCGGAACTGAGTGCCACCACTTTGTGCCCATGCTGCGAAGCGGAGGTGAGCGTTGATAATCGCCACTTTCTCAACCGGGTAAGCGAAGTCGCCGGCGATGTCGATGGCCCAAGGGAGGCGGTTGGAAGTGCGGTAGTAAATTCCATTTGCTGCTACAGATTTATCAGCATTGGTGCCCAACAAGTTCTGATTAGCGAGTGAGGTAGGAGCGCGGTCTGGAAGGTGTACTTCAACACCACGGTTTCCATTTTGAATCAAGAAGGGATTGAACGGTGCAGTACCTAAAGTGTTTTGCGAGATCGGGTTGGTAAAGCGTACTACAAAGTTGATGGTATCGCTGTTAGATTTTGGTCTTCCAACTTCGGTGTTCACAAAGCCTGCACCTACCGGACGAAGAACCGAGAAAGCATTGTCGAATACTACGATGGTAGCTTTGCTTTGGCCTTGCTCTAAACCATTGGATGCGTCGTTGATGTAAGTTTCACTTCTGCGAAGCCCGGATACACTAGCCACTTGATTAGGTGCTACGTTGCCAAGTTCAATTCCGAATCCATTTTTGAAGCTGGCTCCGATGGCTTTCAACCAAACTTTACCTTGCAATTCTACTACGTTGTTCTGAGCGTTGGTGACGCGGTTGAAGCGGTAAGCTACTACGAGGTCGTTGAAGTCGTAGTCGCCTTGGCTAGGCCATAAGTCTTCAAAAGCGAGGGTAGAGTTTCCATTGATGGATGGGCTGTAGTTGTTGTAGGCTTTGGTTGGATCCGTTGGATATTCATCGAAGGTGTCGAATACACCATCGTTGTCGGTATCAACAGCCGGACGAG
Source organism: Bacteroidota bacterium (assembly GCA_027484125.1). Classification (GTDB taxonomy): domain Bacteria; phylum Bacteroidota; class Bacteroidia; order UBA7662; family JAIXUI01; genus JAIXUI01. The sequence goes on along the minus strand of JAIXUI010000072.1, from coordinate 2,457 downwards.
TGACGATGATGTTGGTAGTATCGATGGCACGAACCGGGTTAGAAGTCACATAGAATACGCAGTCGTTGAAGTCTTGGTCAGAGCTTCCATTGCGTAGGATGTCTTCCATACCGAAGATGAAGCGCTGGGTTTGTGCGTCATAAAGCACAACAGTTTGCTGGCGGTTGTTAGGATTAGTAACGGCAGTGTTGAAGTTTTTGTTCGAGTAAACAATCCAGTTACCGGCTGCTACACGTGGACCACCTCTCCAGCCGTCGGCGATGAGCGCGAAACCAATGGTTTTGTTAGCAGGGAAACGGCCAATATTGACTTTGTTACCTGCTACCATGCTTCCGCCTGAACCTGCTAAAGAAGCATTAGGGAAAACTGCGATCAAAGAGTCGATGTCGTTGGCAGTTGCAGGTGGGTTATTCTTGTCATAGACATAATAGAATAACGCGTTGCGGTAACCTGCACCTTCAGTAACGAAGGTTACAAACACATCAGAAAGCTCGGTGATGTTGATGTTACGCTCGTAACGGTCATCCAAGTATTCAGGATTGAAAGAAGGGACCGGGCGTGATTCAGGTAAGTTGGTGTTGATGTTGTTCAAGAACTGCTGAGGCATTGGATCATTGATGGTTTCCAAGTAGTTCGGACGACCATCGTTGTTGAAAGTACCTAAGCGGTAAGAAACCTTGGTTAGATAAGTGTTCTCAGTTCTTGCACCAGCAAGAATTCGGAGGTTGTTGTATGCGTTTGGATAAGCTACTTCATAGCTCACTAAACTAGATGGAGAGGAACCACCTACTGTAAAATTCAGGTTGGTGTTGGTTACCGGCATGACCAAGTTGGCAGGAACACTAGCGCCATACACTTGAAGCACTACTTCGTCGAAGTAAGTAGGCAGGTTAACAGTTCCTACAAAGCGTCCGTTCATGTCGGCTCGGCCAGAGGCAAGCACAACACCGCCTAAATCAAGAGGTTTACTAAGAATATCGAAAGCAACACCACGATAAGGGACATTGGCCACGTCTCTGATTTGAAGATCGAGATTTACTTCGCGCTGGGTATTGAATTTAAATCCTTGCGGGATGTTCAATTCCTGCATGGTAGATGGCTGACCTGGAGTGGTAATGTTATCATCCTTTTGGCAGGAAGTCATCACCGCGCCGGCTGCGAATGCCATCAAAAGTGTTTTAAGTGTTGTTTTCATATATGGTTCTTTGTTCTTTGTTTCTGAAACAAATGTAGGGCGGTATTCATTCCCGACAATGGGGCAACACCTTGCTTTAGATTAGTACCAAACGCCACTCTTTAAGTAGGCTAATAAGTACGACGAACGGGATATTAGAGTGTTTCTAATGGACGAATAATGGGGTATTTCACGACGAACACGTGGTTTTTGTAATATTCGTCGAAGGGAAGGTGGAGAATCCTCAGATGAATGAGATAAAAGTGCCAACCAACAGGCCAACAGTACAAAAAAATGCGCTCAAAAGCTAAAAATTTCAATCCCAATTCATGCAAAAGGCCACCTTCAAAAGTATTAAAGGCGGCCTTTGTAGCTCCAGCGGGAATCGAACCCACATCTAAAGTTTAGGAAACTTCTATTCTATCCGTTGAACTATGGAGCCAGTTGCTGCGTGGCAGCGGGCGCAAATATAACCAAGGTTGTATGCAATGGCCAATGCCTAGGCCAACCAATTATCTTTTACTCCGTCTTTCGGTGGTAGGTTATCTTGGGTTCGGCTGTTCAGAGGCATCTGATTTTACTATCGCCTAGGCTTTTTTACGTCTGCCGCTCAACGCTTGCCAGGCCAGATAAAGGCTTATTACCGACAAGAGCGCCCCTAATAAAAACGGTGCTCCCGGCAGTTGAAAGGGAGCTTTTGGGCTGCTGAAGTAAGAGAAAAGTCCGGTCATCAGCGGCGGTCCAACTATGGCCGTAAGGCTCACCAAGCTGGTAAGTGCCCCTTGAAGCTCGCCTTGTTCATCAGCCGGCACTTGCGCCGATAAAATGCCTTGAAGTGAAGGGCCGCAAATGCCACCTAAGCAATATGGAATCAAGAACACGTACATCATCCAACCGGAGCTGGCAAAACCGAATAACATCAACCCAAGAGCATAAAGGAGAATGCCTAAGTAAACACTTCTGTTAGGGCCCAAGCGAGGATTGATCCATCGAATAAGTCCTCCTTGTACCAAAGCAACCAATATGCCTACAAAGCCGAGAGAATAGCCTACTTCCTTTTCTGTCCAATTGAAGCGTGCGATAGTAAAAAAAGACCAGGTGCTTTGAACAGCATGTGAGGCGATGTAGATAAAAACCAAGGAAGCCACCATTCCGGAAATCACGGGGTATTTTCTGAGGTGGAGCAAAGAACCAACAGGATTGGCACGTTTCCAGTTGAACTTTCGACGGTTCTCAGGCTTCAGAGATTCGGGGAGAATGACTAGTCCGTAGAGAAAGTTGAG
>JAIXUI010000123.1 GCA_027484125.1 Bacteroidota bacterium | reverse complement strand
CCGATAACTAGTACTTTAGCAGGAGCGATGGTGCCGGCGGCAGTCATCAGCATCGGAAAAAAGCGAGGCAAGGCAGCAGCAGCCTCCAAGACAGCTTGATAACCGGAAGCGGTAGCCATAGAACTCAAAACATCCATAGACTGAGCCCTGGAAATTCTTGGAATACAATCTAAACTGTAAAGATTTAGCCTTCTTTTTTCAAAATGTGTTAAGCGTTCCGGATGCCACTGAGGCTGATACATCCCCCATACCGAAGTACCTTCAGCCAAAAGATTCAAATCAGATTCCGACAAAGGTAAAATGCCCAAAACGAGGTCAGCCTGTTTCAGCCCTTCTTCACGGGAAACCACTTGAATACCTAAGGACGAATAATCCGTATCTGACCTGCTAGCATGGAGCCCCGCGCCTCGCTCCACCATACCGGTAAACGATTGGCCAAAAATGGCAATAGCCGACTCCGGCAACAGGCTAACTCGAGGCTCTAGCTCCCCTTCGTTGAGAATCAAATAGCGCATAGTTGTATTTATCGTGCTGTCAAGTTACGCCTTCCCGCTGTTTTTCCGTACTTTTAGGCGAAAGAATGACTGGGTTTGCTTCACAGGTTATGGCCATAAAAAGCCGAGGAGCTTCTTTGCTGTTACTCTTACTCTTTTTTGTACTGTGTGGGTATCGCACAGGAGTAAGCAAAGAAAATTTGAACTATGCTGTTCATGCCCGATTCGTTTATCATTTCGTTAAATACCTCAACTGGCCTCAACCTTTCAAAGGAAATGCGAAAGAACCTTTCATTTTGGGAGTTTGGGGAAATAAACCCATGCTTACAGAGCTTACACAAGCATGCGCAGGAAAAAAAATAGAGGATAGGCCTCTTGAGGTTCGAAGTGTCAATCAAATTGCTGAGGCCGAAAAATGTGAATTGGTATTTCTGGCAGAAAAAGAACATGACCAACTTGAAAGCCTTGCGAAAGCCGTTTACAACGAACCTGTTGTGATTGTTAGTGAATACCCCGGCAGCATAGCACAAGGAGCTGACATCAATTTTGTAATTCGCGAAGACCGACTCCGCTTTGAACTTAATCCTTCGAGGCTACAAAGAAAATCCATTCAAATTGCCGGCGAATTAAAGCGTTTGGCAATAATCTCCAGCACCCCATGAAGCACTTAATCCCACTGACAACAATCTGCACCTTGCTGCTGAGCATTGGACTTAAGGCTCAATCTCCTGCCACAGAAAATCCAGATTCCCTTGATTCGCTGTCGCTTGAGCAACTTATGGATGTAAAAGTTACCATAGCCACACTTTCTGAGCAATCAGCGAGAGAAACACCGGGCATTGTTTCCGTACTCACTAGAAAAGACATTGAAAAACTTCAAGCCATAGACTTAGTGGATGTACTTCGTTGGGTACCAGGTCTAGAAATTGCACACGATGTTGAGATGGCGCTCAGCATCAGCGTAAGAGGATTGTGGGGGCAAGAGGGCAAAGTGTTGTTAATTATTGACGGCCATGAAATGCAGGAAACTGCTTACGGTGGCTATCAATTGGCCGGGCGATATCCATCAAGCACCATTGAACGCATTGAAATAATTCGAGGGCCTGGCTCAGTTGCATATGGAGGGAATGCAGCCCTTTCTGTCATCAACATTACAACTAGTTCAGCAGAAAAAAGCCCTCTTATACAAGTCAATGCGCAAGGAAGAATAAATGCCGATGGCATTTCAAGAAGCAGGTTGAACGCAGAATCTGCTTTTCAATACCGCAACTTTAGATTAAAAGCCTTTTTATCTGCATCGCAGAGTAGATACGGAACCGGCAACATTGTTTTATCCGGTGAAAGTGGAAGAGATTCTATCACAAAAAACCTCTCGGAATCCGCGGGAACCCGCGATTTAATGGCAGGAGTTCACCTCAACTGGAAAAAATGGGACCTGAAATGGCTTGGCAATCAATATGAACATCCTTCTTACCGAAAGGTTACTTATCAGCAAAACATGCACAGCCTTTTGCTGAGTAACACTTGGAACATCAACGAAAGGCTCGAACTAAAATCTCAAGCCAACTACAAGTATGCCACCCCATGGAATGTGGCGAAGGATTCCGCCAATGAGTATTTAGACAACGTGCGAAATTTCAGGTTGGGATTTAGAACGATTCTTCGCTATCAAGCTCCTAAGCATTTGGAATTAACTGCCGGAGCTGAAGTGTATCACGATGACCAGGATTTTATCAATTTAAATCCTTTGGATCCGAATCGTCCTATTCATTTTATGCTTCAAAATCTATCCGTTTTCAGTCAAGCTCTTTACAAAAGCGTGATTGGAACATTCACCGCTGGAGCAAGACTCGATGAAAACAGTTTCTTCGGAACTTTCTTTGTGCCTCGATTTGGATATACCAAAATATTCGGGCCATGGCACCTTAAGCTGCTTTACTCCAATGCTTACCGAACCCCTTCGTTATATAACCTTAAGATTTTCCCCGAAACAAGGCCGGAGTTTTTAGAGACTTTTGAAACAGAAATCGGCTATTTGAGTAAAAATCACCGTGTAAGTGTCAACATGTATTTAAACAACCTGTATGACCCCGTAATCTACACCCAAACCAGTGGAGGTTTCGACACCTATCGCAATGACACAAGGATAGGATCAAAAGGTATAGAGCTCGACTATTACGGCCAATACGAGCAATGGAATTGGGCTTTCAACTATGCTTATACGCTTCCACACGAAAACCGAATTGAACTATTCAGCTTGATTAATAACCCCAATAATTTTGTTGCATTCTCCAAGCATAGAATCAATGCTCGCCTGAATATACCGGTAATTTCAGGTTGGTCTATCCAACTTACTCAGCAGTTCTGGTCAGAACGATTCAGCCAAAATCTCGGGTTGGTACCGATAAAAATAGAAGCACAATGGGTCAGCGGTCTGATGTTCAGTAAAAAATGGAGCCAATCCGGTTGGATGCTTCAGGCAGGAGTCAACGATTTATTCAATACTCGGCTATCTACCATACAAGCCTTCAGCGGGTATATTTCACCGTTTCGGAGCCTAGGGCGTGAGCTGGTTCTCAGTTTCACCAAAAGCTTGGACCGCCTATGATCAACCTGCGGTATTTCGGCATCAATAAGCGAATTACACTGGCGCTTTCGATTATTGTTGCGCTCAATCTGGCTACTAGCCTGGTAGTTTACTTCACCTTGAACAAAAGTGACGCGAGTTCAGAACACGTGAATAACGTCCTAGAACCCTCCATCAAAAGCATGCGCGAAATGGAGCAGCTGTTGTTAAAGTCAAGGATGTACGGGACCAATTGGGTGTATTTGCGCCGAAATGAAGCTGATAAAAAAGCCTTGAAACAACTTCAACTTAAAGAGTTTCCGGAGCTTCAGCAAAGAATACGGGGTTTAACGCGCCTTTGGGAAACACCGACGCTCGTTGATTCCGTTGAATTTGTTTTTCAAGGCAGCATCGAAATGATGGAAGAGCAGAAAATTATCATGGGCCTGCTCAGTGACTTTGAATCTTATGACAATCCGGAAGAGCTTTTCAAAGCAGAAGACCTGCTAGAAAACCGAATATATCCAATTGCAGATGGCACACTCCGATTGATACACACCATCGAGGAGAGACTAAATGAACAACGCTTAGTCAAGCAAAACGCTGTGATTAAAGACAGAGCCAGAATAGATTTCATCTTGCTGGTAGTAATAATTGCAGCCATTGGGGCATCACTTCTTGTAGTTAAATACTTCTCGCGCCTTATCACAGAACCTGTACGCGGCCTGAAAGACTCCATTTTTGACTTGGCCAATGGCCGACTTAACAAGCTGCCGGATATTGAAGAAGAAACAGAGATTTCAGACATCTATCGTTCAGTGAACAGGCTCATCGATTCGATGGAAAGAACAACCCGCTTTGCTGAAAGCATTGAATCGGGAAACTTCGATGTTGAATATCGGCCTCTTTCTGAAGATGATGACCTTGGTTATGCCCTAATCTCCATGCGTGACAGCCTTAAACGCGCAGAAATGCGCCTTCAGGAAGCCCAGCGCATCTCGCATAATGGCAGCTGGGAATACGAACACCTCAATAATAAACTCTCTTGGAGCGACGAAACTACCCGAATTCTAGGGTTGAGCCCGGATGCTCGAATTGACATTGCAAAACTAAAATCCCTCATTTATCCGGAAGACTTAACCGCTTTTGAGCATTTAATGAACAGGGCTGTTCGTTTAAAGGAAATTCAACAAACCGACATACGCTTCCAACTGCCCTCCGGTCAGCTCAGAGATGTTCAGGTAACCGCCAAACCCATCTTTAATCGATATGGACAGTTAGCGTCCATCATCGGTACTTTCCTTGATGTTAGCCAACGCAAGCTTATCGAGAATGAGTTAATCATGGCCAAGAATGCTGCTGAAAATGCAGATCGTGCCAAATCATCTTTCCTTTCTAACATGAGTCATGAAATCAGAACTCCTATGAACGCCATCATCGGTTTTTCTGAGCTACTCTTAAGTGAAGATTTACCCAAATCTTATCGAGACAACATCTTGTCGATCAAACAATCAGCCGATTTTCTGCTCGATATCATCAACGAAATTCTTGACTTTTCTAAAATTGAATCCGGCAAATTCACTTTTTCTCAACATTCTTTCCAGCTCGAAGACATCCTGAACAATGCTCATAACATGATTCAGGTTAGAGCAAAAGAGAAACAGCTGGAGATTCACATAGAAAAAGACCCTAACCTGCCCTTGCAAATTAAAGGAGACTCAGTTAGGCTCAATCAAATCCTCATCAACTTGCTTTCTAATGCGGTGAAGTTCACGCTTCAAGGAAGTGTAACCTTGAAGGTGCAGAAAACCGACTTAATCGACAACCAGGTATTTATCAAATTCGAAGTGGAAGACACCGGAATCGGTATACCGGCTGAAAAACTTCAATCGGTTTTTGAAACCTTCAGGCAAGTCCATGAGGATAACAACCGTCAATTTGGCGGAACAGGCCTTGGATTGGCCATCACTAAAAAGCTTGTTGAACTACAAAATGGAAAAATCTTCGTTCGCTCTGAGCCGGGCAAAGGCTCGGTGTTCACCTTTATTATGCCATTCATGATGAGCGATGAAAACATCAGCCAAGCACACACCCACGAATCATTTAATCTTTCGCTCACCGGCAACCTCAAAGTCCTGTTGGTAGAAGATAATAAAATCAATCAGGCTTTAGCTAAGCAAATGCTGAAGAAGCTTGAAATCACCCCAGCTGTTGCTGAAAATGGCCAGATTGCGCTCATGATGCTGGAAAACAATCAGTACGACGTAATTTTAATGGACCTTCAAATGCCGGTGATGAATGGCTATGAAGCTACCTTGGCCATTCGTTCAGGAGAAAACCCTAACATCAACAAAGAAGTGCCCATCATCGCACTTACTGCTGATGCCTTCTATGAAACCCGGCAAACTGCTATAGAAACTGGCATGAATGACTTTATCACCAAGCCTTTCAAGTTAGAAGAACTTTATCATGCTCTGGTACAAAACACCAGACCCGCATAACACCAACCCCCAATGGCCAAAACCAAAAAAGCCGAAATCCTTAACAAGATTTTCGTACTCGACACTTCAGTGATTCTTCATGACCATCAGGCAGTGAAAAACTTCCATGAACATGATGTAATTATCCCCATCACGGTATTGGAGGAGGTGGACAATTTCAAAAAAGGCAACGATACACTCAACTTTGAAGCGAGAGAGTTTATTCGCTTTATCGATAAACTATCCGGCACCTCGGCGCTGAACAACTGGATTCCCATAGGCAGCCAAGGTGGAAAGCTGCGAGTAGCCATGATGGACCATGAACCGCAGCGTGATGCCACCAAGATTTTTGCGGATAAAAAGGCCGACCACAGAATTCTGAACACCGCCCTCAGTGTGCAGGAAGATTACCCCAATCGGCAGGTAATCCTGGTAACCAAAGACATCAACCTAAGAATCAAAGCAAAAGCCCTGAACTTAGCTGCTGAAGACTATAAGCATGGCAGAATTCAGGATTTAGACAGCCTATACAAAGGCATTACCGCCTTTGAAAAAGCACTAAAAACTCAGATAGATCAGCTTTATGCGGTGGGAAGAATACCGGCTGAACCGGTGAAAATCAAAGAAAAAATTCCCAATCATTACTACATCTTCAAACAAGGAAGCAATTCCGTGTTGGCTCGCTATGATAGCTTTCTCGATGCTTTCATACGGGTTGATAAAGCCACAGCCTATGGCATCAGGCCACGCAATGCGGAGCAGTCTTTTGCTTTAGATGCAGTCATGCAACCCTCCATCAAGCTGGTTACCCTCCAAGGGGTAGCAGGAACCGGCAAAACATTGCTGGCGCTGGCAGGAGCTCTAGAGCGAAGAAAAGAATTCAAACAAATCTTTCTCGCAAGACCTATTGTACCCTTGTCCAATAAAGACATTGGTTTTCTTCCGGGCGATGTTAACACAAAGATTAGCCCCTACATGGAACCGCTGTTCGACAATTTGAAGTTTATTCAGAATCAATACCACGAAAACGATAAGGATTTCCAAAAAATCAATGAGCTGTTGGATAGCGAAAAATTGGTGATTACGCCTTTGGCTTACATTAGGGGAAGAAGCTTTGCCAACATCTGTTTTATTGTGGATGAAGCACAGAACCTAACGCCACATGAGGTGAAAACCATCATCAGCAGAGCTGGCGAAGGAACCAAGATTATCTTCACCGGCGATATTCACCAAATCGATACCCCTTACCTCGACGCTCAAACCAACGGACTCTCCTACCTGATTGAACGCTTGAAAGGACAGCCATTATTCGCACACGTAACCTTAGAAAAAGGCGAACGATCAGAGTTGGCAAACCTTGCCAACGAGCTTTTGTAACCTAGGTTACTTTACTCCATTTTTAGCCTAGTTAGGTTTGTTGAAAATTTCAGCCATGCTACAACAACTCAAGAACCTTCTTTTCGGTCAAACGGTCGATTATAAAACCATGTTAGCCAACGGAGCCGTTATCATCGACGTTCGCAGCCCACAAGAATACGCCACAGGCCATATCGATGGAGCTAAAAACATCCCGCTCCCGCAACTTAGACAGCAAATAAGTAACCTGAAACAAACCGGTAAGCCGGTTATCACCTGCTGTGCTTCCGGTATGCGTTCTTCCAGTGCCGCATCTCAACTCCGAATTGCGGGCATTGAAGCCGTCAATGGCGGAGGTTGGTACGGATTGGCAAGCAAACTGAAATGATTTCAATCCGGTTATTGCTTGTTAGTTAAAACAAAAGCGGGGCTTAATAAGCCCCGCTTTTGTTTTATAACGTAGTTAGAAGTCAGGATACGCCGGTCAAGTCTGGCAGTTCGTACACGTTGTGTTTGAAAAATGAGCTTAATGCTCGTCTTGCACCCGGAAACAGAGGATAGCGGCCAATGCCATGGAGCATCCACCGATAAGTAGTGCAGAAGTTGAAGCACCACCACCAATTTTTCCTACCATATATCCCAGCACTGCCGAAGCAACTACTTGTGGAAGTACAATAAAAAAGTTAAAAACGCCCATGTAGTAACCCATTTTATCAGCAGGCAATGCACCTGCCAGGATGGCATATGGCATCGTTAAGATAGAGGACCATGCAATACCAATTCCTATCATAGGAAGAATGAAAGCCTCCTTGTCATGCAGGAAAAAGATGGAAGCAAGGCTGATTCCGCCGATGAAAAGACAGATGCTATGCACCAATCTGCGGTTGAGCCGAGCCGCTAACCAAGGAAGTGCAAAAGCCGCAAGGGCAGAAACGCCATTGTAAACAGCAAACATGACCCCTACCCAGTTGCCTGCTTCCTGAAACTCCATCGACATCGGGTCTTTGGTGCCAAAAGCATTTTCCGCAACAGCCGGTGTGGTGTAAATCCACATCGCAAACAATGCCAGCCAACTAAAAAATTGAACCATCGCCAATTGGACCATGGTTTTCGGCATACTAAAAATGCCGGTAAAAATCTCCTTAAACCCTTCTTCCGTTTTGCTTCCCCCGAGTTTTTCACGCTCGAACGTTTGAATATCATCTGGCGGAAACTCTTTCGTGGTAAACACGGTCCACATCACTGCTGTAAGAAAGACCAAAGCACCAATGTAAAAAGAGTACTTTACTGAATCAGGAATTTGGTTAGCTGGAGCCTCGTTTGAAATATCGAGGTAATTGGTAAAAAGATACGGTAACAAAGAAGCAATAACGGCACCAAGTCCTATGAAGAACGTTTGCATGGCAAAACCGGCAGTACGTTGTTCGGCGGGGAGTTTATCTCCAACAAAAGCGCGAAAAGGCTCCATAGAAACATTGATAGAGGCATCCATCAACCATAACAACCCAATGGCCATCCACAAAACCGATGAGTTGGGCATAAGGAACAGCGCCATAGAAGACAAAATAGCGCCAACAAAAAAGAAAGGACGACGGCGCCCCCAGAATGGATGCCAGGTTCGGTCACTGAGGTACCCGATTATCGGCTGAACCAGCAGTCCGGTTAGTGGGGCTGCAATCCAAAACAAGGGTAGATCTTCAGGGTTTGCCCCTAAAGTCTGGAAGATGCGGCTAACGTTAGCATTTTGCAGCGCAAAACCAAACTGAATGCCGAGAAAGCCAAAGCTCATGTTCCAGATTTCCCAGAACGTGAGACGCGGTTTTTGGGTCATGAATATGAAATCTTGATAAAGTCCTCAGTAATGACCCAATTTTATACCTAAAATTCGGATTTCAAAATTTTTGTGAACACTTCGTGAATTCTTCCGAAACCATTTTGTTCAACTCGTCGCCGAATTGCGCCTGTAAAGTCCGTTTTCGAGGAAATGTCGAAAAAATGTAAGACCGCACGCGTGATGGCTTCCGGCGTCGCGGCGTCGGCAATTAATCCGGTTTCACCCGGACTTACAAACTCTCCTAATCCACCTACCGGAGTTACCACTACCGGTTTACCGAAACCATAAGCGATATTCAGAATACCGCTTTGTGTAGCCGATCGATAAGGCAATACCACCAGCTTCGATGCCCGGAAATATGGCCCCACTTCTTCATTGGGAACAAAACGATGAACGATTACTACTTTCCCTTTCAGCCCTAGCTTTTCAACTTGCCCTTCGTACTGCTTGATATCTTCATAGCTTTCCCCAACTACCAACAATTTGGCTTTAGGACGCTGCTGAAGTATTGCCGGCATGGCCTCAATCAACAAATCGAGTCCTTTGTATGCACGGATATAGCCAAAGAACAGCAAAATCTCGTCCTGATCAGGCTGAAGACCTGTTTCTGCGATAAGTGCACTAGATGACTCGGAACTGCTCAGGTCGTAACAATCGTAAACCGGAAGCTCTGAGCGATATACCGGCTTTTGGCCTAACCATGGCTGCAATTGTTCAACTACCTTATCTGAAAGCGTAAGAAAACTATCCGCCTGGTGGAGTGCATAACTGGTAAGCAGCTTGTCGGGCAAACGGGCTTCATGAGAAATTACATTCTCCGTGATGAAAAGCTTCTTCCCCCGATAATGGTCACTTAGCAAACGAGCAATGGTTCCCAAAGTTGGACCAAAGAATGGGTTATACCAATCGAAAGCCACCAAATCAAACTTTTCCTTATTCAGGTATGCAGCGGTTTGGTACCAACTTATCGGATTGATGGAACTCATCATTCTTTGCGAAGGCACCGGCGTTATCACTTCATGGCTTTTATCGAACTGGGAAGAACCAGGGAACAATAAGGAAGGATAGAGCAACTTGTAATTGATGAGCACAGTTTGAAAGTGCACACTCAACTTTTCGTATAGATGGCCCATGAAAAGGGCGTTGCCGCCTCGGTAAGGATAACAAGGCCCAAGCAGCGCGATTCGGGGTTTATCAGGCATTTTTAATCGTTTTTGCCAGACATAATTTGATGTCCCATTTTATCACGCTTGGCTTCTAAATAAGCCTTGTTGTGGGGATTCGACTGTATTTCGAGCGGAACACGTTCTACAATTTCGAGCCCATAGCCAATAAGGCCGGCGCGCTTTTTAGGATTGTTGCTCATAAGACGCATCTTTCGGATACCCAAATCACGGATAATCTGTGCTCCGATTCCATAATCCCGTTCATCCATTTTAAAGCCAAGCGCAAGATTAGCTTGAACCGTATCCAAGCCTTCTTCCTGAAGTTTATAGGCTTTAAGTTTATTCATCAATCCTATCCCTCGTCCTTCCTGATTCATATAAACAATCACTCCTTGACCGGCCTTTTCTATTTGCTCCATGGCACGATGTAATTGCTCACCACAATCACAACGGCACGATCCGAAGATGTCGCCGGTCATGCAGGACGAATGCACCCGCACCAATACGGGCTCATGTTCTGACCAATGGCCTTTTACAATCGCAAGGTGTTCTTGGTCGGTGAGAATTTGTCGGTAGGCAATGAGCCGAAAATGCCCCCATTGGGTGGGCATATCCACTTCGATTTCTCGTTTTATAAGACTCTCCTGGCTGATGCGATAGGCGATGAGATCTTTAATGGAAACGAGCTTTAAGCCAAACTCATCAGCCATAACACGAAGGCGAGGTAAACGGGCCATGGTACCATCCTCATCAAGGATTTCACAAATCACCCCCGCACCTTCAAAACCGGCAAGTCGGGCGAAGTCAATGGCGGCTTCAGTATGTCCTGCCCTTCTAAGTACGCCACCCCTACGCGCCCGCAAAGGAAAAATATGGCCGGGACGTCCAAAATCTTCTGGTTTGGTTGCCGGATTGATAATGGCGAGAATGGTTTTGGCCCGGTCTTCCGCAGAAATGCCGGTCGTTACACCACTGCCCTTCAAATCAATAGGAATGGTAAATGGCGTTTCGTGCAAGGTGGTATTTTCAGAGACCATCAGGTCTAGTTTTAGCTCTTCGCAGCGGTCTTCAACAACAGGTGCGCAAATGAGCCCACGCCCGTATTTTGACATGAAGTTGATAATTTCAGGCGTTACGGTTCGTGCTGCACATAGCAAGTCGCCTTCATTTTCCCGGTCTTCATCGTCCACTACGATGATCATTTTCCCAAGGCGGATGTCGTTGATAGCGTCCTCGATTCTATCGAGACGAATGGGTTCTGAAGCATTCATTTTCGCTGGCAAAGATAGGAATGCCGAGGGGGCTTTTATTTTTGAGGTGGATGAATAGCCAAACCTCATCAGCAAGCCTCCGTAATCCGGCTTGGCTCCCCCGAAATTCGGATGACTGGGCTATGGTGTTTTTTCTCCTTTTCCTGGCCACTATCCCGCTTTCTAAAGCCATTTCCAGCCTTTCTGAAGGAGCAGCTTACACCGCTTGGTTCGTCGGACAGTTTAATCCAATCCACCGTCACGAACGGTGGAGAAGACTCAAAGAGCGCAAATGGCTGCTCATCTGGGGTGTTTTAGCCCTCTGGATGCTCACTTCTTTTTTCTGGACTGAACAGCCGGGAGAGATGCTGTCAGAAATTAACCTCCAACATTCCCTGCTTACTTTACCGCTTTTGGCGGTGCAACTTCCATTTCGTATCGGCCACTTTAAGCTTGCGCTCGGAGGGTTTATCTTAGGCAACCTCATCGTGTTAGGCGTTTCCTTGACCCTCGCCTTTCAAGGGGTGGTGGACGACCAAATGCAACTCACCCCCAGTCCGGATGGGAAGCCAGTGTTGCTGATTAATGGAAGCGCCCCTTATGGCCCAACCATCAAAACTATTCCAGGAACATCCCGCATCAGCGTTGCTGTACCAGTCATGGGCGGTGGCGACACCCTGAGTATCAGCGCTATGCAGGAACATCCCCACCTGCATCTTACTTCACAACCCATCATCAGTTCAGATAAATGGCAGTGGCTTAAAGCTGCGTTTACCTTACCCGACAGCCTAACTCAACGCACTTGGAGCTTCTATTTAACCGGAAGAAACTTTCAGTCAAATAACTATTCGGGAGCATTAGAAATTCGAAATGAACGGGGAGAAGTTCGGCGAGGATATGGCTTCCAGGCTTTCAGATTAACCTCTCCCTTTGAGCAACGCCCAAGAGCAAGCCTTTTTTTCGCTTTCAGCCTTTTAGCCAGCTTGCTCTTGGTTTTCGATTCCGGCTTCCGAGTTGCGGGAATCCCTTCCTGGATATTGGCCTTGGTGGCAGCACTCATGCTCATCGGTCTTGTCCTCATGGGAGGCCGAATCGGGCAGGTGGGCGCTTTGCTTGGCGGGATTGTTTGGGTAGGGCTTCGGTGGAAACAGCAAGCCTCCGACCGCCTTAGTCGCTGGATTTTCCCTGGCATTTTAGCTGTTTTGCTATTAAGCACGCAGCACCCAGCGGTAAAAGAACGCTACCAAGAAGCTTGGAAAGAACTTCATCAAGGCCAACAAATGCTCCATCCGAACGATTTGCGCCACAGTTCTATCGGCCTCAGAATGGCTTACTATCGCATTTTCGGAAGAGTAGTCGCTCACCATCCGGTTTTGGGTGTCGGAATGGGCGATCTAAAAGCAGAGGCTATACAGGTATTTCATCAAGAATTGCCAGGGTTGGAATTTCAACGACCACATAATCAATTTCTTGAAATTCAGTTATTATATGGAATTCCAGGCAGCCTCCTTTTCCTTATCTGCTTAGTAACCATGCTGATTAAATGTCCTCCGGCTATGCGTTTGCCCATGTACTTGCATAGCATCTTGGTGGTGCTTTCTATGCTCACCGATTCTACGCTCGCCACTCAGGCCGGGGTTAGCTATGTTTTAGGATTTTACTGCCTGATTTTCTGTATTGCTTTCAATAAATCCGAAGAAAAGACCGTTACTTCGAGCTCTGTTTTTGAATGAAAAAGCCGCTATTTCGCTTACGCCTTCTCTGTTTATTCCTCATTACAGGATTTGCAAATCCCACAATTGCTCAGCAAGCCGCGGGTGGAAAAGCTGTTTTCAACTTCCTTAACTTACAACCATCGGCACGAGCTTCCGCTTTAGGAGGCTGGGCTACCGGGCATCGTGATGTAGATTTAGGCTTGGCCTGGCAAAATCCGGCACTTTTAGACAGCTTGTTCAACAACCAATTGTCGCTAAGTTTTTCCAATCACTTCTCTGATATTAAACATGGCTTGGTGCAATACGCCAAGTTCCTCAACCCAAGGTGGGGCACTGTCAGTGCAGGTCTTCAATTTGTCCAATACGGCACTTTTACCCAAACCAATGAGCAAAACGAAGTCTTGGGCACCTTCTCTGCCAATGAATTAAACTTACAAGCAGGCTGGGGCAAAACACTCAACGCGCATTGGACTGTTGGAGCCAATCTGAAACTGATTTACTCCGGGTTTCAAGCCTTTCACTCTACCGGCCTTGCGGCTGACTTGGCCGTAACCTGGAGAGACTCGGCTCAGCAAATCAACGTAACCGGAATTATTCGCAATGCCGGACGTCAACTTACCGCTTATCAAAACGAACTGGAGCCACTTCCTTTAGACATTCAGCTTGCAGTAAGCAAAAAACTCAAACATTTACCCTTTCGCTATGGAATTGTACTTCATAGCTTAAATCGCTGGAATACTGCCTATTATGACCCTACCGACAGGGTTTTCAGGGAACAGGTTCAATTGCTTGGAAGCAACGAACCTGAACCTGTAGCAGCTCCCAACCTGGCAGAAGAAGTGCTCAATCATGTAGTCCTTAACGGTGAAATTCTTCTAGGGAAAGCCCTTACCATGCGCCTCGGTTACAACCATCAACGCAGGCAAGAGCTCACCATTCCCAACCGGGCTGCACTCAGTGGTTTTTCCTGGGGATTTGGCATAAAAACGAAGAAGTTTCGCCTTGATTATGGCCATGCGCTCTTCACCTTGGCAGGTTCTACCAACACCTTCAGCCTCGGAATTCCCCTCGACGCCTACTAAGGATTGCCATCCGGAATTATTGCGAAAGCAGCTCCGGCTTGATCAGTGGTGCCGTTCGGATGATTGGCTTCCAGCACCGCTATCAGCCAGCCCGCTTGAACCGGTGAACCAGAGCCGGTAAATCCTTCCCATCTCCATTTTACCTGCTCCCCTCCCAATAACTCCGGCCACTCCATGAGGACTCTACCACTTAAATCCACCAATTTCAGCTTACAACTAAATCCCGCAGAAGGCGGCTGATAAGTTATCTCCAAGAAATCTAACGCTCCATTGGTTCCCGGTGTGAAGTAGCGGGACGACAATTGAAATTTCCCAGCAGAAGACTGAAACCCGGTTTGAGAATTGGGACAACCCGGCGTTTTTCGGGCTTGGTCAGAAGCGGAAAGCCAACTGCTTCTCAAAAGACCGGATTGATTAAAGTCGAGGCGCTCCAAGGAAATCCCCCTGATGTCTGATAACGCCGGATGTTTCCAGTCTTCCCGATAAGCAACTAAGTCTAACCAAGGCCCCGACCACCTCGCAACGCCTAGATAAGCGCCATCGTCGGTGAGGCTTGGAAAGTTTGGAACAACCAACACTTCCGAATTACAGCCATTCCATCTTCCGGATGCTTTGGAGGCAGTGAGCACCAATCTTTCACCTGGGAAGAACAATCGCCCCTGTTCGGCCATTCTCACCACCTCATCGGGGATTTGAACATCCTGACTCTTGGTAATTGTAAGCCAAGACAAATCCACAACTTTATCCCCATTATTAACCAATTCAATAAACTCGTCCTCTCCATTTTCAGGTTTGAAATAAATTTCACTGATTTGAACCTTGCCCGAATCCGGTGCTTCAGGTAGCGCCAGTAACAAGGAAGCAGTATCTGCGGCTAATCCGCAAACTCCTAGGCTCTTTAGCTTAATGCGATAGTATTTACCGAATTGAAGTTCATCGCTCAACGTCAAACGCCCTTCATGGGGGCGATTGCTTAAAGTTCCCTCCCATTTCCAAGTGCCGGAAAAGGCCTCCAATTCAAAAGCAGGTACCGCCTCCTCTGGTGGTTCACTAAAGGTGATGCGCAAGGTGTTCATCTGGTCCGGAAACACATTCACCATACGAATTAAACCACTATCGGGCAGAGAGGCCAGGCGACTATTGTTCAAGCCTGGCGTTGCCCCTGTTTCACTCACCGACTCTGCCCAATTCTCCATTTGCCGACATAATCTGTCAGGATTGATACGTTCCAATGACCAGCCGCCATTGGCTTTCCAACTACTAACAAACTGCGAAACACGATAAATCAAGCGATCAATAACCACTTTATCAGGACTAAGTAGCACCAATGAATCCCCTTCGTTATTTAATGAAGGTAACCGCGGCAAGATCAATGTCCCAGGAACTATGGAAACAGTACTTAAAACAAGCTCTTGGTGAGGCAAAAGCTTAAAATCAGGCAGCGTTACCGTGTCGCGGGTATCAGCAATTCCTAAACCTTGCAAACAAAGCGTATCGTCAGTTCGGTTTTTCAATTCCAACCACTCTGCTTCGGGGTAAAATAGGGCGGGGGAAGGATCTGCCATAACTTCATTGAACACAATCTCGCGGGATAACGGCGAACGACATGAAGCAGATTGAACCGGAGTAGAAGGCCAATCCCCCCAATGAAACTCATCGATCCAAAATCGCTGGGCATTGCTAGAGGTAAACTTCGCCCAAAAACCACCGTATCCTCCGGTTGTTGGCCGATGCAAGCCTGGCGGTTGCCATAATGTGTCGGCGAAATGATAGCCTGCAAGCGTGTCACAGCGAAGCATCCATTGGCCGGAAGGCAAGGCCAGAACCTGGAGCCTCAGCCTGTTGTCTGAGCGTGACCATCCACCCGATCGGCCTCGTCCAAGTAAGGTATGCTGCGTACCCACCTGGTGATACAATTCCGGCGCATCCAAACTGCCCGTTTCACCCACTTGCAGGTAATAAGACTCGCCGATAGAATCACTCACAACAGGTTGATCTTGCCAGAGGTACCACCTGAATTGATTGGAAGAGGAAGGTGAAAAACCCAGTCTCAACCAAAGATGCCAGGTTAACGTATCCCCCAAAGTTGGAGGAAGTAACGTCGCAATTCGAGCAGGTTGAAAAAAAGTTGTGGCTTTGAGCTGTAACAACCCTCCAGAAAGCTGAAAACTTCCGGTATCTCCATGCCAAATGGGGTTAGTTGGATAAGTTCCGGAATCGAAATGCATCGGCCATTGGGAGTAGCACGCCATGGCGCGAAATAGAAGTACTAAGAGAATTAAGGTGTTTTTCATAAAATAAGACTTTCGATAATATACTAATTTTAACCACATTTATCTCTTAGTATGAAAGTAGCGGTTGTGGGAGCCACCGGCCTCGTGGGCCAGGTGATGTGTCAAGTACTCGAAGAGCAAGGATTTCCGGTCACCACCTTCATTCCTGTTGCCTCTGAGCGGTCTGTAGGGAAGCCAATCAAGTTCAAAGGAGAAACTTACTCCTTGGTATCAATGGCAGAAGCCGTAAACCTAAAGCCTGATATTGCGCTGTTTTCAGCAGGTGGCAGCGTTTCCCTTGAGTGGGCACCCAAGTTTGCAACAACAGGTTGCGTGGTGATTGATAATTCTTCCGCTTGGCGAATGGATCCGGAAAAAAAGCTGGTTGTGCCGGAAGTTAATGGACACGTCGTAACCAAAAACGATTTAATCATTGCCAATCCCAATTGCTCTACCATCCAGATGGTGATGGCACTGAAACCCCTGCATGATGTTTATCAACTTAAGCGAATCGTGGTTTCTACTTACCAAAGTGTGACAGGCACGGGAGTAAAAGCAGTTCGCCAGCTTGAAAACGAACGAAATGGTATTGAAGGAGAAATGGCGTACCGCTACCCCATCGATAAAAATGCCATCCCGCAAATAGACGTCTTCCAACCCAACGGTTATACCAAAGAGGAAATGAAGATGATCCAAGAAACCTGCAAAATCATGGGCGATGATAGCATCCGCGTAACGGCTACCTGCGTTCGTATTCCAACCGTGGGCGGACATTCAGAATCGATCAACGCCGAATTTGCGAAAGCACCTGATTTGAAAGAAGTGTATAGCCTTCTGGAAGAGATGCCGGGCATCCAAGTGCTAGACAATCCTGGAGAAGCAGAATATCCGATGCCACGCTTTGCAGAAGGCAAAGATGAAGTCTTTGTAGGCCGAATCAGGTTCGACGAAACTCAACCCAATACGTTAAACTTCTGGGTTGTGGCAGACAATCTAAGAAAAGGAGCTGCTACCAATGCAGTCCAAATAGCTTGGCTGGTTGCAGGTCTTAGAGGCTTACATTAACAGAACAATGGTAAAATTCAACTTACCACTAAGCGTCATTACTTTTTTTCTTCTTGTCAACTTCTTCAATACTGGTTGTAACAACGCTTCAGAGAAAAGCCTAAACGAAAAAAAGGTTAAGGCTAAATTAGATAGTGCCGAAAATTTAACCATTCGTGCACCGGATTCCGCATTAGCATTTTATAAAGAAATAGTATCCACAGAAAAAGAACTTAACCCTGAACAGCTATTAAAAGTGAAAATGGGAATGGCGGAGTGCCGTTTTTCCACTGGAGAACAATTAGAAGCTATAAAAGACATTCAGGAATTAGAAAAGCAAGCAGTATTGAAGAAAGACACCTCTGAAATTCTAAAAATACTCATCCTTGGAGGCAATTTTTACATTAAAAGAGATCAGAATAACGAGTCTAGAAAAGTCTTCGAACGTGGCTTAAAGCATGCAGTAGCAGTTGGTGATCAGCGGTATATTATTCGATTTCGACAAGGTTTAGCAACCAGTCTTTTTGGATTAAATCAATTTCCACGTGCTATCAAAGAGTTTAAAAAAGTACTTTCAGAGGCACAAATCCTGAATGACTCTGATGTTTTGGCGGTTACATATCAAAACATTGCGTTGGTTTATTACCATAAAAAAGATTATGAAACCAGCATTGATTATCAAAGACATGCGTTAACCTATAACCGTAAAGGAATCCAGTCTGAAAGCTATGCCGAAATGCTCAATAACCTTGGCGCCTATTACAGCTCCACAGACAGGGTTGACTCAGCCTTGCAATGCTATTTAGCTTCAGAAAGAATTCATCGTGGCTTAAAAAACCCTCAAGGAATTATTAGAACAAGATTTAACCAGGCCAACATTAAATTAAAACAAAGAAAATTAAAAGAAGCAGAAATTGAATTTATTAGCATTTTAGAAGAAGTAAAGAAATACAACATTACCGTTGGAGAATTCTATGTACTAAATTCATTATCTGAAGTAAAAGAACTTCAAGGTAATTACCCACTTGCTCTTGCTTTATTTGACTCTTCCCTCAATCACTTATTAAAAAATAATATGAAATACTTGGGTACTAATATAGTATCCAATCGAGTTAATCTTATTAAAAACAAATTGAGGCTTGATACAAACCATATTGAATATAAAAAGCAACGAGAGTATGAATTACAATTTGCAGTTGCATCTGATGATTCAGTATTAAAGCAACTAAAAAAGGAAATTTACCCTAGTAAAGCTTTAACTAAAAAAGAGTCTGAATCAAAAGTTTCAGACAAAACCTGGAAACTCACCTTCATCGGATTTACTTCTACTTTATTGATAAGTCTATTAATTTGGCAGATAAGAAAGAAAAGAGTTTCCTCTCCTGCTGATGCACTAAAAGGCCATACAACTTGGTCGGAATTCCCTGAGAGGTTCAAAATATTATTTGAAGAAGAGTTCATATGGAAAAATCCGGCTTGCACCCCCTCCATGCTATCCAAAAAGCTTTCAATCGATGTGGACATGCTCAACCAGCTATGTTCTTTTTACTTTGACCAAGCTGCGCAAGAAGTTATCAATAAAAGACGGATAAGCTTTGCCTGCCAGCAACTAGACAATGACCATCAGCAAATGCCTTCGATGGATGACTTAGCACGCGAAGCAGGTTTTGAACATACTTCTCAATTTTACAAAGCATTTTTATCCATTACGGGCATGCAGCCTTATGAATATTGGAATAAAAAAACCGAATAGAGGAATAAATAATGAAATCCTTAGAATAATTATAAGACTAATTTATTTATAATTTTTTTCATAAAATATCTAGGCAATTCTATCTGTTGTCCGCATTTTTGATTGCAATAAGGCAAGACAGAAATGAAATGGCTCTTTTTGATTGTATCGCTTGCGTGGCTCGCTTGGGCTTGTAACCCAAAGCAAAATCAAGAACAAGCCAACTCCCTATCGATAAAGCAACAACTCTATATAGCTGATAGCCTTTTTGAAAAATCAGGTACGCAAGCTATCCCGAACTATCGCACGCTCTACCATCAGCTAGAGGCAGTTAAACCGAAAGACCGCATCTTAGTGGTGTGCAGATTGGCTGAATGCTGGCATGATAAGGGTCAGTACGATTCCGCACATGCACTCTTAAACCAAGTACTTCAGGCTGAAACCATCATCAAAGACTCTGTTTCCTTACTCACTATTCGCCTTACAAAGGCACAATTGCATCAAGATTTAGAACAAGTTGACTCTGCTGAAGCAAACTATTTAAAATGCTTAAACATAGCAGAAAAGCTCAAGTTGCGTGAATTACGTTTTAAAGCCACTTTTGGATTGGCCAATGCATACTCCAGTCAAAATAAAATAGGCCAATCGCAACAGTTATACTTTAAACTGATTCCTGAAGCAATTGAATTAAAAGATTCTTCCAATCTTGCGTTTATTCACCAAAACATTGCCTTCAATTATCAACTGAAGGGTAAAAACAAAGATGCCATCAGATATTATCTGTTGGCAAAAGAATATCTGGCTAACAAACCGTCTTCTTTAGCTTATGCCGAAATTCTAAACAATCTTGGTACTTGTTATAGTGCTTCCAACATCCTTGACTCTGCACTTAATAATTACATCGCATCTGAGTTGATATTTCGCATGAAAAATAACAAAACCGGCATCATGAGATCGGTTTTTAATCAGGCTAATATCAAACAAAAACAAGGTAAGCTTAAGGAGGCTGAATCCGATTATTTTAGAATTTTAAAAGATGCAAGGTTATTCCAAATCAAAATTGCTGAAGGATATGTATTAAGCGAACTGGCCATGATTCGCTTTCGACAAAAAAACTATAAAGAAGCCGTAAAATTGATTGATTCTTCATTTAACTTTTTAATAAACAATGACATTGTTGCGCGTGGCCACCAAATACTGGATAACAGAGAAGAAATTATTACCAACGCAGTAGGCAAGAATAAAAATCATCACTGGTGGAAAGAACAAGAAGCCATGCGTGCTCAAATCAATAATCCTTCCGAAGATTCACTTTTAGTCAATAGCGAAAGCGTAGGTCCTAATCGTTTAAAATTTGCTCAAGCAAAAACGAATAAGAAACAACCATGGGATAAATTTTTAATTCCACTATTGGCATTATTTGCTGTTTCGTTGCTTGTTGTCTTCTTCGTTTTACCCCGTTTAATGGCAAATAAGAACACCAAGCAAGAGGTCAATCCAGAACAACTTGCCCAACAGGCTTTGGCCTTAGAAAATCGCATTCTCTACCTGCTGGAGAAGGATAAAAAATGGAAATCTGCCAAGTTTACATCTCATACATTCGCTCAAGAAATAGGCATACCTAAGCTTCATTTAGAAACCGTTATACAACATCTTTGGGGGATATCTATTGAACGTTTGATCCTTCAATACAGGGTCAATTATGCTTCAGATTTACTGGATGACCCCGCATCTGCGTGGATGAATTCTGAGCAAATAGCCGCAAGTTGTGGGTTTAATTCGGTCACTTCTTTCTACAAAGGTTTTGTAGCTATTACTGGTATGCAACCCATTGATTATCAAAAACGTCAACGATAACGCTGCATCGAACTCCTTCTTCCTAGTTCAATCCATGCGCTATCTTTTTCTTTCAAAAAGGTTTTCTCAGGAAAAGTCGCGATGAATTAGTCGTATGGATGTGTTTCAATCACCCATACGACTTTACTTTTTAGAAGTAACTTTTCACACGGAATTTCCTAAGCACCTCTCGCCCATGTGAAATCAATCTATGAAGCGCCAATCATTTTCAGCAGTAGAAGTCTTAACGAACCAACCACTGCCCTATTTTAATCGCCTCGCTTAGGTTGGTGCCGAATTTAAAGTTGAAGAATAAATCCTCGGATTTTAACTCTGCTGGCACTGCCACGCCGCTTACGGTGCTACCACGAACAGGATGATTAAACAAAACCTCCAGGTTTAAAAACCAGCCCTCATTTTTATTTAAGCCAATCACAAAACCTTGTGCTTTTTTTCCGCTAATCCAAGCTCCCTGAAAACTGTCTTCCAAATAAGCCAGCTCCAACCATGTTTGATTACCGGTTTTAAAAGCTAATCCATACTGATTACGGAAGATGTTGTCGTAGTTAGAATTTTGGAAAGAGCGATTGTATTTGTTTCCTTCACTGTATTCAACAAAAAAGCCGGTCACCTTCCTGAATGGAAAACGTGACCATTCAGCAGTAACTTGAAAATTTGGAAGACCTGCTCTAAGCCTAATACCTTGATGGTTATAAGAATGAGATTCTCCGAACAACCAGCCTTCGCTGTATTCTTGAAAAATCCCTGCCGTTAGCCACGGACTTTCAATAACATTCAGCCCGAAGTTGAGGCACAAACCTGGTGTCAGCGTAAATCCATCTGTAATTTCAGAGGTTGAGCTTCCATTATTGAACTCCGTATTGTTTAACCGTGTAGGCGTGTACATTAAATTGGCCGCTGGCCGTAAGAAAAATCTAATTTTTACTTCGCGTAAATACTCATTTGTTGATTGAGCTTTTGAAAACCCTCCTAAAAGGCCAAGGATGAGGAATAAACTTATTCTTTTCATTTTAGTAGGATTAAAGGGTTAAACCAATGAGAAAACGAACCCCTTGCATTTTGCCAATACCAAGGCTATGAAGTAAATCCTGATTGGTTACAGAATATTCAATTCCACAGCGTATGATGTTACTTCCGGTAGCGAAATCGGCACCTACGCTTATTTGGGTGCTATTGAAATAGCCCGGCAACATTTCACCATTAGCCCTTGCCATGATTTCATCTTCTTCTGCTGCTTCACTTGACCCATCTAAGTACAACGCCTGATACACCGGAAGCATGTTTCCAAGGCCAGCTTTTATCCACCAAAAATGACTTTCTGTGAGCGAAGAACGGAACCTTAATCCTACCGGAATGCTCACATTGACGTATTCGATGTTTACCTTATTTCCCGCTCCAAATGGGGAGTTGCTGTATCCCTCAAGCTCACCACCTTCCAACACATTCACCCCTACACCCGCATACAAGGCAACGTTCCGAGTAAGGTCTATTTCTTGCTCAAAAGCAATAGGTGTGATGTTGAAGCGATAGTAATTGCCAAAGCGTTTTCCAGGGGTGTTTTGCATCCAGGATAAACCTGGACTTACGATGTAAAGTATGCTTCTATTGCTCATCTCCCGATTAGTACGATGTTTAGAATCCGCGGAGTTGTTACCACCTTCACCGAAAAAGTCAAAATTGCGATGAATGCCAAAGCGAAACATTGAACCTGCAAAACTGGAACTTGAAAGCGCTAATCCAAAGTCTCTAACGCCATCACGTTGGTAAGAAGGGAAATACTCTAGGAAAAAGTCTAACCGATTGCTGTAACTAAGATTGGCGCGAAAGCCATTTTGCCAGGTTGAAACGGCGGGGTCTAGGGTAGAACCAGCAGCGATAGCAGGACTCGAAAACGAAGGCCTTTCAAAAATGGCCATCAAATCAAAACGACTTTCAGAAACTCCATCCCAATCAGTATCAAAACGAATGCTTGGCCCTACTCCTATTCGTTCGTAGGTATAGGCTATGTTTCCACCGCCACTTTCGGTAGATTCAATCCATGGACTATGGTCAATTTCTCGTCCACCTTGGGTGTATTCGGCAACCATTCCCAACTTGCCAGGATGCCAATGGGTTTTCAAACCATATTGATAGGTGAGCGAAAAATCTTCGAATGTAAAACCATGACCTAATGACCCACCACCATGCATGCCGAAACCGAAATTTTTATGGTAAAGTGGCCAGTACTCCATACCTGCACCTAAGTTAAAGTTGTAGGAATCGTGATCTTCAGATTTACGCTCAAAAGTGGTACTGTTTCCATTATAATCTTCGATGATAGAGTTGGTGTACATCGGAGTGCCGGAAATCTCATACCCTAAATGCATGCGTAGCCTACTGCTCATACCCGTGTATTCTTCCAATACACCCAACGGCTCAAAACCGCTATAAATCAAATTTCCAATCCCATAATAGGCCAAAGCAGCCTGAATCAGAAAGTTTGTGGCCATGTCTTCGTTGTCAGAGGTTTCCTGATTTTTCTTATCTCTCCACTCCTGAACGCGCTTCTTGCGATCTTCTTCGTCTTTAATCGCTTTTTGGCGAGCTATTTCTTCTTGCTCTTCTTTGGTTGGGCCATTATCTACTGGAGCTGAACGGGCCGACTCATTGCCGGAATCCTTCTTGGTATTCTCGTCCTCTTTTTCATTCTTGGTATCTTTAGAAGCTGATTTTCCTTCTGCATCCTTTTTCTTAGCATCGTCCGCTTTCTTCTTATCGTCTTCCTTTTTCTTGGCGTCAGCCTCAGCCTTCTTCTTATCATCGATGATTTTCTGCTTGGCTTCATCGTCTTTCTTCTTCTTATCGGCTGCGGCAGCCTCCATTTGGGTTACATTCTCAATCTTCTCAATGGTGTACCTCACTCCTTTTAGCAGGGTATAGGTATCTCCATCCGTCAATCGGCAGCTCTTGAAATTATCAGCACCGCTCGTATAAATGTGTACCCAGTCGTCTTTAAATGCATCAAAAGATTCGCCTCCTTTCATGTAAACCACTTTGTTTACGCCAAGCAAGAAGCTCTTTTGACCTACGCAAGCTAAGTCTAGGTTCACACGTACCACCAAACGGTAGGTATCATTGGTGAGGTTTCTTACGTAAAATCGGTATTCCTCTGATCCACCTAACTTGGACCAATAGCGCTTTCCGCTAAACTCAAACCTCGAATCCGCCTGATTGAGGTTTAAATCAATCCATTGTGCAGAAGCAGAATAGGATTCAGCAAAAAACAACAAACTAAAAAAGACTAATCTTCTAGTTAAAAACTTAGTAAAAAACTTCATACATCACATTTGTTCTTCTAAAGTAGGACAAACGGATGAAATTTATTTAAAAATTAATTGGACAATTTTTCGACAGTATTGGCTCGTTTCGCTGATTTATTTCATTAAGAACCCCATCACCTCACCCAGCCTTTCAGCCCAAGCCTTCTCAGAGTGATCGGCATTGGGATAAACTTTTGTTTTCCACTGCTTCGCGGTAAAGCCTTTTACGGTTAAAAGGCTATCTGCTTCTCGTTGAAGGCCGGGATAAAGGGCATCTAAGGTGGCTGTTCCATGATCAAACCAAATGCGATTGCTACCCGGTTTCGGCAAATGCTGTTCTAAATACCGAAACAAGCCTGTGGGAATAGGATTGTTTTCCAAAGTAAAGATGCCCGGCCAATGGGTGCTCAAACAAGCTACTTTCCCAAACACTTGCGGATATTCACACCAAGCGTAAAGCGATATTAAGCCACCCATGCTGGAACCTGCCATGGAAGTATTTTTTGCATCGCTTAAAGTAGGATAGTTCGCATCTACATAGGGCTTCAATTCTTTCACCAAAAACTTGAGGTAAGCATCCGATTGAGGGCCTTTTTCCATAAACGAATTGGTTCGTTGATCCTGGTGCAAACTTTTTAATCGGCCCATTTCCTCTTCATTTAAGGCTTTCCAAGCTTTTTCAGGGAAATAATCGAGATGACGGGTTTCAGGAATATTCCAAATTGCTACGATAATGAATGGTTTTACCTTTTTACTTTTAATTAGCCGACTTGCGGTTTCATCAACGCCCCACTCCTGATGGTTCCAGGTTGAAGAGGAGTCGAAGAGCATTTGGCCATCATGCATATAAAGCACAGGATATCGCTGCTTTCTGCTAAATCCATCCGGCAGCCAAATATCCACCTGACGGGGAGCTATTTCTTTGGAAGCAAACTGAGGAATGCGAATGAGTTTGCCTCCGGCCAGTTTTTGTGCATAAATGGAATTGAAAGGCAACCAGCAGAAGAGGATCAAAGCGAAATAACGAATCATGATTCTAATCTTGCTTTTTTCTGTGGAATGAGCAAATGTTTCATTTCATGCGATTATTGCTTTGGTTGAAAAAAGACCGTATTGAGCAAAGTCCATTGAAAATTTCTTTCATAAAAAAGGCTCCCGAAGGAGCCTTTTTTATTCAATGTACGCTTAGTCGCGGCGTGGGCCGCGGTCGCGGTTGCCACCGCCTCTGCGATCGTCGCGGCGGTCATCGCGGCGGTCACCTTCCGGACGTGGACGACGTGGAGCCGGCTCAGGCATGCCTTCCGGGCGCTCCAACAACGACTTGGCAGACAAGCGGTATTTACCTGTTTTCTTATCCACTTCCAACAACTGAACGCGAACCATATCGCCTTCTTTGTAAATGCCATCCATGGTTTCCAAACGCTCATAGCTGATTTCAGAAATGTGAAGCAGTCCGTCTTTCCCCGGCATGAATTCCACAAATGCACCAAAGGGCTGAATGGTTTTCACTTTCCCTTCGTAAACAGCTCCAACTTCAGGCTTCGCTACAATGCCTTTGATTCGAGCTACTGCCGCATCCAAACTTTCTTTATTGTCAGAATAAATTTGAACAACTCCTTGGTCACCTACTTCATCAATGTTGATGGTAGCACCAGTTTCGCGCTGCATTTCCTGAATGATTTTTCCACCAGGACCGATTACTGCACCGATAAACTCGCGCTCAATGTACAGAGTCACGATACGTGGAGTATGTGGTTTGTAGTCTCCTCTTGGCGCATCGATCACCTGATTCATGATGTTCAGGATGTGTAAACGGCCTTCACGTGCCTGATAAAGCGCTTTCAACAACACTTCTGATGGAAGTCCGTTGATTTTTATGTCCATCTGGCAACCCGTAATTCCTTTAGAGGTTCCGGTTACTTTGAAGTCCATATCTCCCAAGTGATCTTCATCACCAAGAATATCGGAAAGCACTGCAAAGTCGTTTCCATCGGTGATAAGCCCCATGGCGATTCCGGAAACAGCGGAACGAACTTTCACTCCGGCATCCATCAGCGCAAGAGAACCTGCGCAAACGGTAGCCATAGAAGAGGAACCGTTAGATTCCAAAATATCTGATACAATGCGGATGACGTATGGATTTTCCTCCAGATTTTCGGGAAGTACTTTCTTCAGCGAGCGCATGGCCAAATTTCCGTGGCCTACCTCACGACGGCCGGGGCCGCGGTTTGGACGAACTTCACCGGTAGAAAATCCGGGGAAGTTGTAATGCAGCAGGAAGCGGTTCATGCCATCGAAAATGGCCCCGTCAACAATCTGCTCATCTTCTTTACTTCCTAAAGTCACAGTGGTTAGCGACTGAGTTTCACCACGGGTGAAAACAGAAGAACCGTGGGCTGTAGGCAAGTAATCTACCGCGCACCAGATGGGGCGAACTTGATCGAGTTTACGGCCATCGAGGCGGATTTTCTCGTCAAGAATCATACGACGCATGGCATCGTATTCTACCTCATGGAAGTATTTTTTGGTGAGGAAGCTGTCGGGCTGCTGGTCCTCTGGGAAAGTAGCGAGAAAATCGGCAAGTACTTGCTTAAACGCCACACCACGGTCTTTTTTAGATTGGCCTGATTTGGCGACGGTATAAACCTTATCGTAACAAGCATCGTAGATGGCTTTCTTCAAGTCTTCATCCGCGCGCTCGTGGTTATACTCACGCACACCTTTGCCTACTAAAGCGCGAAGTTCGAGCTGAGCTTTCACCTGATCGCGGATGGCTTCATGGGCAATTCCGATAGCTTCTGCGAGTTCGTCTTCCGAACATTCGTTGGCTTCGCCTTCCACCATCACAACGTTATCCATAGTAGCCGCTACGATTAAGTCGATATCGGCACGTTCTTGATCAACGATGAGTGGGTTGATGATAAATTGTCCATCAATTTTCGCGACGCGCACTTCTGAAATCGGGCCATTGAAAGGGATGTCAGAAACGGCGAGTGCAGAAGAAGCAGCCAGAGCAGCGAGGCAGTCTGGGGCCATATCACGCTCAGAAGAGATGAGCGAAATCATCACTTGGGTATCAGCGTGGTAGTTTTCAGGGAACAGCGGGCGAAGGGCGCGGTCAACGAGGCGGCAGATAAGCACTTCGTAATCAGAGAGGCGGCTTTCGCGGCGTTGGAAACTTCCAGGGATGCGGCCTGTTGCACCAAATTTCTCTTGGTAATCAACGGAAAGCGGGAGGAAATCGAGGTCATCTTTGGCCTCTTTGTTGGAAACTACTGTGGCGAGCAACATCGTTTTGCCACAGCGAACCACCACAGCACCGTCGGCCTGGCGTGCCAGTACTCCGGTCTCGATGGTTACTTCTCTTCCGTCTTGCAGCTTGAAACTGACGGATTTAGGTTGCGGTATCATAGGTATTTTGAGTTAGATTAAAAGCAAAAAGGGGGTCTGGATTTCTCCAAAGGCCCCCTTTTTGTCATGAAATGGAATATAAATTCCGGATATGCTTACTTACGAAGCTCGAGTTTCTCCACAATCGCCCTGTAACGGGAGATTTCTGTTTTGCGGAGGTAATTGAGCAAATCGCGGCGCTTACCTACGAGTTTCACGAGTGAAAGCTGAGTAGAAAAGTCTTTACGATTGTTCTTCAGGTGAGAGGTCAAGTGTTTGATGCGGTAAGTAAACAGCGCAATTTGAGCTTCAGCCGATCCTGTATCGGTAGCACCTTTGCCGTAAGTGCTGAAAATCTCTTGTTTTTTATCGGTATTGAGGTACATCGTTGATTGTGGCTCTGTTTTGAGCGAGCGCAAATATAGCGACTCTTAATTAGTTTGCAAACAGTCGGATTAAAGTCGAGATTTTTTCTTTCAGCTCCCTTCTATCTACGATAAAATCAAGGAAGCCTGTTTCCAGCACGGTTTCAGCCGTTTGGAATCCCTTCGGAAGGTCTCTCTTGATGGTTTCTTTGATCACCCTTGGTCCGGCGAAGCCAATCATTGCACCTGGTTCCGCGATGTTTAAGTCGCCGAGCATGGCATAAGAAGCGGTTACGCCACCAGTGGTTGGGTCAGTCATGAGCGAGATGTAGGGGATTTTCTCGTCGTGCATCAAGGCCAATTTCGCTGAGGTTTTCGCCATCTGCATGAGTGAGAAGGCTGACTCCATCATCCTAGCACCTCCTGACTTCGATATAATCATCAAAGGATAGCGATGCTTGCGGCTGTAATCGATACCGCGGGCAATTTTTTCACCTACTACAGAACCCATCGAACCACCGATAAACTCGAAGTCCATGCAGCAAACGACCAAGTCCTGACCATTGATTTTACCATGCGCGGTGCGCAGGGCATCTTTAAGGCCTGTTTTGTTGATTGCATCTTTTAAACGGGAGGAATAAGACTTCGTATCCTGAAACTGCAATGGATCACCGGAGGTCATGTTCGCATCAAGCTCGGTGAATTCGTTATGGTCAAACAGGATTTCGAAATACTCTTCTGAGCCTATTCTGCAATGGTAGCTGCAATCGGAGCACACATAGCGGTTTTCTGCCAGGTCCTTAGTCAGCAGGGTTGCTTTACAGGAAGGACATTTGAACCACATGCCATCAGGAACTTCCTTCTTTTGCTCGGTAGAAGTTGTGATGCCTTCTTTATTTCTTTTAAACCATGACATACGTTGAAGATAAAAAAGCCGGGCAAATATACTCTGCCCGGCTTTGGTTTTTACTTGTGAATTGTGTTACGCGATGGTAATTCCACCATCGAGGTAAACATCTTGAACAGCATTGATCAATTCAACCCCTTCTTTAAGTGGCTTTTGGAAGGCTTTACGACCTAAGATGAGCCCTGTACCGCCAGCACGTTTGTTGATAACGGCTGTTTGAACAGCTTCGCTTAAGTCAGAAGCTCCTTTAGACTCACCGCCAGAGTTAATTAAACCTGCCCGGCCCATGTAGCAATTGATTACTTGGTAGCGGCAAAGGTCGATAGGGTGGTCAGAGCTGAGTTCGCTGTACACTTTAGCATGGGTTTTTCCATGACCGGTAGCCAAATAACCGCCGTTATTGGTTGGCAGTTTCTGCTTGATGATGTCAGCTTGGATGGTTACGCCCAAATGATTAGCTTGAGAGCTTAAGTCAGCGGAAGTGTGGTAGTCTTTACCATCTTTCTTGAAGCCTGGGTTGCGGAGGTAGCACCAGAGGATGGTGGCCATTCCGAGTTCGTGAGCGCGCTCAAATGCGGCTGAGACTTCCTGAATCTGACGGGCAGACTCTTCAGAACCGAAATAAATGGTTGCACCTACGGCAACTGCACCCATGTTCCAAGCTTCTTCTACAGAGCCGAACATGATTTGGTCGTATTTATTAGGGTATGAGAGGAATTCATTGTGGTTGATTTTCACAATGAAAGGAATTTTGTGAGCGTATTTGCGAGCCACAGAGGCCAATACTCCGTAGGTAGAGGCAACGCCGTTACATCCAGCTTCAATGGCCAATTTCACGATGTTTTCGGGCTCAAAATAAAGCGGGTTTGGCGCGAAAGAAGCTCCTGCTGAGTGCTCGATGCCTTGGTCAACCGGAAGAATACTCACATATCCGGTGTTAGCGAGGCGGCCTGTTCCGTAAAGTGTTTGCAAACTGCGAAGCACTTGTGGATTACGGTTGGAGTTTAACCAAACACGGTCGATAAAATCAGGCCCAGGGAGGTGGAGCAAGTCTTTGTCTACAGTGTTAGAAACGTGGTTCAGGAGGTAGTCCGCCTGATTGCCGAGCAAATCGAGGATTTTATGCTGCGCCATGTGTCAGAATTAGTTTTTATGTTGTGCAAAGCTAACAGAAAATCGCATTGACCATTTACCCTTTACCCGATGGTTTTAGCCTGATGATTCAGGAAGGCGGCGAAGCGCCTGAGGCCGCTCGTCTTTTACGCAACCGTGTGTTCATTGAAGAACAGCAAGTAAGTGAAGAGGAAGAATACGATGGGCTAGATGTGCAATGTTCGCATTATGTGTTGCAAAAAGGCGAAATTCCGGTTGCAACGGCACGAATTCGTCCAAGTGGCAGCACGTATAAACTGGAGCGTATGGCAGTTGCTGCCGATTGGCGCATGCATGGTTTTGGGAAAAAACTGGTGGAGCATATGCTAGCCGAATCCAGATTGAGTGGTAAAGAAGTTTACTTGCATGCTCAGTTACAAGCTGCCGGCTTCTACGAAAAATTAGGATTTATTCCAGAAGGGCCTCATTTTGAAGAAGCGGCCATCATGCATGTGAAAATGCGGAGGAAGTTGTAAGAAGAAACTTGAGCTGTGTCTGGTGTATGGCCAGTAAACCTCCTCATCCTCACAGCCTATCCTATAAAGTTGCTAAAACTCAAGATGGGTACAAAGAGCGCACAATGGCTGAATGGCATGAAAGTTCAACTACTTGAAACTAGTCAAGGCTGCGCTCTCGTTTGATAGCCTCCCAAGCGGCGTTCAGTTCTTGAAACTTCGCATTAGCAGCTTTCTGGGCCGCCTCTCCCTGTTGGGCATAACGATCAGGGTGAAGTTCCATCGCTTTGCGGCGGTAGGCCTTTTTCAACTCTTCATCACTGGCGCTTGAATCCAGCCCCAGTAGTTGATAAGCATCACCGGTTTCAGGAACAAAGACTTGCGCTATTCGTTTGTACTCAGCTTGTGCAATACCCAGCAAACGACCGATACTCTCCAGCATGGCCGCTTCAGCCTTACTTACCCGTTGGTCGGCCACCGCTAACCGAAAGAGCACTTGAAGCAAATCAAGTCGAGCGGAATAGGAAATAGTAGATTTTATCTGGAAACAAGCATCGTGAACGGGTATCTCTCGTTTGAGAATTTCCCTCAAACGAAGCAGGCGCTCGCGAGCGCGCATCTCACCAAACTGATTGATGCAAAATGCCTTCATGAAATCGAGTTCGGCATGTACCACACGTCCGTCGGCTTTCATAACAGCAGCACTTAACACAAGAATGGGCATGCTGATATCCCTTGAACGAGGAGTAGGTTCAGCATTGGGCTGTGCATATGGCCGCCTCGGGGGAGGACCATCGTCCACGTAGCTGGCACGTGTAGCGAATAATCCGACCATTAGCCCAATCAAAGCGCCGGGCATTCCGCCGAGCGCGAAACCAAGCAAAGTCAAAAAAAGCCGGATCCAATTCACGCCGCAAAGATGCAGACTATCCCCACATTCAGGGACGAAAAACCAACTTACAAAGCCTTTCTTCGGCAAAAATCTGCTCTGCTATCGAACGTATCTGTTCTGCGGTAACCGCCTCCAGTTTCGCCATAAGCTCTTCCAAGGTATCCACACGTTGATAATCGAGCAGGCTTTTTCCCAAAGCCAGCATGAGCGATTGCCGGCTTTCTTCCGCCATAGCAATGCGTGCCTGAAATTGACGCACGGCTTGCGTAAACACTTTGGGCTTCATGGGCTCACCAGCCAGTTTATCAAGTTCACGACGTATCAACTGATTGACCCTTTTGAGTTTACCGGGATCACAACAGGTGTATATGGTTACTAAACCAGAATCCGAAAAAGGCGTATAGCTGCTATCAATGGCATACACCAACCCTTCACGTTCTCGAATGCTTAAGTTGAGGCGAGAATTCATATTATCGGCACCGAGGATGTTGTTCAACAACATGAGCGCCGGCCTGAGGTCACTGTGCAAAGAAGGAGCTTCATAGCCCAAAACTTGATAGGCTTGCTGGCCTTGCCAACTTACTTCTTCTTGAAATGGGACAATCGACAGAGGACTATGGCGCTTATGCGGAGTATTCAAGGAGCTATCTGAAGGAAGATGACGTTCCAATAATTTCATCACTTCTTCCGGTTTCCGCGGTCCGCAATAGCTAAAAACCATTTGATGGGGCAAATAAAGTCTCGACCTAAAGTCGTTTAATTGCGTTTGGGTGAAACCTTGAACTTGGGCTTCGGTGCCGAGTATATAATGTCCCAGCGGATGAGCGGGAAAGCATTTCGCTTCAAATTCATCATAAACCAATTCCTCCGGTATGTCGAGGTAGGTTTTAATTTCATCAATAACTACCGTTTTCTCCTTTTGTAACTCTTTTTCTGGAAAAGAAGCTCTAAAGACAATGTCCGAAAGCAAGTCAATGGCTTTGGGCACATATTGGTCCATGACGGAGGCATATACGGTGGTTTTTTCTTTAGTGGTATAAGCATTAAGCTCACCACCAACCAGTTCTAAGGTGTTGAGGATGTGAAAAGCAGAGCGCTTTTGAGTGCCTTTAAACAACATATGTTCAAGAAAGTGCGCCAATCCGGCTTCGTTTTCTTGTTCATCGCGGGTACCGGCTTGAATCACCCACCCACAATGCGCCACCATCGACGCACTTTCTTTGTAAACCAGCCTATAGCCGCCACGAAGTTCAAGGACTTCTTGCTTCATGCGGCAAAGGTCATCACATCATGATGATTTTCGGTTTGTAACCTTCCGGTTTTTTAAAAAACCGATTTAAGTAAGGCAGTTTTTTAAAGAGGTTAAACAACGCTTTCATGGGGCTTTTGAAGTTTGATGCAAAGCTAAATGCCTCATTTTAGCCCCAAAAGGGCGTTATTTCTCTCTTGAATTAATAAAATGAATTGAAGAATAATTGATATTATTCCCGGTTCTTAACAAGAACAAAAAGTCTAGCTTTTCTTGTAGAAACTTGATAAAAACATCAAAATATATCCATCAAACGGTCTTATTCCCTTTTTTTAAACTTTCAGAAATTGATTTTTTGACATGCTTAAAACTGGAGGATGATGAGAAAATAAGTCAAAAAAAAAGGAAATAGTGCAATCGATTTCTTTCAATTTAGGATTGAATTCACGATGAATTTATGCCTTCGACGAAAAAAACTGATAGTAGCACTTGCAAGTAGGCGCCATAAACACGCAATTCCTCCTGCACATCTCCTATTTTTGAACGCACTTCTTTCAGATGTTTCAGTTTTTGTTGAAAAGAGACTCCGCCTTTCCGGCCATTATGCTTCTGCTCGTCAGCAGCGTTGGAATTGGGCTGTTTCCAGCACAAGCCATGAAACTTACCACAGAATCAGGTCCACTGTCGTTGCTGATGGTGCATTACGTCGATGAACAAAGACTGCTGTCGTTGCTATGGATTGTAGGAATTTTCTTTCAGACGTGGCAATTTCATCGGCTTCACTTGGTTCAAGGTTTAAGTGAGGATAAAGACAGCCTTTTTCTTTTTTCATACGGTACCATGGCCCTACTAGCGCCAGCCATGCGTGTAACTTCAGATGTGTTCATGGCCCAGACTTTTCTGCTTTGGTCATTAATGGATTTAAAAGCCGTGTATAGCCAAGGAAAAGCCGGCTATTCTTTCAATATGGGCCTTAAACTGGCTATTGCATTCCTCTTTTATAAGCCCATTATCCTTGTGTTTCCTGCCCTTCAGCTATGCATGCTTTTAGCAGGGGCCATGAGTTTTAGGCTATTTATAGTGGGCTGGTTAGGCTTTGCAAGTCCGCTATACTTAGCAGGAGGAACGCTTTATCTGTTCAATGAGCTCGACGCTTTCTTGGCGGTTACAGCACGCCTTTCTTCAGGTCATTATCTCCTTGAGCTGCCCGATAAACGCATGTGGTTTCCTATTTCTGTAGCGTATGGCGTTACCTTGGTGCTTGCTTTATGGTTTCGCAGCCAACGCCGGATAGAGGTTCAGTTTCAGATATACAATCAACTTCATTGGGCATTAATTGCTCTGCTTACCATATTAGTATTTACAGTTCCCAACCAAGGAAGCAGGGCACTCATCTTCTGTTTTATTCCTTTGGCATATTTCAACTCCCGATTATTGCGACAACTTGGTAAAAATTGGGCATTCGAGACCGCTTCTATTTTACAATTAGTGCTTCCTTTTGCAGTTGCGTTTATTTTGACGCGCTGATGCCAACAAGGCTGTTATTTTTGCAGCATGAAAATCGGCGTCGTTGTCTTTCCCGGCTCAAACTGCGATCGGGACACCTTGTACTTAGGCAATCAGTTACTTGGGGTTGAAACGGTCCCACTTTGGCACAAAAGCCACAACCTGGAAGGCTGCGACTTCATCATTCTTCCCGGCGGTTTTTCTTATGGCGATTACCTTCGCTCCGGAGCCATTGCTCGCTTCGCGCCCATCATGCAAGAAGTGATCGCGCATGCGGATCGCGGCGGTTATGTAATGGGTATTTGCAATGGTTTTCAAATTCTTACGGAAGCCCGCTTACTTCCCGGCGCATTGCTGAGGAATACCAGCAGGCTCTTTGCCAGTAAACCTGTTCATCTTAAAGCGCAATCCTTTAATTCGTTAATTACCTCGGCACTTCAGCCTGATGAAGTCTTGCAAATCCCAATTGCGCACGGCGAAGGAAGATTTTATATGGAGTCCGACGAGTTGAAAAAACTCAATGACAACGACCAAGTACTTTTCCGCTACTGCGATGCATCAGGCCAAATAACCGATGAGGCCAATCCCAATGGCTCCCTTGAAAATATAGCCGGCATCTGCAACGAAGGCCGAAATGTGTTCGGCATGATGCCACACCCTGAGCGTGCTGCCGATGCTGTTCTTGGAAATACAGACGGCCTTCGCCTTTTCGAATGGGCGCTCCAACTTGCCCATAAGCACTAATTCTATTCATGTCGGCAACCGACCCACTGCCGGCCTTTTCGCGTGCCCAACTTGCACTGCGAAATGGACAGGACCGAGATGAAATCTGGGTCGCTTATAATGGCTATATTTATGATATGACGAACAGCCGCTTATGGCGCAATGGTCGCCACTATGAGCATTGGGCCGGACAGGATCTTACTCCTGAACTTTCCGCTGCGCCGCATACTGAACGTGTTTTTGAACGATTTACTCCCATTGGAATTTTACTTGGTTAGTCTATGGACCCTATTTCACTGAAGCCTTTTAACTCCTTTCATGTTGAAGCCTACACCTCCCGCTTGGTTCATGTTCATCATGAGGAAGAACTGCCGGGAGTGCTTACCGCTATCGCCGACGACCCTTACCTCATCTTGGGCGGCGGAAGCAACATGCTCTTTGTCAATAACTTTCCCGGGTGGATAGTCCGTATGGCTATCCCAGGTATCCAGATTGAAGAAGATAACGAAGATTTCGCCATTGTCTCTGCTGGTGCCGGCGTGGTCTGGCACGACCTGGTTCAATTTGCCCTTCAACATGACCTCGGCGGTCTTGAAAATCTTTCGCTGATCCCCGGAACTGTAGGCGCTGCGCCTATTCAAAACATCGGAGCTTACGGAGTGGAAGTTGCCGATGTGTTTCACAGACTGCGTGGTTACGATTGCCGCGACCGGCAGTTTCACTTCTTCGACAAGGAAGGTTGCCACTTCGGCTACCGCGATTCCATCTTCAAACGAAAACTTAGAACCGATTTTTTCATCACCAAGGTTTGGTTCAAGCTTTCTAAAGCCCCCCATGCGCTTAAACTCAACTACGGTAGTCTCAACGAAGCACTGGCGAAAGAGGGCATCACCCATCCTACTATCCGGCAAGTCAGCGAAATGGTTGGTAAGGTGAGGGTAAGTAAACTCCCCGACCCTTCTCAAATCGGCAATGCCGGAAGTTTCTTCAAGAACCCGGAATTGCCACGCGAGGCTGCGGTTGAATTGCTCGCTCACCATCCCAATCTGCCTAACTGGCCCATGCCTAGTGGCCAAATCAAGGTGTCCGCAGCTTGGATGATCGAGCAAGCCGGTTGGAAAGGAAAGGTGGTAGGCAATACAGGCACTTACCAGCATCATGCGCTGGTGTTGGTGAACCACGGAAACGCTACAGGAAACGAGATCTGGGAACATGCCCAGCGCATCATCGGGTCAGTTGAACACCAATTTGGCGTAAGGCTAGAGCCGGAAGTGAATGTGATTCGGTGAGCTCACTCTTTCCACTCCATGTTTCTTTATGACCTCCTAAAAACGCTACTCTTTCGGGTAGCGTTTTTATTTACGCTGCT
This sequence comes from Bacteroidota bacterium, assembly GCA_027484125.1. Classification (GTDB taxonomy): domain Bacteria; phylum Bacteroidota; class Bacteroidia; order UBA7662; family JAIXUI01; genus JAIXUI01. The sequence continues at coordinate 3,300 of JAIXUI010000123.1, read as the reverse complement.
TCAGGCGTACAACACGTTGGCTTTTGCAACTTCCCCACCCGACACCCTCACTTTGTGGGATGCTGCCCGGATGCGCGCTATTCCTATTGCCTGTTATCTGCCAGAAATAACGAATGAGCCCAAAGCGCTGGTGATACTTAGTCATGGTTATGCCGAAAACCATCCTATGGCTTATCTATCCTATCGGTATTTAGCTGAATTTCTTGCTAATAAAGGCTATTGGGTGGTGAGTATCCAACATGAATTGCCCACAGACAGTTTTATGCCAACTGCTGGAAAACCCCAAATGGTGAGGCTACCCTTTTGGGAAAGAGGCGCTGCCAATATTTACTTCGTCCTACAAACCCTTCGTCAGCGCAATGAACTTCCATCCAACCTGCCCATTGTGCTCCTTGGTCACTCTAACGGTGGCGATATGTCGGCTTTATTCGCTAAGCTTCATCCCAATCAGGTCAATCAACTGATTACCCTTGATAACCGGAGAATGGCACTTCCACGAAATAGGCATCTTCCGGTTTTAAGCTTACGCTCTTGTGATCAACCTGCCGACGAAGGAGTTTTGCCCAACATAAAAGAGCTTGAGGTATTTCCTATTCGTTTGGTAAAACTGGCTCAAACTTCCCACCATGAGATGAGTGACCAAGGGAGTGAGCGCCAGAAAGCAGAAATTCAGTCTTTCATACTCAAGTTTTTGACACCATAACCTGAGCCGTGTAAATCTCGATTTGTTGGATTGGTAGCGAGTCCGCTTCTTCTATCAATATTCCCGTTTAAAGGGCCTAATCGTGGCCTGGTAATCCAGTGCTTGAAGTTGAAGCCATTGGTTACTCGCTGGATAAACGGGGTACATCCCTAAGTAAGCTGCCATCAACCAGGCCGAAAGTTGGCCACAATCGTCATTTCCGAGGAGGCCATTAGGCCCAATTCCATAGTTCTCATCGATAATGCGACGAATCAACGACTTGCTTTTTTCCGGTTTTCCCAACAGTGCATACAACCACGGAACATGATGACCGGGTTCATTGCCATGGGCATATTGCCCAATCAAACCTTCCTGACCCAAGTAGGCATTGGCTTGCTTCATGGGAAGACTAAAGAAAGAGTCAAGTTTGGCTTCTGTAGCATTTTCACCACCCAGCAAGGCCACCAATCCCGGGAAATCGTGCTGAGCAGGCGTCCAGAAGTACTGCCAGGCATTCGCTTCGGTGTAATCGCCCGGGTTGTTCAAGGGCGAAGTGGGAGTAAGCGGATCAAACGGTGTTCGCCATTGATTGCGGCTGTCTTTCCCCCTAAACTGACGGCTTTCTGCATCATACAAATTTCGGTAAAACGAAGCCCGGTGGCGAAATTGTTGGGCTGTACTGCTATCTCCTAGCCAAGTTGCCATCATAGCCACACTGGCATCATCCAAACAAGTCTCCAGCGACCGCGATACGGCTTCATTGGAAACTTTGTCGTAGGGATAGAAGCCATGCTTGAGGTATAGGTCCCAGTCGGAATGGGGATGCGAACGGAGCGAGGTTTCTTTGATGGCCCGCATTATACGCTCTCCCTCATGGGGTAGAAAGCCATCTTTCCAAGCACCAACCAGCATCGGAATGCTGTGATTGCCAATCATACAATAATTGTCTTGACCCCAAGCCGTCCAAATAGGAAGAAACCCTGCCGCTTCATGGTGGAGAAGTAGGCTATTGAGCATGCCGGGAACTCGTTCCGGCACCAGCTTTTGAAGTAAGGGAAAAGCTGTTCGGTAAATGTCCCAAATAGAAAGCGTGCTGTAATAGGTTTTGTCACTACTTAAGCGAACACTATCATCGGCTCCGCGGTAGCGGCCATCTACATCGGCGATATTGGCTGGTTGCAACAAAAGATGATAAAAGGCCGTGTAGAATTTAATGCGATGACTGTCAGGCGCGATAAGGCTTGTACGTAGCAAGTATTTTTTCCATGCAGCTTGGCATTCCGCCACAGTTTGGTCAAAGTTCCAATGAGGAAGCTCCGCATGTAGGTTGGCTTTTGCACCGGCTATTCCGGTGGTTGAAAGTGCCACCTTCACCATCAATTGGCGATTGGGCAATGCTCCGAAGTGCATGCTTAAAATAGAAGTCTGCTCCCCGGTTTTAGCTGTTTTTTCAAGCCGTACCCACGGACTGCTTAGCTCCACACAAAAGGCATAATAGCGTTTTACCCAATTGCGGGTTCTCGCCCAACCGGTGATTCGCTTTTTACTTGGGAAGTATTGGGCCGAACTAATCACCAATGAGTCGTTGAGAAACCTTAATCCATGACCTTGGTCGAGCATCAGCGCCGCTTTTGTTCCTTTCGGATAGCGATAACGATGAAGTGCAACGCGAGGAGTACAAGTTAGCTCGCATTGAATTTGAGCAGACGTTGTTACTGCATAATAGCCTACCCGCGCTTTCTCTGTTGGCTTGAGCATTCTTCGAGCTTGTGATTCCTTGCCGGGGGTAAATGGCAAAAGCAATACATCTCCTAACTCCGGAATGCCGGTTCCACTCAATCGAGTTTGCGAAAATCCCAGCAGGGTGGTGTCTTTATACTGGTATCCTGAGGTGTACGCCCAGCTATGATCGGCATTGTCAGGGCCTGGTTGAACAAGTCCAAAAGGGTGAGAAGGACCGGGGAAGGTATGGCCGGTTCCGTCGGTGCCGATAAATGGATTAACGTATTGAATGGGGTCAAAGGGAGGTGTTTTTGTTTGGGAATATCCCAAAAACGGCAGTGCCAAGAGAAGGGTAAGTAAGTAGCGCATTTCGGTAGAATAAGCGAGAGATGGATAAGCTAGTTTTCAGTGACAGGAAAGAACTCGATGGTGTAATTCCGATATTCTTCTTCAACAATTCCTTTTGCGTAAAGTAAGTTTTCTTGTTGGGTGTATTTCTTCAGATAAGCTTCGTCAATGGCTGAATGAATTGCGTCGGTTGGAGACAATAAGACAGCGCGACAAGTCAGGATTAAATCCCCAAACTTTATCTGACCTTCTTGAGCAGCTAACCGTTCACCCATCCATCCTTCCAAGCTTTTACTCCAACTTCTGGCAAACAAGCTGTTGCCTACATCACCCCCCCCAAATCGAGGTAAACTGACTTCGATTTTTTCCTACTCGAATACCGGTTAAAGTATGCTGACTCAGGTATTGAAAACATTCATCCGGAAACTTAGAAGGGGGCATACTGGGTAGGTTTATTGGGTTGTAGTTTGGGTAAGCTCAGGTTTGTTGCGCAGCATTCCTGCTCATGCAGTAAAGATAGCTACTTGGGCAACAGTAGTAATTTGGTT
>JAIXUI010000041.1 GCA_027484125.1 Bacteroidota bacterium | reverse complement strand
TTGCCACCGCTTTAGGCCAACAAGCTTGCACCAACGGCTATAAAGTGATGTACTACAACTCCCAGAAACTGTTTTACAACCTGAAAATGGCTCGCTTAGACGGAACACACCGTAAAATTATCAATCAGATAGCCAAAACTGAGCTGCTCATCCTCGATGACTTTGGCCTGCAAAAACTCGACGATACAAATCGATTAGATCTGTTAGAAATAATTGAAGATAGACATGGGTTAAAATCAACACTCATAGCAGCCCAAGTGCCCTCAAACCTCTGGTATGACCTCATCGGAGAGCCCACCATCAGCGACGCAATCTTAGACAGGTTAACCTCAAAAGCACACAGAATAGAACTCAAAGGAGACTCTCGAAGAAAGTAAAAACTACCTTTACAAAACGTTCTTTGACCACCCCAAGCAACCCCTAAACACTAAGGGGTCAATTTACCGGAACAGGGGGTCAGTTTGACCGGAATACGCAATGATGAAAATGAATAAGCAATGGAGTTTAATCAGTTGTCGGAATTTGACAAAGATTTAAAATCACTTTTAAAGAAATACAGAACTTTAAATGATGATTTAAATGAGGTTAAAACCATTCTTAAAAAACGACCCGATGAGCGACCACCATTTAGTTTTCGTATTAATAATTTAGGTTTAGAAACTTGTATCATCAAGGTTAAGAAAATTGCTTGCAGGGCATTAAAAGGCAGCGGAGTAAATTCAGGATTGCGATTAATTTATGCGCACTTTCCTGACGAACAAAAAATCATCTTCATTGAATTATATCATAAGAACGATAAAGAAATAGAAGATAGGAAAAGAATAACAGATAATTTCAAATAGGCAAACAATGGCAAAAGACTAAATTTATAACGGCAGTATGTGAAATAGCTCATTTTTCGCTTCTCTGGAAGGTCGTGTTTTATATGTAAGGCTGATAGGCGATGAGGTCTATATGGGTTTCGCTTATGTTTCAACAAAACATTTATCAAAAGCTTAAAAATTCCGTGTGGCCGTCAATTGAGGCAACACGCTGTTTTACCTTCATACTTCTCTGTCTGTCAGGGTGTTATATCAGTATTTAGTAGCTGCTCTCTTAAGTCTGCAAGAGATTTGTTTTCTGAATTTTTCCAAGATGTCCAACCGTTTACAGTTTTTCTGTCACTACCGGCGGCTTGAATTCCAGCTAAAGCTGCAATACTTGGACTACTGAATTGCTGATCAAATAATTTTAATGATCCATCTTCCAAAATCGTCGCTTCAAATCTCTGTGTTTGTCCGCCTTTGGGCTTATAGGTCATTGTCAAAGTTTCGCCAATTGACAAAATGTTTGAATTAACTAAATCAACAATGTCAACGTCATATTGAGTCAGCTGAGTATTGGCCTTCTGAGGTTTATCTTCTTCTTCAGTATCTAAAGCTGGCTTAAATTCTTCTGGAAACTCAAATACAATGTTAGTCTTATTATTTAACTCAACGAATTTGCTTACAATCCAGAGTTTAACTTTGTGTCTTTGTTGACGTGCCCAATCTTTAAGGTCATTTGGGATGTAATCAATAGGTATTCCAATAATTGGATCGTCTTGAAGTATGTCTCGGACAACCTTTCTTACATCAACTGATTTGATACCAAGATTTAAAAATTTTTCTTTTATGTATTCGTCATTCTCATACATATCGGCTGAAATGTCTTCAAGCTTTTGCTTTGTTGCAAGTTGTAATGAAGCTACAATTTGTTTAGAAACCTGTTTTGCAATATGATTCCAAACGTCATGGTGCCCAAGTTCGGCTTCAACTATATACCATTTTCTTTCTCCTAAGTCAATTGCGAATCCATCTGGAATTGTCCCTTTACCATCAGCTGTTTTGATAAGTGTCTTCGGCAAATAAAATGAGTCAGGACCAAAAAGATATTCGTAATTGTCAACGATGATTTGCTCCAATTCCGCTTCATTTTCAAATGGCGACTTTATAAATTTCGTATTCTTAAATATTAGCATATTTCTTTCTGTTCTTCGTTTGTTAATGATCGCCCATTACTTCCCAACATAGGCCCCGTCAAAAAATTTGCGTATATCTCGTCCTTGGTTGAAGCTATTGGGATAGTGGTGGAGACATTGGTAACTGCTTGTATCGGTTTGGGGTGTATAAGGCTTTTTAGTGGTTTCATGGTGCTGCTTGCTCTGTTGTGCTAAGTTAGAAAATCTTATAAATCGGGTTGGGTTAATGGGAAGATTTCTTCGACAACTCTTCGGGACGAGTTTGAGTGTATAGGAGCTCTAGAGAATAAAAATAGCATGTGGTCCTCTAAATATTAGAGTAACTTATACCCTGTCATGCAAAAGTTCTAGTGAAGAAATCTTGCTCTAGGGATTTTAGTTAGTGGGGCTTTCGCCTACTCGGATGAATGTTATGAACCGGGCTTTTACCATCTAGTTTTTTTCATGCATTTATAACTGCTGCCCTTGATGTGCTTTTGTCATAGTTTTTCCGACAATGAATTTGGCAACATTGATAAAAAAGGGATACTCATTTCATATTTCATCTCATAATAGTTAACACCAAGTTGTAAATTCTTATAGTAAGTTGATCGGTTGTCCCAATAGTTTTTTTCTGATGTAATAAACCAAGAATTTTCACCCAGTTTTTTTGCTAGAAACCATTTCTCAATAAGTCTTGTCACTCTTCCGTTTCCGTCAACAAATGGATGAATATTGACAAAGACAAGATGTATTAATGCTGCAAAATAAAACACTTCGGTTATTGTCAGTTTAGCTTCGAGCAAAACCGAAATATCTGCAAACAATTTTTCTAATTCTTGTTTTACAAATTCAGGTTCAACAGCGAGATAAATCAAACGCCCATCACTTCTTACTCCAACTTTTACTTTTCTTATTTTTCCGCGTTCCCTTTTTATAAGGATAGACGCAGTCAAAATTTCATGCGCTTTTAGAATGTTGTTAAGTGTGAGTTCATTTTCTCTTGCAAACTGATAAGCAGAGATAAGATCTTTAATTTCTTTGATTTCCTTCGACTTTAAATGCAAGTTGAACTCACTGGCTTTTAAATAGGTGTCAAAACTTATAGTGTTGCCCTCAATATTGGATGAATGGACTGCGGAATTTGCGAGATAAAATTGAAAATCTTCTATTGTTTGCGATTTCTTTTGTATTAATGTGAAAGCACTCTCAATATCAATTTTTAATTGCTTTTTATAATCGTCAATTAAGTCTTGTCTTAATATTGTTAGCTGCAAATCCATTGTCTAAAGTTAGTTAAAAAAGTCGTCGTCAGGATTGTAAGTTTGAGTTAAGCACAGTTGTTTGAATTGAGACTGTCTAGTTAGCTTGGGGCATAACATCTATGTCTACACCACTCTCCCTGAACTTGCGTATATCATCCTTACTATAAACGTTAAGGGAGGTTGGTTGAAACCTCCTGGCTTCACGCAACCTACCTGTTATCTGGACTGCGCTATTGCTTAGTTGGGTGTTTGGGAGAGGTTTCATGCTGCTACTTGCGCCGTTGTGCTAAGTTAGAAAATCTAAAAATCAAGATGGTTGATGAGCCTTTTTACTTCTTCAAATCCTTGGGGGAGTAAGGCGGGAGGAATACGTTACAGGGGGCCACATTATATGGTTATCACAAGATAATCAAAGGGTTTCACAGGGTACACCAAATTTTTTAAAAAAGCTATTCATTAAAAACTCGTTTGCTTGGTCACATCCCCTGTGGCCTTTGTGAGGCTTCTCGCCAAGACGCTAAGACGCAAAATCTGGCAAAAAAACTTAGCGACTTTGCGACTTTGCGAGAAACCAAAAAACATTGCGCCCTCCGCGAAACCTCTGCTCCCACTGCGTGAAAAAACCATCTCGCCAAGACGCTAAGACCCAAAATCTCGTAAAAACCTTAGCGACTTAGCGACTTTGCGAGAAACCAAAAAACTTGGCGCCCGCCGCGAAACCTCTGCACCCTCCGCGCGAAAAAACCCTCTCGCCAAGACGCTAAGACGCCCAGTATAGAAAAAAAACCTTAGCGACTTTGCGACTTTGCGAG
>JAIXUI010000042.1 GCA_027484125.1 Bacteroidota bacterium | reverse complement strand
AATGGAACAGAAACTGTAAATATTACCACTGTACCTGGTACCACTTACTTTGTACGTGTGTATGACTTTGCTGCTTCTACCCCTGCAACCGGATTTACTATTACACTTTCTACTCCAGTTCCTGCTTGTCCAGCCTTAACTGCACCAGCAGACAACAGTACCACGGTTAATTCTGCCAACAATTTAACCTTTACATGGGGTACTGTAACAGGTGGAACTATCACTTACCGTTTACAGGTATCTGACGATCCAACTTTTGCAACTTTAATGATAGATTCAGCTAACCTTACAACTACCTCCGTAGTTGTTACTGCTCCACGTTTTGCAGAAAGTACTACTTACTTCTGGAGAGTATTGGCTGTAAATAGCAATGGTAGCTCTACGGGTTGTACTTCTAGATCCTTCTCTACCATTGGAACGGTACCAAGCTGTATCACTTCCAGCACTCCTGCTAATGGTGCAACGAATGTTACTACTAACGCAACGCTTAGCTGGACTGCAGGTGGTGGAGCTCCAACCGGCTACGATGTGTTCTTTGGCTTGCCAGGTGCGATGACTTTGGTTAGCGCCAACCAAGCAGGAACCACCTATGCTGCCAGTGGATTGACTAACAACACGATCTACCAGTGGAGAATTGTTCCAAAGAACGCTAACGGAGACGCAGTAGGCTGTCAGGCGCGTAGTTTCACTACAGTACCAGCAGCACCTGCCAATGATGAGTGTTTAAGCGCAACGACCATGACAGTAAATGGCACAGCCCTTACTTCACAGACCTCTGCATTTGCTACTCAATCACAAGCACCATGTACAGGAGCTCAGGCTAATGATGTATGGTACAGTTTTGTTGCCAATGGTTCTAACCAAAACATCAGCGTAGTTGGAGCAGGCGGCCTTAATGCGATTGTACAATTGTTCAGTGGCAGCTGCGGAAGCTTAACCAGCATAGCGTGTGTGAACAACACAGGTAATAATGGTTCAGAGTCTATCAATGCTACCGGATTAACGTCAGGTCAGACTTACTATGTACGTGTTTACAATGCGAATGCAGGTTTATCAAGCGGCACGAGCTTTAGCATAGAAGTAACGAACCAGATTATCTGGAATGGTTCTGCTTGGGTAGGAGGAACACCTGGCCCATCGACAGCAGGAACAAACATTACGATCAATGCTGGAACAGCTGCAGTACTACCTAATGGTACACAGCTTAACAACCTGTACGTGAATAGCGGAGGATCAGTAAGCATCGGAACTGGAACAGTAACGATATTGGGTAATGTGACCTATGCAGGTACAGGAACTCAGACGTTATCAGGAACAGGAACGTTGGTATTCGGCGGAACAGGAACACAGTTAATCAATGGAGGCGCAAGCGTACTGTTCAATGGAATAGTTAGAATATCTACAGGTTCAACATTAAGCACCAGCAACCTTATATTAGGAGATGGAGGTGTGTTGATGCATGGAACAGGAACAACAGGCGGCGGCGGAAGCTTCACTGGTATGCTACGTCAGCGCAGAGCAGGCTCAACGAGCAACCTCCGATACAACTTGTGGTCAAGCCCGATGAACGGCTCAACGTTGTCAGACCTTTTGGGAAGTGACTTGTACAGCTTCAACAGTGCAACACAAGCGTGGTCAGCACAGACACCAGCAACGAGCATGCAGGTAGGTGTTGGATACAGTGCTACAGGTAATGCGAACGGCTTCGGCGGCGCAGGTATCCGTCAGTTCAGTGGAACACCAAACAATGGCAATATCAGCGTAACGATGTCTGTGAATCCTGGATTGAACGATGATTGGAACCTAGTAGGTAACCCCTATCCAAGTGCGATCAACGGCTTAACCTTTATCAGCAACAACTCTGATAACATTGTAGGACCGTTGTACTTCTGGAACACGAGCTTTAGCACGATTAGTGCGAACAACAACTTCACAGGAGCAGACTATGCTACCCGCAGTTTGGCAAGCGGCTCGTTCCATGTAGGAGTAGGACAAGGCTTCTTTGTTGAAGCAACAAGTACGTTGTTAGACTTCAATAACGGTCAGCGTTCTACGACGAACAATGTTTTCTTGAGAAATAGCAGCCCAGTACAGCGGATTACGATTTTGGCACACAACAGCCAGAATGTAGCGAACAGCACGTTGATCGCGTTTACAGCAGATGCTACCGATAACTACGATCGTTTGTGGGATGCACGCAAATACAAAGGCAACCCAACGATAAGCTTGTATAGCAAAGTAGGCAGCATGGATGCTGCGATCAATGCGATGGGCGAATTGACTACGAACAAAGTAGTAGCGTTGGGTCTAGATGTACTTTCAACTGGCACACACACGATCATGATTGATCAGTTGGAGAATGTAGATGCAACAACAGGTATTTACTTGCAGGATGCACAAACAGGCGCCATGCACAACCTGCGCACCAGCGGATATAGCTTCCAGGCTCAAGCGGGTAGCATCACGAACCGTTTCTATGTACACTTCCAGCCGATGGTTACCTCAGTAGTTACAACAACACAAGAGAAGCCAACGATGGTGATGTCAGGCGATGTATTACGCATCAACGGATTGAACGAGGGCACCGTAGTAGAAGGCATTCAGGTGCTAGATATGAGCGGCCGCAGAGTGATCAGCGTAAGTGGAATGTCAGAAAGCGGTCAAGTAGAGCGTAGAGTGGAATTACCACTAGGCGTATACCTGATTGAGGTTCAGACCAACCGCGGCGTATTCACCGAGAAAGTGTTCAAATCAGTTCGATAAAAAACAAGTAAGGCAAAAGACCGCTGGAGAAAGTCTGGCGGTCTTAGCCGACTAAGCACAAACTGAAAAAGAAGATGAAAAAAGTACTAACGATAGCAGGAGTGGCGGTATTCGCCCTAGTCCTGCAATACGGAGACGCACAAGCACAGGGCAACCCACCACCACCACCGACCAATGGTGGGAACAGTGGCGGCCCTCCTCCCCCTCCTCCCCCAGTGGGTGTACCACTTGATGGCGGCATCACAGCTTTACTAGCAGCTGGTGCAGCCTTAGGGGCGAAGAAATTCAGGAAAGAGCAGGCATAAAACCAGCTGCAACTGAAAACAAGAAAGCCGGAAGATGTAAGTCTTCCGGCTTTTTTCGTATGGGTCAATACATAATTTATCTCATGTCCACTACTTCAACTCCAGGATGAGCTTTTTTGTCAAAGACAAACTCTTTGTCGTTAGCAGGTGGTGTTTGGCTAATGCTGTTGATGGTATAAACGATGTTGTTACCACTCTTTTGAAACACTTTACCCATTTGAAGAAGATTAGTACTAGGGTCTATCCATAGTCTTATTTTAAAGTAGTTCTTCTTTTTATCTACAGGCGTAAGATCTACCATGGTTAAGTTTTTCTTTTTGATAGAAGCTTGTCCTGCTGCTGTAGCCGTAAATCCTGATTCATAAATAGTGAATAAGTTGGCAGGATTAATTTCACCTGCTTCGGGCTTGTATTGGTCAATTTGAACTTCGTTAACTTCGGGTGAATAGGTATATAAAGTGGAGCCGTCACAGTAAAGCTTTTGACCTTCAAGCTCTAGTTTGAATTTCTTTCCAGACACCACCAATTGAGCACGTTGTGAGTCGTTGGTTTTATCCTTAAGATTCTCAAACTGGATGTTAAACTGGGCACGTATTGTTTTCATGCTTTTATAACGTGCTGAAGTTTTCTTCAAAAGACTGTTTACTTCACCTGATTTTATTTGGGCAAACGAGGAGAAGCTCAGAGCTAAACAGCAGATAGCGGTGAGTGTTTTTTTCATTGTCTATAATTGAAAGAAAGAAATCCTTGATTATTTCAGGTTTTCAAAAAAGTTTTTGAGATGCATTTCAAGGGCATATTCATCAGGAATAAGTACGTCTCGTGCTTTACTTCCTTCAAAGGGCCCTACGATTCCTGCAGCCTCTAATTGATCGATGAGTCTTCCGGCGCGGTTATAGCCTAATTTTAGCTTTCGTTGCAGAAGAGAAGTGGATCCTTGCTGTGCAATTACGATGAGTTGAGCGGCTTGTTTAAACATGGGGTCAATTGATTCTGCATCCACTTCAGCAGGGCCTGTTACTTCACCGTTATCATCCACTTCTGGTAACATAAATGCATCAGGATAGCCACGTTGCGAACCAATAAACTCACATACTTTTTCTACTTCAGGAGTATCCACAAAGGGACATTGTAGCCTCACTACAGTAGATCCATTAGATAGCAACATATCGCCATTACCAATTAGCTGTTGCGCACCACCTTGGTCCAAAATAGTTCTTGAGTCAGTCACTGAGGTAACTTTGAAGGCGATACGTGCGGGGAAATTTGCCTTGATGGTACCCGTGATGATGTTAACAGAAGGCCTTTGGGTTGCTATAATCAGATGGATACCAACGGCACGCGCAAGTTGTGCAAGACGTGCAATAGGAAGTTCTACTTCCTTGCCGGCAGTCATCATGAGGTCGGCAAATTCGTCAACCACTAATACGATAAACGGAAGATACTGATGTCCGTCGTTTGGATTAAGCCTTCTATTGGTAAATTTAAGGTTGTACTCAGAAATGTTTCTTGCTTGAGCATTCTTCAACAGATCATATCGTCTATCCATTTCAAAAACCAACGATTTCAAAGTGTTTACCACCTTGCTTGTGTCGGTGATTATAGCATCTTCTTCCCCTGGTAGTTTTGCCAAGAAATGTCGTTCAATATGTTTAAAAAGGCTTAATTCAACTTTTTTCGGGTCAACAAGAATTAGTTTTAATTCAGCTGGATGTTTTCTGTAAATCAAGGACAGCAATACTGCATTTATCCCTACAGATTTTCCCTGCCCTGTGGCTCCTGCAATAAGCAAGTGAGGCATCTTAGCTAAATCTGCGATGTAGATTTCATTGGCAATGGTTTTACCCAGAGCCAAAGGAAGCGCAAAAGAGGATTTGCGGAATTTTTCAGAATTCAGCATGGTTCTCATCGCTACCATTTCCCTATCTCTATTCGGTACTTCTATACCGATAGTGCCGGTTCCAGGCATCGGTGCAATAATTCTGATACCTAAAGCAGCAAGACTTAGTGCGATGTCGTCTTCAAGATTTTTGATTTTTGAAATCTTAATGCCTGGAGCTGGAACAATTTCATACAAGGTTACTGTAGGCCCGACCGTTGCACTGATTCTTGAAATTTTAATATCATAGTGACCAAGAGTAGTTACAATTTGATCTGAGTTTCTTTTAAGTTCCGCCTCAGAAACACTTACCTTTCTAATGTCGTGATCGATAAGTAAATCAACTTCTGGGTAAACATAACTACCTAGGTCAAGTTTAGGATCATAAGGGCCAAGGTCCTGTAATTGAGGAGGGAGCCCAGTATCGTCTTCGTCTAGCAAATCCTTCACGTCGGGCACCTCAATTTTTTGAAGTTCCGGAATATTGACAGAAGGCGCTGGTTGTGAAAAGTCTATAATCTCAGGTTCTGTATGTTTGTTGATACTAACAGAGGGATGCTCCTCGTCAGGTACTATTTCGAAGGCGGGAGCATTTTCTTCATCACGAAGGCGGGTAAGAATCGCAGCCTCCTCTCTCAATTGTTCTTTTTGGGCTCTTACTTGGCTTGCTTCTGCTTCCGCTTTTTCTTCGAGCTCTGTTGCAAGTTGTTCAGGGTCTTTTTTCTCAGGCCACTTTAAGTCGATTTTAAAAACTACAAGTAGAGAAACAGCCCAAAAAACCAGGATGATTAGCCCTGTTCCCAATGTCCCGGTCTTAGTTGTTAACCAATCATTGAGAAAATAGCCAAAAGCACCTCCACCAATATCCCAGCTTTCGGACACGAACAGCGTACTTAGATAAGAAGTGGTTAATGAAACCGCTACCATAGCAACTATGGTTTTGAAGTATCTTTTGGGTAAGGATAGCTTAAGGTTGCTAAACAGGATTTGCAAGCTTGTTAGAAGAGCAAGATAGACGTATCCAAATGATGCAATGCCAAAGCCATTAAGTAGAAGATGTTGAGCTAGCCAAGCGCCTGCTTGCCCAATTAAATTGGCAATGGTGGTTTTATCATCACCTTCGTTATTCGCTACAATATCTTGGTCAATCAGAGCAGTTTGTAACGAAGAGATAAAGGAAAAAGTCAAGAAAAGGGTGAAAAGCAGGAAGATTCCACCAACGTATATACGCTTTCTTGGAATAGAGGAGAAGTATCCTGTGATTGCGCCTAGGAAGGAAGGCTGTTCAACCTCTGACTTCTTGCGCTTTTTTGGTGTTTTTACATTAGAATCTTTGCTTTCCTCAGATTCTTGACGGAGAGTATTCGCCATAGATAAGGGTGGGGTTTACAAAGATACACCCTTGAGCGTCAATTCAGTTTATTTGATTCTTTGAGTAGTGTTTCAAGTTTGGAGACAAATGTTTTTTTGTACTCCTCGTAAAAAGAGCCGGTGCCAGGGCCGGAAAATCCGGTATGAACTTCTGCAATTTCACCCTTTCTGTTGATGATGATGGTGGTAGGATACGCAAAAAGGCTGCGAAGGAAATTTAACCTTTGAATAACCTCTTTTGCATCAGCTTTGCCGACATGTATAAGCTCATAAGGGATGTTGAATCGCTTTTTCATCCTGCTGAGGTTATCAGCTGCTTTTTCTTTCATGTCAGTTCGTTCAAACGCAAGTCCAACTATTTCTAGTCCTTCTTTTTGATAACGACGGTAAAGCTCTCCCATGAAAACCGCCTCATCCCCACAGTTAGCGCACCATGTACCCATAATATTTAAAATGACCACTTTGCCCTCATACTTGCCAGTTGCAAAGCTTAAGGTGCTGCTATCAGGAAGCGATGCATATAAGTTTGATTTTCGCTTGAGCTGGGTGTGGTTAAACGGATCTCTTAATTTAAAATTAGAGTCTAATTCTGAGATGAAACGCGTGCTAGCTTTTCCAGCAGTGAAATATTCTCCGGACATCGTTTTACCAACCTTTCTTCCTTTGAAGAGAAAGATCATAGAACCATCGAATCCACTGAGAAACATAGAGTCGCCATCTGCAATTCCGCTTAAATACCGATAATCGCCTGATGGCGTGAGGAATGTTCCTGAGATATTGATGCCAATCTGTTCGAACTTTCCCATAGCCCAGGAAGTGTCTTTGTTGTCATCTGAGAAAAACTTGGTTTTCCAGAGTCCCTGAAAATTCTCCGGCTGCCCAGGTCGATGCGCCGCGAACTTGTAGGGCTGCTTAGCTGCTGCTTTAAATGGCGTTACTACCGTTTGGTCAAACCGTACCCGATGCAAGCTTCCATTTAAACTGTCACCTGTAGTATTGATTTCCGCAATCAAAACCGCTTCATATACTGGCAGTCTGATGATAATGGAGTCGCCAATAATCTCAACTTCCTTGCTTATTATACGCTCCTCCCCATTTTCTAATTCAAAGGATACGGTGTTGTTTTTGCCATCTTTTTTGAGAAAAAAGAGAAAAGGAAGCTCACCACCTACCGTTTGGATGGTGCCTCTCCATTGGGAATAACTGAGTACGTACTTTTTGTCAATGTTGATTCCCGGTTTACAGGATACGGTATTGAGAAAAAGCAAGCAAACAATCAGGATTAAAAACCTGGCAGACTGATGCATAGCAATTGAAGCCGAGTAGCTTTGTGCGAATTTAAACGCAGATATAGATTTGACATGTTAAGGCATCCTAAAACTCTTCAAATCCAGGACTTCAACTACGATTTGCCTGAAGCTAGAATAGCTCAACACCCTTTAAAAAACAGGGACGAGTCTAAATTACTGGTTTATAATCGGGGCGTTGTAGAAGACAAGCAGTTTTTTCAATTACCCGAAATGTTAGCCTCAGACGCACTCATGGTCTTCAATGACACCAAGGTGGTTCAAGTTAGGCTTCAGTTTGAACGCCCTACGGGCGGTAAAATCGAAGTGTTCTGTCTTGAGCCTGCTGATCATGTTGACATTCAGCTTGCCATGGCCCAGCAAGGGGAAGCTACATGGAAGTGCATGGTGGGAAATGCCAAAAAGTGGAAAGAGGACTTTCTTCATGCAACAAGAGCATGGCAACACGCTCATGTTTCAGTTACAGCTACGAAAGTGGGCATGGAAGGAGACCAGTTTCTAATTCATTTTAAATGGACACCTGGTCATTTTACGTTTGCTGAGATGCTGGAGCATATAGGTTTGATACCTCTGCCGCCTTATATGAAGCGTCAGGCAGAAGATGATGACAAAATGCGCTACCAAACGGTTTATGCCAAGCAATCCGGAGCAGTAGCCGCACCAACTGCTGGTCTTCACTTCACCGAACGAGTGTTTCAAGATTTGGATGCTAAAGGAGTTGAGCGTCGTTTTTTGACTTTACATGTGGGTGCAGGCACTTTCAGGCCGGTTAAAGCTGCTGAAATGCAGGGCCATGAAATGCACGCTGAGGAAATTTATATAGAGAAAGCGCTCATTAGTAGATTGCTTGATAAGCCGAAAGTCGTGGCTGTTGGAACTACTTCCATGAGAAGCCTAGAGTCTCTTTATTGGTTGGGCGCTAGATTAATGGACGCTAATCACTCAATGGGAGAAGATCTTCAAATAGGACAATGGGATCCATATGAATTGCCAAGTGAGGTTTCAGTGAAAAGCGCTCTGCAAGCAGTGTTAGACTACTTAAACGAACGTCAAACTTCTTTTATCCATGCACGAACTAGCTTGATGATTGCGCCTGGATATCAGTTTAAGCTCGTTGATGGATTGGTGACCAATTTTCACCAACCAGAAAGCACTTTGTTATTGTTGATCTCAGCCTTTATCGGAGAGGATTGGCGTAAGATTTACGAACACGCACTGACCAATGAGTATAGGTTTCTAAGTTATGGCGACAGTTCGCTGCTTTGGAGAAGCTCGTAGAATTTTATTGAAAAGGGATAACGGCCATTTCATGTCCATCGAAGTGGCCGTATGTTTTTTTGTTGAACCATTCTCCCAGATTGATGTAGCGGGAACTGGAACCAGGAAGCGGAACATCAAGGGGTAAATGCCGATGACCAAATATGTAATAGTCTGCGGGGTCTTCGTTTAGCTGCCGAAGGCAATATTGATAGAGAAACTCTTGGTCACCCAGGAAGACCGGGCTTTCTTGATTGTGTTGTCGGCTTTTCCCGGACCAATAATTGGCCATACCGAAGGATAAATTTGGATGAAGGCGAGCAAAAAGCCACTGATTGATGGGGTTTCTAAAGACCTTTTTGATGAATTTATATCCATGGTCGCCCGGGCCAAGTCCATCACCATGAGCAATGAAGAAGCGTTTTTCTTGAAAGTCAAAACGGCATTTGTCTTTGAATAAGGTGACACCAACTTCTTGCTCCAAATAGCCAAACTGCCACATATCATGGTTGCCCAAGAACGTATAAACCGGAATTCCAGCATCGGTAAGTTCCGCTATCTTCCCCAGAAAGCGGGTGTATCCTTTGGGAGCCGTGAATTTATACTCGAACCAAAAGTCGAATAAATCGCCCACTAGAAATACAGCTGCCGCTGAATCTGCGATTTGATTGAGCCAACGAACAGCCTCTCTTTCTCTTGTTTTGCTTGCTTCAGGATTCGGCACGCCAAAGTGAAAATCAGAAGCAAAATAAAGCTCCGACTTTCCTTCCACAAACCTCATGTTATCAGTTTTCGGAAACAAGTAAGAGGTAGAGCTCTTTGGGGCCATGGGCGCCTCTTACGAGAGTTTTTTCTATGTCAGCAGTACGACTGGGACCGGAGATGTTGCTAATCATAGAAGGTAGCGCATCGCCGTATTTATCTTTAATCATGCTGTAAGCTGTTCTCAAGTCTGGAACCAGCTGCTCGGGACTCGCAACTACAAGGTGTACGGGGGGAAGTATAGTAGAGCTTCTTCCATAAGGCTGGCGAGAAGAAACGAGGATGCCTCCAGTAAAAGAAACCAGCGCCTCACAGCCAGTGATTACAATTTCGGCATCTTCGAAAGGCGGATGTTGGATGTTGACCGGAATCACGCCTTCAATCCTATTATTAATTATGGGATCCAGACAAGCAATTTTTGTCCATTCGCGCTTTTCAACCAACTCTTTCAAGGTTGATAAAAAATCTACCTCTGAATCGCAATAAGCAAAACCACCACCTAGTGCGATGAACTTTTCGGCAAATTCAAAAGCAGGATCCTCATGAGAAGGTTGAAAGACATTGGTTTCAAAATCTTTCACATCCTCTTTGGGAGAGGTTTTATGAAGGAGGGCTCTTCGAATTTTCTTGAGCACCTGCTCACGGGCATTTTCAGTTCCAGCCATGTTTGGCTCAATTATCGGTTAGGCGACTTGATCGGTATTGTCTTCTGAAGAGGATTCGGGATTTTCGGCAGCTTCAGAGGGTGAAATGTCGTTCAGTAGGGGGGGGTGAACCATGGCTGGACGTTCCCCTAGCAAGCGGATGATGTCGTCGGTATGGATGACTTCTCGAGTCAAAAGTTCGCGGGCGATAGCTTCCAATGCGTCACGTTTGCTCTCCAGAAGTGTCTTGGTTTTGCCGTGTACTTCAAGAATCAGTTTTCTTACTTCATGGTCAATTAAGCGTGCGGTTTCCTCAGAATAGGGTTTCTGAAACTGATATTCCCCATTTGGGTCATTAAAGGAGACGTTTCCAACCACCTCATTCATGCCGTACAGGGTTACCATACCATAGGCCATGCGCGTAATCCGTTCCAAGTCGTTTTGAGCGCCGGTAGAGATTCTTCCAAAGATGATTTCTTCGGCCACACGCCCTCCCATGGTTACGCACATGTTGTCAATCATTTGCTCGGTAGTGTAGAGGTACTGTTCTTTGGGCAAGTACTGCGCATAACCAAGTGCTGCAACACCGCGAGGAACGATGGATACTTTCACCAGAGGGTCGGTAGAAGCGAGGAACCAACCTGTAACCGCATGTCCCGCTTCGTGGTAGGCCACAATTTGCTTTTCCTGAGGAGAAATAATCTTATTCTTTTTTTCAAGACCGCCAATAACACGGTCAACCGCATCATTGAAATCCTGCATATCCACTTCGGATTTGTTCTTACGAGCAGCAATTAACGCGGCCTCATTACAAACATTGGCGATTTCAGCACCGGCAAATCCGGGAGTTTGTTCTGCCAACTTAAGCGCACTAACCCCACTTGCCAACTTAATGGGCTTAAGGTGTACATTGAAAATTTGCTCACGTCCGGCAAGATCAGGACGGTCAACCGTAATCATACGGTCGAAGCGTCCAGGCCGCAACAAGGCGGAGTCGAGCACATCTGGGCGGTTAGTTGCCGCCATGATGATGATGCCAATTTCTGTAGAGAAACCGTCCATTTCAACGAGGAGCTGATTCAGTGTGCTTTCACGCTCATCATTTCCCCCCATGATTTGGTTTTTGCCTCTTGAGCGTCCAACAGCGTCAATCTCATCGATGAAGATGATACAAGGCGCTTTTTCGCGGGCTTGTTTGAACAAGTCCCGAACGCGGCTTGCGCCAACTCCTACGAACATTTCAACGAAGTCAGAACCTGAAAGCGTAAAGAATGGCACTTGTGCTTCTCCAGCAACGGCTTTTGCCAACAATGTCTTTCCAGTTCCGGGAGGGCCTACAAGCAAAACACCCTTAGGAATTTTACCGCCTAATGCAGTGTATTTTTTGGGGTTTTTCAGGAAGTCAACCACTTCTACCACCTCGGTTTTCGCTTCTTCTAAGCCGGCAACATCGTTGAAGGTGATAGACACTTTGGTGTTTTTGTCGAAGAGGGTTGCCCTGGATTTGCCAATATTGAAGATTTGGCCACCACCGCCTCCAGAAGAAGCGCCCATGCGACGGAAAAGGAAAATCCACAAGGCAGCGATGAAAACCAATGGCAGCAACCAAGTGATAACATCAGAAAGCCAATTGTGGCGAGTTTCCCATTCTACATTGAGCGTTGAGGGTTTGCCTTGCTGTGCTTCTTTCAGCCTAGTTTCGAGTACTTCAGGCGATGATTCTGTGAAGTAGTAGTCGGCATCGGCGCTAGTGGGGCTAGACTTTTGAAGGTCTTTGTATCGCTCAAGTTTAACGCGATCTTGTTTGATGTAAACTTCGATAACATAAAGTTCGTCGCGCTTGAAACCTACAAGTTTGTCAACATCGTCGTTGACCAGCATTCGGGTCTGGAAATCATTCCAAGTAATACGACGCGTGCTGCTGCCGGTATTCATGAGTTGCAGGACGAGGAAAACCCCGGCCATGAGGATGTAAATCCAATAGAATTGGAATTTCGGTTTTTGTGAACCCTCGTCTTTACGATTAAAGTAATCGGGTTCGTTTTTGTCTTTGCCCTTACGGGATTTGCTTTCGTTTTCCATGAAAAGGAGGAACTGTATAATGAACGTAAACCGCCGTCAATAGTTCTATCAGGAGCCTAAGAGCCTGGCAAACTTACCTTTTCCGCATCAGACCACAGGTTTTCAAGCCCATAGAATGCACGGGTTGCAGGTTGGAAGACATGAACAACAGTGTTGACATAATCCAGTAATACCCATTGGGCATTTTCTGAACCTTCCACATGCCAAGGACGTTCGCCTAAGACTTTTTTAACTTCTTCACTTACTGAATCTGCGATTGCTCGCACTTGGGTGGAGGAGTCACCTTCGCAGAGGATAAACCAGTCTGCTACGGCTTCTTTAAGTTGACGCAGGTCAAGGATTACAACATTCTTGCCTTTCTTTTCGAGGATGCCAAAAACGATGGCTTCATTGAGCGGGGTAGTCGTGACGACGGCCGATTGTTTCAAGATGGATTAATTAGCTTTGTGCAAAGTACGGAATTCTTTTGCATACGTTTCGGCCTACTACGCGCTTCATAGGACAGTATTTCAGGCATTTGGCCGAAGTAGGTTCCACCAGCGACGAACTTCTTCTTGAAGCAGACACGCTTCCGGAGGGTGCTATTCTCCTTGCTGACTGCCAAAATGCCGGAAGAGGCCAGAATGGCAGGGTTTGGCAGGCTGCTTCAGGCCAGCATCTTACTTTCTCTTTGTTGCTTAAACCGCAGTTTTTGCCGGCTTCCGAACTTTATTCTCTCAACATGCTTATTGCACTGGGCTTGGTGGATGCGTTAAGTCGCTTTTCCCAAGAGAACCTTCTGTTAAAATGGCCAAACGATATTTTTGCCGCATGCCGCAAGCTGGGCGGCATGTTGATTGAAACCAATTTGCAAGGCAATTATGTAAGACAAGCTGTAATTGGAATTGGGTTGAATATCAATGAGTCGATGAGGGAGAAAGATGGCTTGAGGGCCATTTCCCTTTACGATTTAACCGGAACCACCCATGATAGATACCAGCTCCTTGAGCAAATTGCCGACTGTTTAGAGCATCGCTATCTGACTTATCAGCAAATGGGTGCGGGCAACCTGCTGATGGAATACCAACGAAAACTCTTAGGCTATCAGGAAAACAGGACTTTTCAGATTACTGATGGAGCTCAATTTAAGGGAATGATTATGGGTGTGAACAATGCCGGAAAACTGTTGGTACGCCACCATGATCGATTACGCGCCTATGCGCATGGGGAAATAAAAATGTTGTTTGAAGATGAAATTGCTATTGATTAGGCACGGTAAATCGTCGTGGGACATTCCCGGGCAGCCAGATTTCAACCGTCCGCTGGCTATGCGCGGACATCGGCAGCTCAAAGAGCTGGCTGCCTTGATGATAAAGGAAGGAATTATTCCCAGCAAGATTGCCGTAAGTCCAGCGGTAAGAACCCAGCTTTCGGCTGCTGTACTTCATCAAGCCGGTTGGGGGCAAGGTTCGGTGCAAGAAACCGAAGAGTCGCTTTACGAAGCCACCACGCCCTCCATCTTACGGATGCTCAAAACCAAGGTGGCCGAATGCGAAAGCTTGGCCATCATTGGCCACAATCCCTGGCTGAATGAAGTCATTGAACTCTATACCGGCATTCCCATCGATAATCTCAAGACCTCGGGAGCGGTGCTGTTGGAATGGGGGCCGAGTGAAAAGATGCAGGTGGGGGCGGCCAAACTCATCTGGTCGCATCGACTTAGCAGCTAATGTTATTTTCTTCCGCTGATGCCTGAAGTACGCTGGCGGGTACACTTAAACCGATCGATGCCATCGGTGCGTAGCGCCCGATGTTTGGTGGTGCGGCCGGCCATGCGCTTGCGCCACATCCTGAAAGAGGACCCTTTCATGTGCTTGCGCATCAACTCAATGACTTCACTTTCCTTGAGCCCGAATTGGTGATGAATGGCTTCGAATGGCGTGCGGTCTTCCCACGCCATTTCGATAATTCGGTCGAGTTGAAGGTCAGTTAATTCGATACTCACTGCACGCGAATCTTTTCTACCACCAGATTTTTGGCAGCTTCCAGAATATCGGCGGTATTGTATTTCAGTTCTGTATAAAGTTCTTTCTGTTCGCCATGTTCCGGGAAGTAATCCGGAATACCGAGACGTACTACTCGCGCACTGTAACCATGGTCTGCCATGAATTCTAATACAGCGGAACCAACACCTCCTTGGATAGCGGCATCTTCAACGGTGATGATGCGGCTGAATCGCGAAAATACTTCGTGAAGCATGTTTTCATCCAACGGTTTAGCGAAGCGCAAATCGTAATGAGCGGCGCTGACCCCTTGTTTTTCCAGCTCTTCACAAGCTTTTACTGCAAGGTTGCCAATGTGGCCAAAGCTGAGAATCGCCACATCTTCCCCTTCACGGAGTTTTCTTCCGGTTCCGGTTTCGATGTCTTGGAAAGGTTGTCTCCAGTCGGTGATTACGCCGTTTCCACGTGGATAGCGGATGGTGTAGCCACCTTCGGTATGTTTGGTGGCGGAATACATCATGTTCCGCAATTCAATTTCGTTCATGGGCGCGGCCACTACCATATTGGGGATGCAACGCATGTAAGCGATATCAAAAGCGCCATGGTGGGTAGGGCCGTCGGCACCGGCGATTCCTGCTCGGTCGAGGCAGAAAATCACGGGCAGTTTCTGCAAGCATACGTCGTGCACCACTTGGTCATAAGCGCGTTGCATGAAAGAGCTGTAGATGTTGCAGAAGGGAATCATGCCTTGGGTGGCCAAACCTGCTGAGAAGGTCACGGCATGTTGTTCGGCAATGCCCACATCGAAAGCGCGGTCCGGGATGGCTTTCATCATGATGTTGAGGGAGCAACCGGAAGGCATAGCCGGAGTAATTCCAACAATGCGAGGGTCTTTCTCTGCCAATTCTACGATGGTATGTCCGAAAACATCCTGGTATTTGGGCGGCTGAGGAACTTCAATTTTAGGCTTGTAAATTTCTCCGGTGATTTTGTCGAAGAGGCCTGGCGCATGCCATTTGGTTTGATCTTGTTCGGCAAGCGCAAACCCTTTCCCTTTTACGGTTACGCAATGAAGGATTTTAGGCCCGGGGATTTTCTTCAAATCTTCCAGCACCTTCACCATGTGGGTTACGTTGTGCCCATCGATGGGGCCAAAGTAGCGGAAGCGAAGGCTTTCGAAGAGATTTCCATGCTTGAGCAGGGTGGCTTTAAGGCCATTCTCAATCTTGGAAACAATTTTTTGGGGATTTGGGCCGAATTTGCTGATAGAGCCGAGCGCTTTCCAAACTTCGTCCCTGATTTTGTTATAGGTTCCGGAGGTGGTTACATCCGTGAGGTACTCCTTGAGCGCCCCTACATTGGGGTCGATGGACATGCAGTTATCGTTGAGGATAACCAGCAAGTTGGAGTTTTCTATTCCGCCATGGTTCAAGCCTTCGAAAGCGAGGCCGGCGGTCATAGCGCCATCGCCGATGATGGCAACATGCTGACGGTCAAGTTCGCCTTTTAACCTAGAGGCCACGGCCATACCCAAAGCCGCAGAGATGGACGTAGAGCTGTGTCCTACACCAAAAGTATCGAAAGGACTTTCACTCCTTTTCGGGAAGCCTGAAATGCCTTTGTAGATGCGGTTGGTATGAAAAACATCTCTTCTGCCGGTTAGGATTTTGTGCCCGTACGCTTGGTGGCCTACATCCCAAACGAGTTGGTCGTAAGGGGTATTGAAAGCGTAATGCAGGGCAACGGTAAGCTCAACCACCCCGAGACTTGCTCCGAAGTGGCCTCCGTTGACGGAAACAGAGTCGATGATGTACTGACGCAGTTCCTGGCAAACGGCGGGCAACTGATCTTCCGGGAGTTGGCGAAGATTCTCCGGATAGTCTAAGGTGGCCAGCAAAGGACCGGGGTTGATTTTCATGGTCTTTAACAAAAAAACTGATAGAACAACAACGCAGCGCGGCGAATGTTCGCAAAGTTAGGCTTTTAGCTAATGAAACAGGGCGAACACGTTAATCGTATCCGCCCTGTTTCTAATGAAAAGTTAATTATTACTCAATCGCTGCGGTGAGCGAGAAGAGTTTTTCTTCTTGCCAGGGGCCGCACATCAGTTGTAAGCCGTAGGGTAAACCGGCGCTGTTGTTCGCAAAAGGAACGGTGATGGCCGGCATCCCGACAATGTTGGCTTGAACGGTGAAGATATCCGCCAGGTAGAGCTGTATGGGGTCATTCGATTTTTCGCCTAACTTAAATGCGGCTACCGGAGATGTTGGTGAAAGAATAGCGTCGTGAGACTCGAGCAATTTTCTGGTTTCGTCACGAACTACCCGACGCACTTTTTGCGCTTTACCGTAGAAGGCATCGTAATAACCTTCGCTCAAAACGAAAGTTCCCAGCATAATTCTCCTTTTCACTTCTTCTCCAAAGCCTTGGCTGCGAGAAAGGGTGTAGGTGGTGCGCAAGTCGGTAGCTTCCGGACTTCTTTTTCCATACAAAACGCCAGTGTAGCGAGATAAGTTGGAGGAAGCTTCTGCGGTTGCGAGTAAGTAATATACCGGAACGAGTAAATCGAGGTAAGGGAATTTGACAAAGTCAACAGTATGTCCGGCTTCTTTTAGCGCTTCGATTTTAGCTTTGAAAGCAGCTTCCAATTCCGGCTCCAAACCACCTTGTAAGACTTCTTCATAAACCGCGAACCGCATAGTGCCTGAAGCAGGCTGGTAATCGCTGTAAGCAGGCACCGGTTTACGGGCTGCGGTAGCATCGAATTGGTCCGGGCCGGCCATGACTTCGAGCAATAGGGCACAATCCTCGAGGGAGCGAGTCATAGGACCCGCTTGGTCGAAAGAAGAGCCGTAGGCAATAAGTCCATGGCGGGATATGCGGCCATAAGTAGGCTTCAGCCCATAAATACCACAAAGCGAAGCCGGTTGACGGATGGAACCACCCGTGTCGGTGCCAAGGGCTGCATGACAGAGATTAGCGGCTACCGCTGCGGCAGAACCGCCGGAGCTTCCTCCAGGAACACGTTCAGTGTCGAGGGGGTGGCGAACAGGGCCATAAGCAGAATTTTCGTTGGAAGAGCCCATCGCAAATTCGTCGCAGTTAAGGCGACCGATGATGAGGGCATCTTCTGCCAACAGCCTTTCAGTTACCGTAGCAGAGAACAGCGATTCAAAGCCTTCCAAGATTTTGGAAGAAGCACTGAAGCGGTGTCCTTGGTAAGCGATGTTGTCCTTCAATCCGATGATAAGCCCGTGCAAACGCCCAAGGGGTTGGCCTTCGGCACGGCGGGCATCCTGAGCAGCCGCTTGCTGCAACAGTTCTTCCTCAAAAACTTCGAGGAAAGCATTGAGTTCTGGTCTGGCTTTTATCCGGCTTAAATAGCCTTCGGCCAGTGCCACACAGGTGGTTTTACCGGCTGCCAGATCGGCCTGAATATCGGCCAGTCGGTGATAAGCGCTCAAGGCGATTAGTTTTTCTTGTCCTCTTTACGGGATTCGGTTTCAATCTCACGCTGGATACCGGCAGAAGCATCTTTGAATTCACGGATGCCTTTGCCGAGGCCGCGAGCCAAGTCAGGAATACGTTTTGCGCCAAAGAGCAAGAGCACGATAATCAGGATGATAATCAGCTCGCTACCGCCCAGGTTGGGAAGGAAAAGAAGGGTGAGAAGGTTCATAAACTTGCAATTGCGCGCCAAAGATACGATATGTTTTTAGCGGATGTGCCCTTGTCGGTAAGTGTACTTTCTACCTACCACTTTTCAATGTGTACCTTTGGGCAGTGCTTGTAGATATTCTTTTGCCCACGTATCAAGGTGGTCGATACTTGGCTGCCCAGCTCGACAGCCTTTTGGCACAAACCCATACGGAATGGGTGGTGCGCTGGTCCGACGATGGCAGCTCCGACGATACCGTGGCCATCATGGAGCGCTATACCCAAGCCTTTCCCAATCATTTTATCCGCAACCAAGCGTCGGAACGCCAAGGCTCTTCCCGCCATTTTCTTTGGCTGATGACCCAATCTGCCGCACCTTGGGTGATGCTTTGCGACCAAGACGATGTGTGGCTCCCCCATAAAATAGCGCAAACACTTCAGCTTTTAGCGGATGTAGATTCGAAACGCCCGGCATTAGCATTCACCGATATGCGCGTCACCGACGCTCAGCTTCAAGTTTTACAGCCGTCCTTCAGCAAAGCGCAAAAACTTCAACCCGAAAAAATCCTCTCGATGGGCTTAGCTGCGGTTTGTGCCCAAAGCATGGCCGCCGGGTGCACCATGCTGTTCAATCGGGCTGCTATAAAGGTGATACCGCCTCTTGGCGATTATCCCTACCAGCATGACCATTGGATGGTGATTCATGTAGTGGCGCACGGAGGCGTGGTTCGCTACCTTCCGGAAGCCACCATGGACTACCGTCAGCATGGTTCGAATGAAGTAGGAGCCAAAGCAGTGAACTGGCAATATTTAAGTGATAAAGCGGTGGATAAAACCGGCTTCAGGGAACAATGGACGCGAGGATTGGATTTCCTTCAGCGGCCTCCTTCGCGCTGGAGCGTCCTTTACTTCAAACTAAAAATCAATTTGTCCCGATGGTAACGGATTTTTCTTCCGAAGCATTACACGCCTTGGTTCGCGGTGTATTCGAACATCATGGATTTTCCGAAGCCGATGCGGCTTTGTCAGCCGATGTGCTGATTGAAGCCGATTTGCGTGGGATAGATTCTCATGGCGTAGCGCGTTTGCCCGGCTATGTAAGGCTGATAGAAAAAGGTCGCATCAATCCGAAGCCGGAAATTCGGATTGTGCGAGCGCGAGCCTCCGTGGCCAGCATTGACGGAGATGGCGGAATTGGGTTGGTGGTAGGGCCGAAAGCGATGGAATTCGCCATTGAGAAAGCCTTGCAAACCGGAAGTGGCAGCGTAGCAGTGCGTAACTCCAACCATTTTGGGATTGCGGCCTGGCACAGCCTGCTCGCGGTGAGCCACGGATGCATTGGTATGTCGATGACCAACGCCTCTCCCTTGGTAGCAACCGCCAATACTGCAGAGCGGCTGTTAGGAACCAATCCGATTTGTGTGGCATTTCCGGCAGGAGAGCACGATCCGTTGGTGTTTGACCTTGCTACCTCGGCAGCGGCTAATGGTAAGCTGGAGATTGCAGAACGATTGGGGAAACCAGTTCCGGAAGGCTGGATACTGATGCCTGACGGCACCTACAGCACCGACCCTTCCGCCTTAAAACAAGGAGGCGCCTTATTGCCGCTGGGCAGTTTCCCGGAGTTAGGCTTACACAAAGGATACGGACTAGGTGCCATGGTGGACTTGTTTTCTGCCGTATTAGGTGGTGCTGCTTATGGGCCGTGGGTTCCTCCTTTTGTTGCGTTTTTAGACCCGATACCCGGAGCGCATGGCCAAGGCATCGGACACTTTTTCACCGCTTGGGAAGTGGAAGCCTTCCGAGACAAAAGCGAATACGAACAAGCCATCGGGCATTGGATTACCCGGATGAAGGCGGCCAAGCCCCTCAATCCGGAGGTGCCCATTCAAGTACATGGAGAGCCGGAAGTTCTCATTAAACAAACGAGGTTGGCGAATGGAATTCCGCTTCAACCAGCTGTAGTAGAAGGACTGAAAGCCTTGGCGAAACAAGCTCATCTGTCTTTCTAATGAGTGCGGAACTGATGGTTGCCTTCCTGCTGCTGGCGTTGCTGGCAGAAGTGCTAGGCACTTTAGGAGGTTTCGGCTCGTCTTTGTTTTTTGTGCCATTGGCCGGGTTTTTCCTAGAATTTCACGCAGTATTAGGGCTTACAGCCCTGTTTCATGTGATGAGCAACTTGGCGAAAATCGGGTTGTTTGGGAAGAAGACGGACCGACGGATTTTGCTTTGGCTGGGGATTCCCTCTGTTTTGTTGGTGATTGCAGGGGCGGCCTTGAGTCCTTTTTGGAGCACTACAGGTTTGGAGATGACGTTGGCCTTCTTCCTGATGGGATTGTCTGCCTGGTTGTGGATTAAGCCGGAAATGAAGATGAAAGACACGACCGGCAGGCTGTTGGGAGCCGGTGCAGCTGCGGGCTTCATGGCAGGCCTTGTGGGTACCGGCGGCGCACTACGCGGGCTGGCGATGTCGGCGTTGAATCTGGAGAAGGAAGTGTTTGTGGCTACTTCTGCCCTGATAGACTTAGGAGTTGACGGAAGTCGTGCTGTGGTTTACGCACTCAATGGTTATGTCCGTCAAGAAGACCTTTACTTGCTGCCTGGTTTGGCTATTGTGAGCGTGTTGGGTTCCTGGATTGGGAAACAACTGCTGCTGAAATTGCCACAGGCTTATTTCCGGAAGCTGGTGCTTGGCTTTATTTTTTTCAGTGGCTTCGCTACCTTTTGGCGATTGATGGGCTGGTAAACAACCAATGCGGCACGGTTTTTCGGTTGCGGCTCTCAAATTTGAATCATGAAAAAGCTTATAAGTCTCGCGGTGCTTTTAACTTGTTTTTGGACCCGCACCCATGCACAGGCTGACGAAGGCCTTGTTTCTGCCGGACTCAAGTTGGGCACGAATGTCTCCCACCTCTCAGCACAACTCAGCACACTCAAGAATCCGGATTATTATATGGGGTTGAATGCCGGGGCTTTCGTACGCTTCAATCTTACTACCAAGTGGATGATTCAGCCTGAGTTGGTTTATAGCCAACGAGGAGGAAGCTTTACCGATAATTTAACCGGACAAAAAGTAGATAATCGCATGTCGTATTTGGAAGTGCCGGTGCTTGTGGGTTACCGCCCGGTGAGTTGGCTAAGATTGCATGCAGGGCCAAACTTTCAATACTTGGTAGGCGCAGAAGAGAACACCTTGGCAGCGGCCGGAAGAATCATCACTTTCCGTAAAGAAGCGTTGAACAACCTCGTTTTTGGTGCTCAACTTGGCCTTGGTTTCGACATCAGTCGTTTTTCTATAGACTTGCGCTACGACACCAACCTCAGCAGTTTGGGAATCAACCAATCGAGTGCGGACGGAGTGAGCAGCCAAACCGCTTCTTCCCGCAATAACGTTTGGCAACTGGCCATTGGCTACCGGTTGTTTTAAAGCTGGCCGCTAAACACGAACTTTGGGCATGATCATTTACAACGTAACGGTTAATGTGGAAGCCGGAATCCATGAAGATTGGCTTCACTGGATGAAGACCATCCACCTTCCAGAAGTGATGGCTACCGGATGTTTCAAGCAACATCGTTTTCTGAAGCTGTTGCAGCCAACGCCCGAAGAAGGCGTCACCTATGCGATTCAGTACTTCGCTGCAAGCATGGCCGACTACCAGCATTATGTGGATCAGTTTGCACCTGCCTTACAGGCTCAAACCAAAGCCCGCTACGGCGACAAAGCCTTTGCCTTCCGCACTTTATTGGAAGATGTTTTATAGATATTTCGCAATCGCCAAAAACCTCAGATTTCTCTATGAGATCTGGGGTTTTTTGTTGCAAGTTTGGCAAGGTTGGTTGTTATGCTTTAGGAATAATTTATTCAAAAGAATGGCATTCCAGCATCCGAAAGTTGACGTTAACCGATAACTTAGGGTACATTATTATAAAATTTATGGAAGAACTAATTCAGACGATAAGGCGCCTTGCCGACGTCTATACGGCAAACCTCAACACCCAAATCGGAAGTAGGAGAGAGGAGATGAAAACAGACGATACCGCACACTACCTTGTTTATCGAGTATTGGGGATTGGTACCAAAGAGGGTCAACGTATTGATGAATATCAAAACGTAGGGCGGTTTTTGTACAAGTATGCAGGTGCCTTTCTGGAGGAAGCCACTACTTTATGCCTGAAGCATAAGTTTCCAACTGGTCAAAAAGTGCGAATTGTGAATACCCAAGGGCAGAAGCCTAAAACCTTTGAGATAGACTTCTTGAATCAGAACGATGCCATAGAGGTGAAATGGCGCGACGCTACAACCGACGGCGACCACATCACCAAGGAGCATACAAAAATTCAGGTAATCAAATCTCTTGGCCACAAACCAATTAGAATCATGTTCTATTATCCACAAAGGGCACAAGCCGTGAAAGTTCAACAAACATTAAAAACACTGTATTCCGCCGTTGAAGGGCCTATTACAGTGGAGATGAAGCTTGGGATTTTGTGAAAACGTATTCCGGCGTTGACCTGAAACTCATTTTGACTACCATTGCGAATGAAAGAATATCCGAGCATGAAAGTTAATAGCATCTATCAAGGTGATTGTGTTGAAATGCTTAAGAAAGTAGAAGCGAACAAAGTTGACTTGATTTACTTCGACCCGCCTTTCTTCACTCAACGCAAGCACAGTCTTACCAATAAAGACCATTCTAAAACTTATCAGTTTGAGGATAAATTTGGGTCATTAAATGAGTATTTATCTTTAATTGAAAGTGTATTAAAGGAATCGAAAAGGATTTTAAAACATACGGGAAGCGTTTTTCTTCATTGTGATAAAACTGCTTCTCACCATATTCGGTTGGTATTAGATCAAGTATTTGGAAGCGAGCAATTTCGAAGTGAAATTATCTGGACGTATAAAAGATGGTCTAATTCCAAAAAAGGATTGCTCAATGCTCATCAGGTAATTTTCTTCTATTCTAATTCGGATGATTTTAAATTTAATACCCGCTACATTGATTATTCGCCAACAACTAATCTAGACCAAATCTTGCAGGAAAGAGAACGAAATGAAAATGGAAAGGCGGTTTATAAAAGAGATGAAAATGGCCATATTATATTAGGTAAAGAGAAAAAAGGAGTTCCTCTTTCTGATGTTTGGGAAATCCCTTATTTAAATCCAAAAGCGAAAGAAAGAACTGGTTATCCCACTCAAAAGCCTGTTTTATTGCTAAATCAGATTATAAACATTGTCACTGATGAGGGCGACTTGGTGGTTGATCCATTTTGCGGCAGCGGTACTACTTGTGTTTCTGCAAAAGCACTTAAAAGACAATTTATTGGTATCGACCTTTCTCAAGAGGCCGTGAATTTGGCGAATACTCGTTTAATGGATATGGTGATTTCGGAATCCAACCTTTTGAATAAGGGTAAAAGTGAGTATCAAGAGAAATCAGAAAAGGAGCTTGCTCTTTTACAGAATATCAATGCTTTT
>JAIXUI010000138.1 GCA_027484125.1 Bacteroidota bacterium | reverse complement strand
TACAAGAAGTTCTCGATATCTGACAATGCAGAAATAACACTCGAGGCCAATCCTGCTGACTTATCGCTGGAATACCTTCATCAACTGAAGTTAACACCCATCAACCGGCTTTCCATTGGCTTGCAAAGCTTCGATCAAGCTATTCTACAATGGATGAACCGCGATCATGAAGCTGCTCATAGCATTCAAGCCGTTACCGATGCTGCAAACATGGGCTTTCATGCCCTCAATGTTGATTTGATTTATGGAATACCTGACACCTCAGTAAAATATTGGGAAAATCAATTGTCCCAGCTTTCCAAGCTACCGGTCAACCACCTTTCCGCTTACTGCCTGACCGTGGAACCGGGTACCGCATTAGCCCACTTTGTGAAGAAAGGCAGCAGTCAGCCAGTTGATGAAACCTTGGCAGCCACCCATTTTCAAATGCTCAACGATTGGGCTAGAAGCCAAGGCTGGGAACATTACGAAATGTCTAACTATTGCAAACCAGGTCATCGGGCCATTCACAACAGCAACTACTGGAAACTCCAACCTTATCTGGGACTTGGCCCTTCTGCCCATAGCTTTACTGGCAAGGCCAGACATGCCAATGTAGCTTCGAATCCTAAGTATGTAAAAATGCTTCAAGCCCAAGAACCCAGTTGGGAAATTGAACTGCTTTCCACCATCGACCAATACCACGATTGGCTATTAACCGGACTCCGAACATCGGATGGCCTTCAATGGCGCTACATGCCTGCAATGGAAGGGGATTTAAAGAAGCATTTCGAAGTTGAAAGCCAACTATTGATAGCCTCAGGTGCGCTTACCGCCAATAATGAAGGATTGAAGCTTCCGGAAGAACACTGGTTCACCATGGACCAAGTGTTGGAGCAATTATTCTTTGTAGAAGAATAAGAAGCGCTTAGCACGAATAGATGGAGGAAAGGATAAGAGAAGTTAAACAAAGCCGCTCTTCGTGAGCGGCTTTGGTGCCTAAGACCGGAGTCGAACCGACACAGGATTGCTCCCGCTAGTCCCTGAAACTAGTGCGTCTACCAATTTCGCCACTTAGGCTTAACTTCTGTACCCAGGGCCGGGCTCGAACCGGCACGACTTGCGTCACAGGTGTTTGAGACCAGCGCGTCTACCAATTCCGCCACCTGGGCTAAGCGGTTGCAAAAGTAAAGGTAAAATCCACTTCACCAAACAAAGCGGTTAAATTTGTGGTTCAGATTTTATCAACATCGCATGTCAGCTCCTTTCTGCCCCAGCCTTACCGACTATCAACGCTTCACCACCCGCGTGGTTCACATCGGCGATGTGGCCATGGGAGGCCAAAATCCAATCGTGGTTCAGTCTATGACCACCACCGATACCATGGATACTGCCGCCACGGTTGCTCAAACCATCCGGCTGATTGAAGCTGGCTGCGAAATCGTAAGAATTACGGCACCAAGCTTAAAAGAAGCAGAAAACCTGGCCAACATCAAAAAGGAGTTGAAAAACAGAGGCTTTAGCGTGCCGCTTGTAGCCGATATCCACTTCACTCCAAATGCTGCCGAGGTGGCTGCTCGTATTGTCGAGAAGGTCCGCATCAACCCCGGCAATTTCGTTGATAAAAAGAAATTCGAGCAAATTGACTAT
This sequence comes from Bacteroidota bacterium, assembly GCA_027484125.1. Classification (GTDB taxonomy): domain Bacteria; phylum Bacteroidota; class Bacteroidia; order UBA7662; family JAIXUI01; genus JAIXUI01. The sequence continues at coordinate 3,376 of JAIXUI010000138.1, read as the reverse complement.
ACCGATGCGTCTTATGAAGCAGAACTGGAGCGAATCAGGCAGAAGTTCATCCCTTTAGTGAAAATTTGCAAGGAATATGGCACTGCCATGCGAATAGGCACAAACCATGGCTCCCTCTCTGACCGCATCATGAGCCGTTATGGCGACACCCCCCTTGGCATGGTTGAATCCGCTATGGAGTTCCTTCGCATAGCAAGAGAGTTCGATTTTCATCAAATCGTGCTATCTATGAAAGCCTCCAACCCACAAGTCATGGTTCAGGCTTATCGCCAGTTGGTGAGTACCATGATGCAACATGGCATGGATTACCCACTTCACTTAGGCGTTACCGAAGCAGGCGATGGAGAAGATGGGAGAATCAAATCTGCCGTGGGCATTGGAACCCTCCTCGAAGACGGCCTAGGAGATACCGTAAGGGTTTCTCTTACAGAAGAACCTGAATTCGAAATTCCAGTAGCTCGCGCTTTGGTGGATCGTTACAAAAACAGAAAAGCCAGCCGAGAAATCCCTGCCTTACGTGAAGACCATGATTTTCTTCATTATGCTAAACGGGCCACCCACGAGGTGCTCAATTTTGGCGGAAAACATGTGCCACCAGTGATTGCAGATTTAAGCACAACCCATCTTGACTATAACTCCCTCAAGGAAATTGGTTATTTCTACAACGAGCCTTCCGACAAATGGCACCTAGCCGACCAAACCGCTGACGCCGTTTTACTCCACCAAATGCCCGACTTCACCAACTTACCAACTACGTTGATGGTATTGGTGCCTTTCCAACAATGGCAAGCCGGAAAGCATAATTGCTTCCCAATCCTTAATAAAGAAGAATTTGTTTCAAATCGTCCAGAAGGAGTTGTTTTCCTTAAGCTTTCACTTCCAGAGATGAGTGAATCGCTGGTTGAAGTCCTGAAAAAGGATAAAAGCGTGATCCTGATTCTAGAATCAGACAACGACCATGCAATGCCCGAACTTCGCAGACTTTACCTTGAACTTCAGCACTATGGAATTACGACTCCAACAGTGGTACATAGAAGTTTCTCAGCGCTTGATCTGGAGAGAAGCCAACTAGCCGCCTCAACCGATGCAGGTGCCCTCTTCCTTGATGGATTTGGAGAAGGCATCCTACTCGGAAACCCGGAATCGCATGCACTTGCTGCATTCAACAGCCTAGCCTTCGGCATTTTACAAGCCACTCGTTTACGCATTTCCAAAACCGAATACATCGCATGTCCATCTTGTGGACGCACTTTATTCGATTTACAAGAAACTACCGCCAAAATTCGCAAGAGAACAAGCCATCTGAAAGGGGTAAAAATTGGCATCATGGGATGCATTGTCAATGGTCCTGGAGAAATGGCCGACGCTGATTATGGTTATGTAGGCTCAGGACCAGGGAAAATCACCCTCTACAAAGGGAAGGAAATCGTGAAAAGAAACATCCCGTCAACAGGAGCGGTTGATGCATTGGTAGATTTAATTCGTCAACACGGAGATTGGATTGAACCAGCCAATATCGTTTCCAACTAATCTATATCCCGGCGTTTTCTTAAATTTCATTCGAAATGAAACCGCTGGTAAAAACGCTGTTAATTCAAATCTCCAATCAGGAGGTTACCCTCGCTCCTACTTTGAAGATTCCCATTCAAAGAACCAACTTCCCTTTTGCACATTGCCAGCTAAGCGACTATAAACCTATTTTTTGGGAAGCTGAAATAACAGGCTATGAAGAGACAATCGCCTGCTTGAAACTAAGTATCATTCAATATCACGCTTCATGGGATAGCAGATTTGAAAAGCAAAAGCCTACGCGAAAAATAGAGCAACTGGAGTTTGCGAAATTTGACTGGAGAAGCCTAGAAGCACAATTAATGCACTATAAAGTTGCACAGTTAGAACCTTATATAGAAAAAAGTGCCCTTGAGTTTAACTTTAGATCCAATAAAAAACGGGAAGTCGAATTTATTGAACCGATTATTCCGGAAGAGAGTGAAACAACTAAAGCATTATTAGCCCAAAAGTTTAGAATAATTGAATTAGAAAAACAATGGAGCATTAATTTTAAAAATGCATTTTTCAATAACGGCTTTTTAAAATTCACCAAATCTATTCCTGAAATAAAAAGCGGATTCGAAGTTAAAATCTAAAACGATCACCTACTTCAGGAATTTGAATTAATAAAACCTTACTTCACTAAGCAATTAGGAAACACCTTTCAAGTAAAGGCTAAACTAAAAGTTAAGAACAAAGAGTTAATTGCCATTGAAGCAACTTCAGAAAACATCAACCAAATAAATGAAACTCTTCTTGAACAGATTAGGCAACAAAGAATATACGGATTAAATAGACCGATTAAAAAACCAGAAGTAGATCAATCGCTTTTTACATCAGATGAAATATTTGACCTTTCTTCTGATGGCAATGGAAATATATTCCAAGATAACGAACTGGACGTAATGGAATTGTTCAGTAAAATGGAATCAGTTCGAAATAGAAAACAGCTTTTATATCTTGCCAACCAGCTTCAAAACAGCAAAACCAAATTACGATTTACCTTGCATCCTCATTTTGGTTTTGTATTTCATGTAATAGGAAGAACCCATCATCATTTTGTGTGGGAATTGCTAAACTCGCATGCCACCTATTTATGGAGCAGACCACAAGCAGATTGCATGGTCGTTGAAATGATTCAAGATCTAGAGGCTATCATCAATCTCATTAGAAACCAAGGAAGAGAGCAATACAAAGCCTCTTACAGGCAATTTGTTACAACCGATAAATGGATTTTCAATGTGATTGACCATGCAGAAGCCAACTCATCCTTTGTTGATGGCTTCGCCAAATGGAAATATAAAATTGAAGAACGTTTAGTTTAAAACATTCTTTAACCCGATAAACTAACCGAATTTCTTCTTGTCAAACTTGATTCCCGAAAAGAGATAAAGCATGATAATTCTACTATAACGCAATGACAAAGGAGAAAAGAAAATCAATGCGGAAATTACAATGGTCAAATAGACCCAAACATCCGGGTCATTGAATAAAAAAAAAGTACCAAAACCAAAGATTACACTTATAGCCACACTAAATGCATAGCTCACATACATAGCACCCCAAAACAAACCGGGTTCCACTTCGTAATGCTGTCCGCAAACCGGACAGTCTCTATTCATTTCATGACGCTTTGAAAAATGTTGCAATGGATAAGCGTAAACTTTTCCTTGCCTACAACGCGGACAACTGCCATCCAACATGGCAGCTAAATAACTTTTCGCAGCCATTGTTAGTCCTGCTTGCGTTTGCGGGTCTTGAAATAATAAACCCCACCTACGGTTCCCACTGCTAAATAGGGAAGAGAAAGCAGGTAGAGTATGCC
>JAIXUI010000089.1 GCA_027484125.1 Bacteroidota bacterium | reverse complement strand
TCACGTCGGCAGTTCCATAATAAAACCACAAGGAATCATTGTAATTGATGGGTCCTGGAGCACTACCTGGAGGTAATACCGTTTTTACGGTATCAGGTCGGTATCGGTAAGCATCAATTATCTCCAATCGGTGATGCCCAAGCCTAACGAACGTTTTAGGCGTTATGGGATTGAATTGAAAATTAGCTTTGACAGTCGGATTCGCGCGCTGTTTTGCAACTATTGAATCAATAGCAGAGTTTTTACATGCGTTTCCACAATTAACAGGTGCAATATTCCTGAATATATTGGCCACATATCTAGCCAAAGTATCAGCTCGTTGTGTAGAATCTCCTTTTACATTGTAGATATATACATACTTGAAACCATATGCCGGAGATTTTTGAATAGCAATAGTATCGGTATTCTTCGTTACCCAAACCTGCCAAACATAGTTTTTTTGATTAAGGAAAACTCTCGATGCAGTGTCCAACTTTTCGGACTGCGCCATAGGAGTTTTTATATTAAATAAGTAGGGAACCCGAGGATCATTCATGATGGAATCTTCCTTTCCAGGTGTAGTACAGAGTTTAATTTTTAACCAATATCTGCGATCATTAAAAGTGGAATCATATTCCCAACCAAAGTTCGAACCTGGGCCATTCACTGTTTGGTTATTAAGTGGAAAACGTAATGTAACCGGACGTTGACCCATATTTCTATAGCTAAAGGAACGAACCTCGCTAGTCGCAAACAGACTACTATCTGAAAAACCAGCCTGAACCCTCCAGCAATAGGTAGCATTCGTAGCTGGTAGTGTAATTGATGTTTGAGACGACCTAACCACCGTTTGACTAACAAATGGAGCTGACTGGTCATTCATTAACTCAAACGCAGATCTCCCTGGAGTGATCCTTTTTACCTGAACCCGATAAAAAGAAGCATTCCCTTTGGGTATCCATGAAAGTTGTAAATTGGTATTATTCGATTCAAAATCAGGATATGGTGAAATCAAATCTAGTGGATCAGTATATCTAAACGAAAAGACCTCACTAAAACCATTTTGCAAAAAACCATACTGTAATGATGGATCTAACGCTTGAACTCGCCAAACATATTCAGCATTTGGTTCTAGAAGGGGGAAAGAGGAGTTATAATTGAATACGTTAGTAGCTATTACACTAGTACTAAATAATGCAGGGTATTGTTCTTGGTTGATGACATTAACCGGATTTTGACCTGGAGGTACTTTCTTTATGGTAAATCGATAGGTAAGAGGAACTGGTGCTCCGCTAGGTGGAGACCATGAAAACAAAACATTCTGTACTTGACTTATTGGAACATTGCTGCGGTCTGTTGGGCTTAGCAACAATGGCCCGTTGATTAAATTAAATGGAACAAACGGACTACATCCGATAGGAGCATCTCCTGATAACTTGGCATTGGTTCCAACAGCAAATGCTTGAAAACACAGCATGTAAAAACCATTAGGTAGTGCTTGACCAGAATAAAGTTGCTGGCTGGTATAATTGGTATAACCAATATCATCTTTATTGAAATAGCCTTGTAAGTCGGAACCTGTTAAGAATACAGTTTGACCCGGATTAACAGAGATAGTTCTGATGTAGGGGCGAAAAGGATTAATGTCCAATACAATCCCATTATCCCCTGTTAGCTTTGCCCGAAGCCATAAATTCTGTGTTTGCGTGCCGGAATTCGTCACAACAAGTGTATATCTGCTGTTTTGGTCTGGCGAAGCGTAAACGTATGGATAAGGCGAAAATGGCGGTGTAAGGTTTACTGATATGCTTATGGGATTGACTTGAGCAGCTGCTTGCGTGATGAACAAAAGCAGATACAACCAAACAGATAGGCGCTTTTTCATTTTTTAACCATTTTTTTGCTTAAACACCCGTATGAAAGGGCACAATTCGTCTTCGATGTTAAAATTAAGTTATTTCATGAGATTTAATTACAGTTAACAATTCAACATATGTTTAATTTTTCATACTTTAATGAATTAAATGCTTATTTTTTTATACTTTATACAAAATCAAACCTAAACGAGTGTTTCTAACGTTAATTTTCTAATAAAATCACTAACTATTAGGACGAAATTTATCTGACCACACAAAGAAATTCTACCTAATCCTTTTTAATCTAAACAGCTAAGAAGAAAAGCTATTACATTTGCAGCGCTTATCAAGAAGGACTGAGGGAACGGCCCAACGACGTCCTGGCAACCGGAAGAACCGGTGCCAATTCCGATCTCCCTAGGGAGTGCAGATGAGCGGGAGCCCTCCCACCCCTTCTCTGATGAGCCTACACCTAATACAATGGCTGATTTAAGAGAAGAAGTTAAAAAACGAATATTAGTCCTAGACGGTGCCATGGGCACCATGATTCAACGGTATAAGCTAGAAGACACTGACTACCGGGGCGTGCGGTTTAAGGATTTTCCTCACGATTTAAAAGGGAATAACGACCTGCTCACCCTCACCCGACCTGACGTAATTCGGGAAATACACGATGCTTATTTTGCAGCAGGCGCCGATATCGCCGAAACCAACACCTTCAGTGGTACTTCCATCGCCATGGCTGACTACCACATGGAGCACTTGGTTTATGAGCTGAATTACGAATCTGCACGCATCGCACGCGCTTCTGCCGACGCCTTCACCGAGCGTGAGCCGCATAAGCCGAGATTTGTTGTAGGTTCTATGGGGCCTACCAATCGCACCGCCTCCATCTCCCCCGATGTCAACAACCCTGGCTATCGTGCTGTCACCTTCGACGAGCTGGTTGATGCTTATTATGAGCAAATCCGCGGGTTAATCGATGGCGGTGTTGATGGACTTTTGGTAGAAACCATCTTCGATACACTTAATGCTAAAGCGGCGTTGTTTGCCATCGACAAATACTTCCAGGATACCGGTCGCCAATGGCCAATTATGGTCAGTGGAACCATCACCGACAATTCCGGACGTACCCTCTCCGGCCAAACCGTAGAAGCATTCCTGTACTCACTTTCTCACCTTCCGCTACTCAGCATAGGATTAAACTGTGCGTTAGGTGCTGCTCAGATGCGACCACACTTACAAGCGCTTGCTAAGGCCTCCAAGTTCCGCATTTCTGCCCACCCCAACGCCGGCTTACCTAACGCTTTTGGTGAGTATGACGAAAGTCCGGAACAGATGAAAGCCCATATTCGGGATTTCCTCGAAAACAGCTTCGTCAACATTGTAGGTGGATGCTGTGGAACCACGCCAGACCACATCCGAGCTATTGCGGAAATAGCGGCAAATTATCAACCCAGGGCAATTCCCGAGTTACCCCAAGTGATGCATTTGAGCGGTTTAGAGCCCATAAGCATTACCAAAGAAACCAACTTCGTAAATGTTGGAGAACGAACCAACGTAACCGGATCTAAAGCTTTTGCACGCTTAATCCTCAATGAAAAATACGACGAAGCCCTTCAGGTAGCTCGCCAACAAGTAGAAAACGGAGCTCAGGTTATCGACATCAACATGGATGAAGGCATGTTGGATTCCGTAAACGCCATGGTCACCTTCCTCAACCTGATAGCAGCCGAACCCGACATCTCCCGTGTGCCCATCATGATTGACTCTTCTAAATGGGAAGTCATCGAAGCGGGACTCAAATGCGTTCAAGGAAAGGCGATTGTCAACTCGATTTCCTTGAAAGAAGGAGAAGAAAAGTTCATCGAACAGGCTCACAAAGTACTCGCTTATGGTGCAGCCGTGATCGTGATGGCCTTCGATGAACAAGGACAAGCCGACAACTACCAACGCAGAATTGAAATTTGCGAACGCGCCTATAAACTACTCACTGAAAAAGTAGGTTTTCCAGCAGAAGACATCATCTTCGACCCCAACATCCTTACCGTTGCAACCGGAATTGAAGAGCATAACAACTACGCCGTTGACTTCATCAACGCTACTCGGTGGATTAAACAAAACCTCCCCGGAGCCAAAGTTTCCGGCGGCGTAAGTAATATCTCCTTCTCATTCCGCGGAAACGAATCCGTGCGCGAAGCCATGCACACAGCCTTTCTTTACCACGCTATTCAAGCGGGCTTGGATATGGGCATCGTAAATGCCGGACAAATTGGAGTTTACGATGAAATTCCAAAGGAATTGCTGGAACGTGTAGAAGATGTGCTGCTTAACCGAAGAGACGACGCCACCGAACGACTCATCACCTTTGCCGAGCAAGTAAAAGCCAAAGGCAAAGTGGTGGTGAAAGACGATAGCTGGAGGCAACTACCAGTTCGTGAACGACTTACTCACTCGTTAGTAAAAGGAATTGACGAATTCATCGCAGAAGATGTAGAAGAAGCGCGTCAGATGTTTAATCGTCCGTTAGAGGTCATCGAAGGGCCATTGATGGACGGCATGAACGTAGTTGGCGACTTGTTTGGTGCCGGAAAAATGTTCCTACCTCAAGTAGTAAAATCAGCACGCGTGATGAAGAAAGCGGTAGCCTATCTCCTCCCCTACATCGAAGCAGAGAAAAGCGGCGCTTCCTCCAAAGCCGGAAGAGTGCTGATGGCCACCGTAAAGGGCGACGTTCACGACATCGGAAAAAACATTGTAGGCGTTGTCCTTGGTTGCAACAATTACGAAGTTATTGATATGGGTGTCATGGTAAGTTGCGACAAGATTCTTGAAGCAGCCCGTCAACATGAAGTGGACATCATCGGGTTATCCGGCTTGATTACCCCCTCACTCGATGAAATGGTGTTTGTAGCGAAAGAAATGGAGCGCTTAGGCATGAAAACCCCGTTACTCATCGGAGGTGCAACCACCTCAAAAGCCCATACCGCAGTGAAGATTGCCCCCCAATATAGCGGGACTGTGGTACACGTACTCGATGCCAGCCGATCTGTGCCAGTGGTGAGCAGCTTGTTAAGCGAAGATCAGAAAGAAAAATTCAGTGCTCAAACACGAGCTGATTACGACCATATCCGCGAAGGTTATCTTAACAGACAGTCAGAGAAAAAGATGGTGAAGCTGGAGGAAGCACGCAGTCGCGCTTTCAAACCGGAATTCAACTCTTCCACGGTGGTTACTCCAGCCAGAAAAGGTAAGTTTGTACTCACTCCATCTTTAGAAACCCTTTCGCATTACATCGATTGGACTCCCTTCTTCCAAGCTTGGGAGCTGCACGGCAGGTATCCACAAATTCTGGAAGACGAAGTAGTTGGAGTAGAAGCAACTAAGCTCTTTGCCGATGCAACTCGCATGCTTGCAACCATGATTAAAGAAGAATGGCTGGAAGCACGCGCTGTTTGTGGCATATTCCCAGCCAACTCCAGCGGCGACGATGTTCTTATACAATCAGAAGCAGGTACCATTCGCTCCATAGGGCTTCGACAACAAAGTCAGAAAAGCGGGAATCAACCGAATATGTGCCTTTCAGACTTTATTGCACCAGCAGAAACCGGACTTCAAGACCACATTGGTGCCTTTGCAGTAGGAATTTTCGGTGCTGAAGAAAAAGCCAAAGCTTTCGAAGCCGACCACGACGACTACCAAGCCATCATGGTCAAAGCGCTGGCGGACCGTTTGGCAGAAGCCTGTGCAGAATGGTGCCACCGAGAAGTTAGGGTAAACCTTTGGGGATATGCACCGGAAGAAAACCTCAGCAACGAAGCCTTAATCAAAGAAGATTACACCGGCATTCGTCCGGCACCCGGATATCCGGCCTGCCCCGACCATCTGGAGAAAAACAACATCTGGAAACTCCTCGATACCGAAGCCACGATTGGCCTTCAACTAACCGAAAACTTGGCCATGTATCCAGCAGCGGCAGTTTCAGGTTGGTATTTCGCGCATCCAGAATCCAAATACTTCGGCTTAGGAAAAATTGAAAAAGACCAAGTAGAAGACTACGCTCAACGTCGAGGTATTTCCCTCGAAGAAGCCGAAAAATGGCTTTCCCCTAACCTTAACTACGCTAACTGATGAAAATCACAGAACATATTCAACAAGCCAAAGGAGAAACCCTATTTTCCTTTGAAATTTTACCTCCACTAAAAGGTCAAGGCATTCAATCCATCTTTCAAGGAATCGACCCTCTGATGGAATTCAAACCTCCCTTTATCGACGTCACCTACCACCGGGAAGAGTTTCTGCTTCGCCAGCTTCCCAATGGCAACTACCAGCGCATCACCACCCGCAAGCGTCCGGGAACGGTTGCCATCTGCGCCGCAATCATGCACCGATATGGCGTTGATGCCGTTCCACACCTTATCTGTGGCGGATTTAGCAAGGAAGAAACAGAAAACGCCCTCATTGACCTTGACTTTCTTGGTATTGAAAACGTCTTGGTCCTCAGAGGCGACAACATGAAGCACGAAACCTCCTTCACGCCAGAACCAGAAGGCAACAAAAGCTCCTTGGAATTGCTTCAACAGGTTCATCGGATGAATGAAGGCAAATACCAAGACGACGAGCTATTCGGGGCTAAGAAAACGAACTTCTGCATCGGAGTTGCCGGATATCCGGAAAAGCACTACGAAGCACCCAACATGAAAATGGACCTCGAATGGCTTCGTAAAAAAGTGGAAGCAGGAGCTGAGTATATCGTAACTCAAATGTTCTTCAATAACCAAAAGTATTTTCAGTTTGTAGAAGACTGCCGACAAGCCGGTATTCATGTCCCTATCATTCCCGGAATAAAACCATTGACCACCAAATCGCAGCTTTCAATGCTGCCGAAAATCTTCCATATTGATATTCCGGAACCCTTAGCAGAAGCAGTAGCCAATGCGAAAGACAACCAGGCAGTCAAACAAATAGGAATTGAATGGGCCATCCAACAATGCAGGGAATTGGTCGCTGGAAAAGCGCCTGTTTTACATTTCTATACCATGAGTAAAGCAGAAGCGACCCTCGCCATCATGAAAGAAGTTTTCTAAACCATCTTAGCAGAAAAAACAGAAGGGGAGCCGTAACGACTCCCCTTTTTTTGTGCATTTAATTCGAATTAAAGACCATTTTGGATATGTACCTTTCTAACTGGGTAAGTATGATGCTCAGACAAAACCCTTAGCTGATACCAGCCCGAAGCCAAACCTGAAACATCTAACCTCCAGTTGCCACCCTGACGATCTGCCCATTGTTTGATGCTTCTTCCAGAAAAATCAATCAATTCCAAGTCCACTTCTTCTTCAGAAGCAAACTCCGGCAGTTGTACTTCAATCCAACCTTCGGAAGCTGGGTTTGGAAACACTTTCCAATCATAAACTGCTCCTTCAGGTTTAGTCATGGTGTTGGACATAGGCCTTCCGGCTACATCAAACAAGGATGGATTAAGATCGATTGGAGCATCGTCGCCAACTGCTATTTTATCTCCACAGGAAAACTCTTCGGAAAGTTGTAGCAATGGCTCCACAAAAATGGGATATCTCACTCCTGATGTGCTTAGGTAACTTCCATAAACATTCCAGTAAAGTTGACTTGTTGTGGTTGGATGCGCCGCATTCACCAAATTATCTTGGGCATCAACAGAATAATATTCAAAAGGACCAATTCTGGTATTAACGGTTTGCAAGCTACCTGGAAGAAAAGCAATCGCATTCACGTCAAATGACCCTGAAATCAATTGTGAATTCCAACGCAAATCGTTTTTGCCTTTTCTCCAATTCAGTTTATCGGGAAGATTTGGGTCGGAGAAATAAAACATGAATACAGTATTGTTATTTCTAAATGTATTTCCGGCATACTCACTGATATCTAACTCAGAACCTAAATCTAATTCTACCACTTGGGCATTGTTCAACAACTGGCTACAAGTCATCCTCAACTTAGTATTCATAAGCAAAACCGCAGTTGTGGAGGATCTTTCCAGCAAAGAATTAAAAATTGTTGCTTCGCAATTGTTCATTTGAACGGCGCAGACGGCATGATTGCTAAACTTTGAACGAGAGATTTCAACTTGCAAGGGCTGATTTGATTCAATAAATACACCACCAACATTATGTTCAAAGGTAGAAGTCGCAATAGTGGTTTTACGCGTCATTGTTTGACATAACACCGCTTGACTATTACGGAAAAACCCGCTTGAAGTGAGATTCAACCCTCCACTTTGCTGATAAATTCCATTTTGACAATTGAAGAAATTACTATTATGAACAATTAAATCATTGACAAGGGATTGACCAACCATTTCAATTCCATTTTTCAAGTATTCAAACTTGGAAAATATCACCTGATTGGACTTATTCAGATTCAACCGAATATTGTTGGTTTGAGGTCCACTGAATGAATGAGCCTTGGCATAGAGGTTATTGAAATTGGCATGTGTTTCAACGCTCAGATTCGCATCCTCCTGAAAGACAACGTGAGTATTGTGTAAATTAAATTGGGCTATGCCAGCTGGAATCTCAAACTGAGCATTCGATAAAAACAACATACGAGCAGGCTCAGAAGCGGTACCGGCGAGTGTAAAATCACCTGATGTGGTCGCCGAAATAGAAGCATGGGGACCAACGACCATCACACCTTTGAATACAGGTGTAAAGGAAGCTTGTGGATCTAAGACCAACTGGCCATTGAGTTCAAGCTTGCAATCGCCATGAGCCAATTCAACAATATTCCCGGGCGATAACCTTAAAGTCGCTCCTGGTTCGATAATCAAGACCGACTTGCCTTCCAATTTCAATGAACCTTCAATCCACAAAGAAGAACCGGTTTTTACTCGGAGCGTACTGCTTAACACTCCTGCATTATTCCAAGAATTGTTGCCCAAAATTAATTGAGCACCAGATGAAACTCGGACTTGTACAGGCTTACACGCTCCTACTTCAAAAGTCAAATGACTGCCTGGAACCGGATCAACCGTAGTACCGTCGCCCAGGATAGTCCGACCGGCATTCAAGCTCAACACTTTTCCTGAAGGGACTTGGACGGATGAATTAAAGGCAGATACCGAATGGCGGCCAAGGTTCAATTGAGAAAACGTATTCAGCGACAGTCGTGTTAACGATTGCTGACTGGTTTCGCGCAGCCTTGCCAACACAAAATCAATCATAGTATAGGAAATCTGAACATGCTTTTCGTTGGTGGCGGCTGACCAATAAGCATCAAAAGGAATTGATGCACCCGGTGTAAAGCTTTTATCCAACATCACTGGACTAGTTCCGGTGGGAACCATACCCAAGGCGGAGGATGTAGAAATCAAACTAAACTTAGGATAGTAAATGGGCATTAAATTCAAACTTGGAAAAGGAACACTGAACTTAATTTCAGACCAACCTCCCGCCAAATGATCATAAGGAACGCAGCTCGCATTCGAGTAAACAAACTCCTCATTTCCTGGGAAAATAGCATCGCCTCTGAATATCACATTGCTTTGATTTCCGCAAAGCGAATATAAATTGGCTTTATAATCCAATAAATGAGCTGCAAACAAGTGTGCAGCAAATCCTAAAAGAACATTATAAGAAGCACCTAAAACGATGGCCCATTTGCTCGCATCAATGTTCAAATTCATGATGTTTCCACCAACACCAACCGGAAGGTTATGGCCTGCCAACGTACCATTCGACAAAGCAATTTTTCTTGATAAAACCGGATAATTGCCTAATTGCTGCAATTCTTGCAAAAACTGAGTCCGTAATGGATGAACTTGACCAACCGGCATTTCATAATTTACAAGCATCATTTGACGGGAAGCAGGTGCGTTAAATCTTCTATTCCTGTAGTCAACCGCTTGATCAAATAAATCGAAGGAATTGTACCTTGCGAGGTAATCTGTAAATTCTTGCAAAGCTAAAGGTACATTAGCGCCTTCTTGTGGGCTATCAAGGGAAATGAAGTCTCGGACACAATGAGCTTCGTTTTGCTTTTCCATCCAGGTAAGCGCATAGCGGGTTACTAAACCACCCATGCTCGCACCGCAAACCACGATTCCGTCGTTTCCAGCCATGTTTTGTTTAAGCTGGCGTAACACTTCTACCAATACCATCGAATTGTCCTGGATATAATCAGCCCCTAGCTCAAAATCAACAAACACCACATCATAACCCGCACGCTTCAAACTGTCACTAAACATTCTGGCATGTTCAAATTCAGGAAGCAGTTCATCCGGATTTGCCGGGTTATAATCACGCCTTCTGGCATTAAGAAAGTCATAGTAACCCAAGCTTCCACAGCGGCCATACGCACAACCTACAGGACGCTCTTTGTATCCAAAATCAATTCCTTCTACAATTACAAAAGGCTTTTGCAAGACCGGATTCGCAGATTGATCCACATAATCAATAGAAACTAATGCCTTATTAAACTTTGGTCCAAATTGAATAACCGGCATCATCATTTGAAACGACATTAATCCAATTTGTACCCATTGTAATTGATAACCCACAACATTATTCCCGGACTGATAGGAATTGGTGGCCTGAATCATCCTTTGGCGTACATTTTCAGGTGGCACCTGATTCCAAGTTCTGGAAACCGTCATTCGGATAATCTTTACCCGGGCGTTGCAAGTCATCTCCAATTCAATGGTATCCAACTTTCCCGCTACAGAAGGAAAAGTTACATTATTTCCGAAAGTCAGCACTTGCCAAGTTGGACTATGAAGTCGACGCCAGCGCCAATTGGTAGCCTGAATCCCATTGGAAACCCAATGCAATGAATCTAATCGAAAAGTAGTATGAGTGGGATGCTGAATCGACGGAACCAGCGGGCTTATCCAAACCAAAGTATCCTCTTCCATGGCATCGCTCCAAGAGGAAGTAAGCTGCAATTGCCGTTGATTCAGGATAAGTTTCTGTTCGGTTTGCGCATTCTGACGTATTTTATCGACGCCCAACATCATCGCAACCACCGGGATGGAAGTTGCCGTATCCCGGAAATGGTAATCCCGCATTTGCTGCGCCCAGTTTTTCGGGAAAGAGGCTTGCTCTCGTCCCATTTTAGCGATAGCGTAAACCAAGAAGTCCAAGCTGTCCGACGAACAGTGCGTAACCTGGTTCTTGATGGTATGGCTTCTTGCATCGAATATGCTGATGGATTTATCCAGCAACAATCCTTTAGATTGCGGATGCTGAAGTAATGGATCGGTTAAGTAATTCAAACTGTCCTGGATAGCCACTTGAGCCATCAGCGGACTGGTGAACATCAACAATACTAAAGTCGATATCCAATTTAAACGTAATTTCATAATTCATTGGTTGATAATTAAAAATTTAAAACACTCGAGATTTTCAGTATAAACACACTTTAGGTATCTCGTACCCTATTAGAACTGAAGAACATAGAAGATAATTTAAAAATCGAACTAGTCGATTATTTTTTAAAATAAGAACCTCAATAAACGATGCGCTAGAAACAAGAAACAGAAAAGTTCTAACGAAATGTTTTAGAATAGGACTGATGCTTTAAAGTATCATACAAAAAATCAGATAAGTGAAATAGCAAAAGAACTACATCGATACAGGTATTAAACTTCTTTTCCCACAGATTGGCTCACCTCTGAACGATTGCAATACATACATCTGCGAGATAATCTGTGGAAAAAGAAATAAAAGAGCAGCTTCTGGCGTATGCGCTTAATAATTAAAGTGAATTTCAGCCTAGAGCTCAATATTAACCTCTACAGTATCTCGCTCAACAATGGATACTGGGATGGGTTTATAAATAAAAAGTGAAGGATTAGATTTTAAGGAATAACCATAATTCAATAAAGATGGATAGCGTACCAAATAGGGCGCTGAAACAAACGTAGTATCAACTTTAGGCTTCTGGCTGTTCCAATTGATCGCTGACATCAAATTAAACGCAGCCAAAGAATCGGATTGGATACGTACTCGCATCCTCACCCAAAATAAAGGCTCCATTTCATAACTGCCGGTTTGAGGCGTAATATTGAGCAGAAACTTATCGTATGCATCATATCCCCAAGCTCGAAGTGTTCCATAATAACTGCTGTAGTTCTTGGGAATCTCTATTTCACCAGCAGAATTTCCAGCTATTAGGCCAATCAACTTAGCACTATCCATGAACGACTCCCTAACTTCCAGTACACAATTAGGAATAGGCTGCTTAGTGGTGGCACTGATGACGTTAAATTTCACCTTCTCAATGGTAGGTTTATCCTCGGAGCAGCTCATGAGCATCAACGAGATCAACAAAATGGTTAAAAGTGTTTTCATGACGTAAGTCTTTTAAAGGTTAACTGTTTGGGTGGTTAAAAATGAAGGGGTTAAGTTGTTTATCGGAGTTAATCAGGCACATAATTACCCCCTAACCTTGTCTAAAGGCTAATGCTTGGGTAAAAACCTGCTAGGGTTTTTGAACAGCTTGAAAGAATTGCGAAATACTTACAGTTCGATCTTCACAGTTTAATTAAAGGATGACAAATATTTACGCTCTAAAAAATTTGAAATAATCCCGGCAAGGTTTTAAAACCATGCACACTTGCCGGGATGAAGCAGTCACATCATAAATAGTTCGAATAATAACTGTAACAATAGCATAATAAATCGTGGTTAAATACATGCACTTATTCATCAAATGTTACATGCTTATCTTTGAATACCTTGCTTGACAAATATTAAATATTCTTTCCTATCAAACCACTGCTCCTCAAAGCTCCATTTAAGTTGTACCTCAAACAAGAAAAGGACGAAGACTTTATGCCGATACCGACTCCAGAACTATAAGTCAGCCATCCCATGATTAATAAGTGATGTTTTTGCTCTTTCATGGCGTTTATTTCTTCAAACATAAATTCAGATAAGTAGGTAAAAAAATTTATTTATATCACTTTTTTAACAATTGCTCATTTACCTCTCAGTTTCAACCGAAATATTTTTCCAAAAGCCTGCTGATTGTTGCAGCATGACAGGCTGGATGGTTGTTTTGCGGCATGAATCTCCTCTCGGTAGATAAACTCGGCTTCGCTTATGGCGAACTCGAACTATTCCGCGACCTTACCTTCGGCCTCCAACAAGGCGAAAAAGTTGCCCTCGTTGGCCGAAACGGCTGTGGCAAAAGCAGTTTACTACGTATCCTCGCTCAAGTTGAGCAAGCCAATAGTGGCTCTTTTAGCTTCAACCAGCAAACCCGCGTAGGCTTTCTCGACCAAAATCCAGACTTCGGACCAGCGAAAACCATTGACGAAGCCGTCTTCGACCCCAAAAGTCCGGTGATGAAAGCCCTTAGCGCCTACGAACACCTCGTACTTCATCCCGAAGACACCAACGCATACCACACCGAGCTCCAGCAGCTAATTGCGCTGCTCACAGAGCTCAACGCCTGGGACCTCGAACACAAAGCCCGTAAACTCTTGCAGCTATTGGGCATTGCCAACCTCGAAACGCCCCTCAATAGCCTCAGCGGTGGCCAGAAAAAACGAGTAGCACTCGCACGCCTCATGCTCGACGATCCCGATTTTCTCATCCTCGATGAACCCACCAACCACCTCGACATCGACGCAGTTGAATACCTCGAAGTACTCCTCAGCAAACCCGATAAAACCGTTCTCTTTACCACCCACGACCGTTATTTCCTCGATCAAGTAGCCAACCGAATCCTCGAAATAGACCATAAGCAACTTTTTTCCTACAAAGGCAAATACCAATACTACCTCGAGAAAAAAGCCGCACAAGAACAAGTGCTTACCGCCGAAGCCGACAAAGCACGGAACCTATTGCGAAGGGAAATGGAATGGCTGCGCCGCCAACCCAAAGCGCGAGGCACCAAATCCAAAGCCCGCATCGATGCCGTGGGTGACTTACAAGAAAAAGCCTCCTACCGCACCGACAGCCGCCAAGTGGAACTCTCCTTCAAAGCCCATTACCTCGGAGGCAAAATCCTCGAACTACACAACTTGAAGATGGCCTTCGGCCAAAAGCCCCTCATCGACGGATTCAGCTACATCTTTAAAAGGAAAGACCGCATCGGCATCGTAGGCCGCAACGGCGCCGGAAAAACCACCCTACTCAACCTCATCACCGGACAACTCCAGCCACAAGACGGCAACATTGTAAGAGGAGAAAGCCTGCAAATGGGCTATTTCAACCAAGAAGGACTGGTAGCCAAAGACAACCAACGCGTCATAGAAGTGGTGAAAGAAATCGCCGAAGTCTTTGAAATGGAAGACGGCAGCAAAATCACCGCCGCTCAATTCCTGCAACGCTTTCTATTCGAACCAGCACGCCAACACGACTTCGTCCACAACCTGAGCGGAGGAGAAAAACGGCGGTTGCAACTGCTCACCGTACTCGCGAAAAAACCCAACTTCCTCATCCTCGACGAGCCCACCAACGACCTCGACCTCAACACCCTCAACCTGCTCGAAGCCTTCCTCGAAGGATTCCCCGGCATACTCGTAGTCGTGTCGCACGACCGATACTTCCTCGACCGCCTCACCGACCACCTCTTTGTATTCAGCGGAGAAGGCCACGTCCGCGACTTCAACGGCAACTATGCCGACTACCGCGAATGGCGTGAAGCCCACGAGCTAGAGAAGCAGAAAGAAGAGCGACGCGTGAAACAAGAAGCCCAAGCCCAGAAAGCAGAAGCCACCGTAACCACAGCGGCGCCGAAGAAAAAAAGAAGCTACAAAGAGCAGAAAGAATACGAAACCCTGGAGAACGAGATTGCCCAATTAGAAGCCGAACAGAAAACCATTGAGCAGCGCATGGGCGAAGGCATCAGCGACCATGAATTGCTGGAGCAACTTGCCAACCGCTTTGCCGAAATCAAAAGCTTATTGGAAGACAAAGGCCTACGCTGGTTAGAACTAGCCGAAATAGAAAGCTGATGGAAATCGGACTATTGGCGGCATTGGGCACCCTCGCCTGTTGGACCGTGGGCACCTTTTCCTTTACCGAAGCCAGCCAGAAAGCAGGAGCCATTGCCGTGAACCGCGTGCGGCTATTGCTCGCGGCCCTTTTGTTAACCCTCCTCAACCTTCTTATCGGCATCACCCCCACCAATGTAGCCGCTTGGGGATGGCTAGCCATGAGCGGACTCGTAGGCCTCACCATTGGCGATCACTTTGCCTTTAGCGCCTACCAACTCATGGGCAGCAGCCGAACCAGCCTCTTTGCCACCTTCGCACCAGCAGCCGCCTTGTTATTCGGCTTTGTACTATTAGGCGAGCAACTCAACACCATTGGACTATTAGGCATGGCCGTTTCCGCCGCCGGCCTGCTCGTTTTTCTCCAGCAACAACGAAAAGAAGCCACCATCATCCCGATGCCGGTCGTCATGAAAGGCAGTTTATATGCCTTTTTAGGCGCAGTATGCCAAGGCGCCGGATTAGTTTTAGCCAAGAAAGGCATGGAAGCCGGGCAAATAGGCCCCATACAAGCCACCGCCATGCGGATGATAGCCGCCACCATAGCCATTTACGCCATCGGACTCCTGAGAAACGTTGACCTCAACGCTGAAATGCGCCAAGTGATGGGTATCAAATCCCACCGCATCCCCGTTTTAAGAGGCGTCCTCTTTGGCCCCGTGATGGGCGTATCACTCAGCCTATTAGCCGCCCTCAAACTAGAAGTAGCCGTAGCCCAGACCCTTCTCTCCCTCCTACCCCTCAGCGTACTCGGCATCGCGAGCCTACGAGGCAAAGAACAACCCGGACCAGCAGCCTGGTGGGGCGCCCTCCTAGGCCTCGCCGGCGTCATGATCCTCGTCTGGCGCGACCAACTCCAACCCTAGAACCAACAACCCCAAGCAAAAACAACCGTAAGACTCAGTAACAAAACTGGAAGAACAAGTCGGACCACTGGGAAAATGGGTCGGATAACTGGGAAAATGGGTCGGACCATTGGAAGAACAGCTCGGAACACTGGGAAAATGGGTCGGAACACTGGGAAAACAGGTCGGAACATTGGGAGAACAAGTCGGACCATTGGTTGAACAGGTCGGACTACAGGGAAAATGGGTCGGACTACTGGGAGAATGGGTCGGACCATTGGGAGAAAAGGTCGGACAACTAGTAGAATTGGTCAGGCCATTGAGAAAACAAGTCGGACTACTGGGAGAACAGGTCGGACCATTGGGAGAAAAGGTCGGACAACTAGTAGAATTGGTCGGGCCATTGAGAAAACAAGTCGGACTACTGAGAAAACAAGTCGGACCACTGGGAGAACAGGTCGGACCACTGGGAGAATTGTTTGGGCTACTGGACCAAACGCCGTTGAATTTAGGATAATTGACAGATAAGCCAACCGAGTAGAGACGGCATTCATGCCGTCTCCCGTCCTGAAACCACCCACCAACACAAACCGAGCGCATGCCACGAAGCAACAAATCGTTAAAGTGTTCAACCAATAATAATCCCCATAGACCACCTCAAATTATAAGATTTTCTAACTTAGTAAAACGGAGCAAGCCGCACCATGAAATCACAAAAAAGCCTCAAACACCCCAAACCGTTGCAAACAGTTTCCTACATCTCCACCACTACCCCAATAGCTTCAACCAAGACGGATATATACGCAACTCTGGAAAAATACTCGCAAGTTACAACCGATATATTCGCAAGTTTGGGGGGAGTTGCGTAAACAGGGATGTTAGCGGTCCGTTTGAAAAAACAAATAGATAATGAAACAATTTGTATTGCTATTTATATCATACTTTCTATGTCAGGCAATCAATGTCCAAGAAAATATATATGACTATATTAAACTTGGCAAGAATCAAGTAGGTATAATGGACACGATTATTTTTGATTCAAAGTATAACTACGAACAATTTGGATACAAAGGAAAGAAGCCATATTTTATTAAAATTTGGCATCCTATTCAAAAGAAACGAAAAAATAATTATTTGAGGTTTAAAGACCTTTTTATTCTTAAGCAAAACGAAACTTTAAAGAGAATTAAAGACTCATTGGAGCTAATCTATAAAAAGCATTATATACGTGATTATCTGACTGACAACTTAGAAAATGGAACCGAAAACAAGTATGGCAATTACTCTCTAGATAATGTTTTTGATTTAGTTGAAAAGATAGACATACGAAGCGTTAGAATGCCAATAAAAGGGAAATCAAATTTACCTATTATAATATATTACAATGGTTCTCAAGGACATCCTTTTGAAAATTTCTTATTAGCTGAGTACTTCGCTTCAAGAGGCTTTTATTTTGTCGCTGCCAGTTTTGAATTACAATTTGCAAATATGCCTTTTGGAATGTTGCCTTACGATAGATTTCATTCTAATGAGTATGAAGAAAGTTTAAAAACGGTCGTCCAATTTGCTAAATCAATAACAAGCTCTTCTAATATCTTTTTTATAGGCCATAGTATGGGGGCTCAAATGGGTTTGAGAACATTTGGACAAGATTCCACTATTAAAGGAATGGTTTCTTTAGAAACAAGTATTGAATTCAAGACAGATCATGAACAGATAAAAGAAATGTGGCCAGAGGTTTATAAAAACATTATTTTAGACAAAGTGAACTATCCTTTTCCAATTTTATTTTGTGCTGCGACAGGCGAATCCAAACCCTTTAACTTTTTGGAGAACGTCAAATCGCCCCAAATTACATACGTAAGTACAATAACAGAATTTGAACATAACGCATACTTGTCTTTGTTTTATCTTAGGTATTTCTTGGATACTTCGGTTGAACAAACTGATAAAAAAATTATTAAAAATAGGCTTCCAATTTATGCAAAGCACATAGAGACAATATACAATTTTATAGAAGGAATTATGAAAGACAAGAATGAAGTAAAATTAAAATCAATACTAATAAAAGAATAAAACCAAACCGCTAACATCCCTCCAAGCAGCCTCAGTCCCACTAACCCAAAGTCCCAGAACAAGCATGCTTGACTGAGGCATTTGCATGACTCGGTGTTGGGCGACGCTTGCTGTTGAATCGTGAGTGCGAGGTGGAGGGATATTCTTTATAGGAAAAAGTAGTGACCTAGGGGGATACAAAGAATACCCATATAGCAGAGTACACTATATCCATTAAACTAAATCACAGGGATTGAATACTTCAAAATATTTTAGTGTAAGTTGAGGATCATCATGTGCGAAGGGCGTCAAATGTGCATCGATTACTAATTGATTCAAAGCGTTATAAACAATAGACGCTTTGGCCTTGCAAAGCGTACTATAAGCTTTGGGGCCAAAATTATGGGTATTAAATGCCTTATGATTGGATTCATGATTAGGTAACGTGAGCGAGGTAGAGTCAATGGTCTATAAACGCATTCCACTCCAAGTGTAAACATCTGCTCCATCGTAAAATGTAGTGACAGCGGTTTTATTAAGGTTTACAAAAACCTGAGGTTCTAACTTCGCCCGGGCTTGAGTGAAAGCTCCTTTGGAAACCTGCCGAAGAGGAATAGTCTCGTCACATGCCAATCGAAAAACATCATCAAGCTCTCGCTGAATACTCTACTTCAAAGTCATGATGATGGCAAATAAAGTTTAGAAATTTATTTTTCTGTTACGAGCCCCCCTCCCTTTAAGGTCGTCTTGAGATCGGCGGTTAATCTATTGAATTTCAATTTTATAGCCTTCATTTGAGTTTACGTTTTGACGAATGTCTATTGAAGTATCGGGTTTACATCTCCCCCTATATACCTTATGAATATAATCAAAGTGTGCAGGCAATCAAAGCATGTATCTGATTATAAATCAATATTTTGCAATCTTATTTCCCCTAACTAAACGACAATGTGTTAAGAATATAAAATGAACAAGCGTGAACACAAGTCGATAACGCGTGAATACAAATTGAAGAGCTACGAATACAACCTGATTAGTTAAGAATACAAAACGAGAAGGCGCGAATACAAGTCAATAATGCGCGAATACAAGTTGAAGAGCCGCGAATACAACTTGAAAAGTTAAGAATACAAAATGTGATGGTGTGAATACAAGTCGATAACGCGTGGATACAAGTTGAAGAGCCGCGAATTCAACTTGAAAAGTTAAGAATACAAAATGTGAAGGCGTGAATACAAGTCGATAACGCGTGAATACAAGTTGAAGAGTCATGAATACAACTTGATATGGCGCGAAAACAAAGCGAGTGTAACCATTGCCACGTCCTAAAATAAGACCCCGCTCACATGAAAAAAAAGCCCGGACAGTCGTGGGAACAACCCGGACACACGCGGGAACATGTGGGACAGTCGCGGGAACAATGAGGACACACGCGGGAACAATGAGGACACACGCGGGAACATGTGGGACAGCCGTGGGAACAATGCGGACAGTCGCGGGAACATGTGGGACAGCCGTGGGAACATGTTGGACTGTCGCGGGAACAACCCGAACACACGTGGGAACAATGCGGACACACGCGGGAACATGTGGGACAGCCGTGGGAACAATGCGGACAGTCGCGGGAACATG
>JAIXUI010000016.1 GCA_027484125.1 Bacteroidota bacterium | reverse complement strand
AGGCTAGAGACGCCGCCCTGGCATACGGAACCCCAGGCGGAGGCCCGACCCCAAGGCCCGAGCGCTGCGATAGTTCAATTTAGCCTAAGCCAGGCCTTGGGGGCACGCCCAAAGAAAAATGTAAGATTCGAACCTTGGTGTCTACGACGACGAATCCGAAAAGCTGTTCTAGTAGTTGCCGAATCTATATTTCTACTGCTAGCAATTCAGGGGTGTCAGTTTCATAGCGTAAGTTTCCGATAATGAATTGCTGACGATCAGGGGTATTTTTGCCCATGTAGTATTCCAATAATTTCGCAATACTGGCATCTTTTAATATTACTGGCTCCAGTCTGATATTAGCACCGATAAATCTTCCGAATTCCTCCGGCGATATTTCTCCAAGTCCTTTGAATCGGGTAATTTCTGCTTTGCTGCCCAGTTTGCCAAGAGTTGCTTGTTTTTCTGTTTCGTCGTAGCAATAAATGGTTTCTTGCTTGTTTCTTACTCTAAATAATGGCGTTTCAAGAATGTATAAATGACCATTTTTGACTAAGTCAGGAAAGAATTGCAAAAAGAAAGTCATGATTAGGAGTCTGATGTGCATGCCATCTACGTCGGCATCGGTTGCAATTACAATTTTATTATAACGCAATCCTTCAATTCCTTCTTCGATATTTAGAGCATGCTGAAGTAGATTAAACTCTTCATTTTCATAGACGATTTTCTTTTTCAAACCATAACAGTTCAAGGGTTTACCGCGTAAACTAAAAACTGCCTGGGTTTCTACATTTCTACTTTTTGTAATAGAACCGGAAGCGGAGTCACCTTCGGTAATAAATAAGGTAGTTTCGAAACGTTTTTCGTTTGCCGTTTCATTTAAATGGAGGCGGCAATCTCGTAGTTTTTTATTGTGAAGATTGGCTTTTTTAGCACGTTCGTTAGCCAGTTTTTTAATTCCGGCGAGGTCTTTTCTTTCACGCTCGCTTTGCATAATGCGTTTGAGAAGTGCATCGGCCGTTGCTGGTGATTGGTGTAGATAATCGTCGAGCGCTTTTTTAACAAAGTCGAGCACGAATCCTTTCAAGGAAGGACCATCCGGAGCCATATTTTGTGAGCCTAATTTTGTTTTTGTTTGACTTTCAAAAACTGGTTCCTGAACGCGTAAAGAAACAGCACCAACAATAGAGGCTCTGATGTCGGATGCTTCGAAATCTTTCTTGTAAAATTCTCTAACTGTTTTTACGATAGCTTCTCGAAATGCTGCAAGATGGGTTCCTCCTTGGGTGGTAAACTGCCCATTTACAAACGAGTAATATTCTTCCCCATAGGCTTCTCCGTGAGTGAAGGCTATTTCAATATCCTGACCTTTAAGATGAATAATAGGGTATCGATTGGTTTCATCGTCGGTTTTCTTTCTTAATAAATCTAGCAGACCATCTTTGGAGAAAATCTTTTTTCCATTGTAGTTGAGCGTTAGCCCTGAATTCAGGTAAGCATAATTCCATAACTGGGCTTCAACAAATTCTTGATTGAAGTGGAAATTTTTGAAGATTGAATCATCTGGATGGAATTGAACAGATGTGCCATTTTTCTCATCAGAGGCAATTTCTTTACTCTCGTTTATGAGAATGCCTTGTTCAAATTCGGCAATTTTGGTTTTTCCGTCGCGAACGGATTGTACTCGGAAACTGCTTGAAAGAGCGTTAACCGCTTTGGTACCCACTCCATTTAATCCAACTGATTTGGTAAAGGCGCCAGAGTCGTATTTGCCTCCAGTGTTTATTTTGGAAACGCAATCAATGACTTTACCTAAGGGAATTCCCCTGCCAAAATCGCGAATGCTTACTTTGTGGTCAGTAACCTTAATATCAATATTACGTCCATTGCCCATTACGAATTCGTCAATCGAGTTGTCGATGATTTCTTTGAGCAAGATGTAGATGCCATCGTCAGCAGCAGAACCATCTCCGAGTTTTCCGATGTACATGCCGGGCCTAAGTCGGATATGTTCTCTCCAATCCAGCGATTTGATGCTGTCTTCGGTGTAGGTTATATTGGGGTTGTCCTGCATGGGAGTAAGTTAATGGTCTTTTAGCTCCTTAAGAAGTGCTTCTGCGAGTTTTTGACTTGCACCCGCATTCCCTAATTTTTGCTTTAATTCTTCAAAATCGGCCGCTAACTGCTTCCGTTTTTCTGGTTTTTCTAAGTCAATGATAGCGTCTTTGAGCATTTTTGGATTACAATCATTTTGGATTAGTTCCTTCACAGAAGCTCTGTCCAAAATCAAGTTCACCAAGGAAATAAACCGGATATTTACCAACCTTTTACCTATTTCATAGGATATTCTCGAACCTTTGTATACAACTACTTCGGGAACACCAATTAAAGCGGTTTCTAACGTGGCTGTTCCTGAAGTTACAATTGCTAAATGACTGTTTTTGAGCAAATTATAAGTATCATTTCTGATAAGCTTAATATTGTCATCCTTCATCCATTGTTGATAGATGTTGTCAGGTTGTGAAGGAGCACCGGCAATAAGAATTTGGTATTGTTTGAATTCTTTAGCGGTTTGCAGCATAATAGGAAGCATGGTATTGATTTCCTGTTTTCTGCTTCCCGGGAGTAAAGCTAATAGGGGTTGATCGGTAAGCTGATAGTGTTTCCTGAATTGATCATCCCATTGTTGTTCGTTTATAGCGTCAAGCAAAGGGTGTCCTACATAAGTGACCTCAACTCCTTCTTTTTGATAGAAGGTGGTTTCGAAAGGAAGAATGACGAATAGTTTATCAACGTACTGCCTGATTATTTTTATACGTCCTTTTTTCCATGCCCATAACTGTGGGCTGATGTAATAGAATACCTTAATTCCTTGTTTCTTAGCCCATTCCGCAATCCTTAAGTTAAATCCTGGATAGTCAACTAAAACCAAAGCATCAGGACGATTTGCCAAGATGTCTTCTTTGCAAAACCGGATATTTCTGAGAATGGTACCAAGGTTAGCGATCACTTCTGAAAAGCCCATAAAGGCTAATTCGCGGTAGTGTTTCACTAATGTTGCACCTTCTTTTTGCATTAAATCGCCCCCCCAGGCACGGAAGGTGCTATTGGGATCAAGCTTTTTTAGGGCTCTTATGGCCTTTGAAGCGTGCAAGTCGCCGGAGGCTTCTCCTGCGATGAAGTAAAAGCGCATTAATCTAAAAGCTTGTAGGCGAACAACAAGATGGTGTAAATCAAAGTAATGCCAAGTATGCCTCTTGCATGAAGGAGTTTATCTGTTTTTAAACTCAGAAAAAAGGCTGCAAGATTGATTAATAGGCATAGTGAAAAGGCTGGATTGAGTAATTTAACCTCAACCGCCATTTTCATAAAGTCCACGAATTCGAATTCCTCTCTAAATGCTACCAGGTAATAACACCAAAATGCGACCCAAGGCAGAAAGAAACCTGCAAGAGCTCCTTGCCAGACGGAACCGCGAAGAATTTCAGGTTTTTGAAATTCGCTCATCGGATTCGGTCTGCAGCTCTTACCAAAGCCTCATCTGCTTTTACGCCCAAGTGGCCCATCCAGGTGAGCACAGCCGCAATGGCAGGAATCGGCAAGTTCCAACCATAATGGAACTGCAGTGCAGCATCACCCATGCTGGCTGTAGCGCGATAAACTAAAATCAGGTAGCTGAATTGTACCAAGGTGAGAACCAGGGTCAACGAACGACTCAGTCTGATTTGAAGCGGGCGGTTTTTGTATTGAAAAATAAGAAAAGCCAACATCAGCGCAGTTCCATATAGCAGTACAGCCAATGGAAGAAGAGATTGTGTGTCTTCTGGACCTAGAGGGCCGGTGTGGCTAAGGGTAATCTCGTACAAGCTTGCTTTGATTTGGGCAGCATAGCCGCCATTACCTGCGTTGCCAGCCTCCAAAAGTGGGCTCAGCGGCATGAGTAGGATCAAAGCTGCTGATAAAAAAAAGTAGATGGTTTGTTTGCGTTGCCACATGCTGCAAAAATAGGGCTGAATGGGGTTAACTTCGCCCCACAATCAGGATCATGAATGCAGTTTATGTGGTAGAAGCCGTTAGAACGCCGGTAGGCAAGTTTGGTGGAAGTTTAGCTCAGGTTAGACCTGACGATTTAGGCGCTTTGGTTATCAAGGCGTTGATGAGTCGTTTGCCTGATTTCGACCCGATGCTTATCGAGGATGTGATTTTTGGAGCTGCGAACCAGGCAGGCGAAGACAATAGAAATGTTGCAAGAATGTCGGCACTGCTCGCAGGTTTGCCTGTTGAAGTTCCGGGCATTACAGTAAACAGGTTGTGCGCCAGTGGTTTGCAGGCGATAGGCGATGCCTTCCGTCAGATTGCAATTGGCGATGCTGAGTCTATCATTGCGGGTGGGGTAGAAAGTATGACCCGTGCTCCTTTCGTTATGGCAAAAGCAGAAACAGCTTTCAGCCGCACCCCGGAAATCTATGATACCACTATCGGATGGCGTTTTACTAATCCTGCTTTATCGGCTTTGTATCACCCCTTCAGTATGGGAGAAACCGCAGAAAATGTTGCAGAACGTTGGAAGGTCTCTCGTGAGGATCAGGATCAATTTGCTTTTGACTCACAGTCTAAGTATGCCAGAGCGCATGAAGCTAATCGCTTTCAAGAGGAATTGGTGCCTGTTATGGTGAAATCCGGTAAAAACTTGCTTGAGTTTAATAAAGATGAACATCCTCGCTTGTCTGCTTTGGAAAAACTGGCAGAGTTAAAGCCTGCTTTTAGAAAAAATGGAACCGTTACAGCCGGCAATGCGAGTGGTATAAATGATGGTGCAGCGGCTTTGATGTTGGTAAGCGAAACAATCTTAAAAAGATATAATCTGACTCCATTAGCCAGGGTAGTTGGGGTTGCAGCTGCAGGAGTAGATCCTTCTGTTATGGGCATCGGACCTGTTCCTGCAACGCAGAAATTGCTTAAAAAATCAGGTATTACAGTTAATCAACTAGACCTTGTGGAGCTGAACGAGGCTTTTGCTTCTCAAGCTTTGGCTTGCATGCGTGATTTGGAATTAAATCCAGATATCGTCAATGTGAATGGTGGTTCTATCGCCATAGGTCATCCGCTTGGAGCCTCCGGAGCACGTATTTCTACTACACTGTTGCATGAAATGAAGAAGCGTAAAGCACGCTTTGGTTTAGCAACAATGTGCATCGGCGTAGGCCAAGGAGTGGCAGTGCTTTACGAAGGGATCCACTAAAATATGCTCAACTGACGAGGCAATAAGGTGAAACTCCTGCGGTGAATAGGCGAGATGCCAAATTCGCTGATAGCCTCCCGGTGTTTGACGGTAGGATAACCTTTATTTTCATTCCAATGGTAATAGGGAAACCGCTGGTGATATACCTCCATCATTTCATCGCGGTAGGTTTTCGCTAAGATGGACGCAGCGGCGATAGAAGCGTAGTGAGCATCTCCTTTTACCAGACAAACATGATGAAGCGTTTTGTAGGGTTTGAATCTATTGCCATCAATAAGCAATAAGTCCGGGGTGATATCGAGCCCGTCCACTGCCTTATGCATGCTTAATATGCTGGCATTCAGTATGTTAATCTGGTCTATTATTTCGTTACATGTACTGGCTACCCAAAAAGCCTGCGCATTTTCTTCAATGTAAGTTCTGGCTTTGAGTCGCTTTTCAAGGCTTAGGGTTTTGGAATCTCTTACTTTGGAGGTGTCGAAATCAGGTCCAAGCACAACAGCAGCAGCTACCACGGGTCCGGCTAAACACCCTCTTCCGGCTTCGTCGCATCCTGCTTCTATGACTTGAAGGTTGGTTGAATAATGAGGGTGTAACATATTAGGTAAGTTAGTATTTATCTTTTTAACGAGGTGAATCAGTTTTATCCTTTAGACGAATTTCTAAGCTAAATCCTATTTCGTATAAAAAATTACCCTTTCTGCCGTCAAGACCTTCTCCCCAAGGGTTTCTCCCTGTTTTGTGGGTCATGGAACAGGAAATTCCCAGGGTTAAGTAGGGCGGAAATTTATACTTGCCTAAAATCAGCCAACGGCTGCCGGAACCTGAAGCCATTTGCATCCGAATAGGAAATTCCAGGTCTGGTTCCAAAAGCGGAAGAATGCCTTTTTGCAAATTGAATCCACTGAATTGAATTTGTAATCTATATCTGGCCATAGCCGGATTGAGTGCATACTGAATGCTGCTTGCAATAGAAGCATTTGAAGGACTGATTCGCCACACGGTTTTTATCCTTTGTCCTTTACTAATGAGCCACTGGGCTTGGTAAATCAAGTTGCTAACAGCTTTGGTCCATCTAAATTCTGCTATCATTTGTTCGGTTTTGCCACCTTGCCATTGAAGTCCAAGTCCAAAGCCAGCGTTTTCACTTCCTGGTGTAGCCTTCCATTCCCTCCATACCTGTTGGAAAAGATGGTAGCTTCTTCCAATTTTCCATTGGCCAATCAATTGGATAAATTGTTCGTTTACTGTAGGATTTCGCCATTGAACCAATTTGGCTAACTCCTCCAGTTTTGGGCTTGCTAATTGATTTTGAGACTTAAGTTGCAAGGTACCATGATTGCCAAACCATTGTATCCAGTCCATTTTTATCCCGATTTGTCTGATAGAATTACTCAACAATTCTGTTTGAAAATGTCCTCCAGAGTAGCTTTTTCTTAGGTAGCTGGATAAAGAAACCCAGGATTTGGTGAGCATGGCCGGCTGATTCCAGTTTTCTGAACTGAGCATCAATCCAAATGCCCAAGTGCGTTTCTGGTATAAAAGATTGATAGAGCTCCAGATTTCTTCATCCCAATTATCTTTTTTTTCTGCTTCAGTTCTTCTTAATCCAGCTAACTGAGGTTTAATTGTCCAAAGTAATTCATTCAGTAAATCAATCTTGCTGGAGTCTGTAAAGGGAAACTTCCTAACGGAAAAAAAGCTACTCATGGTCCAATTGCCTTTCCTTATTTGAAACGCAACACCTTGTGGGTGGAAGTTCTCCGTGATGGCCGACATGGGTTTTATTTTTAGGTCATGCGCTTCGGTCCACCCGCCAGTTATCGCATTAATTCTGCCTCCTCGCAATCCATGCAGGTATCCTATTCCGAAAAATGGTCTGAACTGTCCTATTGTCAATTCAAAATTATAGCCTTTGCCTGCCCAGGCTTTGTGAATGGTCCAACTGTAATGGTCGATTGGGGTTAATGGCTCTCCCATATCTTTTTCAACCGAAAGTCGAACTAATAAACTGGAAGATCGCCAATTAACTCGAATCCTTTGCAACCAAGGCGAACCCTCAGGGATTTTGGTTGAATCATTTGAGCTATATCTATTTAAGTAAGGAAATTGAATTCTATTGACACTTTGCAAACTCACCTCTTGTTCTTTCAAAGCGACTCCATGCTTATGAGCAACTAATTCCGGTGCTTGGTGTAAGAGTTGTGCAATCAATAGTGTGTCCATGCCGGCCACACTTTGCAATTCCAGCCAATGTTCCATTTCCCCTAATCTTTTAACCCTTTCTTGAATACCATTCAATACTAAATCAGGGAAAAGGCCGAGCGATTGCCATTCCATCCAATCGAACCGATGAAAACGAAATTGCACTTGTGACCTTAAATCGTTCAGGGAGTTGAATGCTTGATCAGTAAGCTGATCAGCGGTTAGATCTCCGATTTCATTTTGAGCATGGGCAATTGGCGCAAACCAAATCCAGCCAAACATCAACATTGATTTAATAAGTCGGCTCAACATTGGAATTCGAAAAATAGCTCAACGACTGAGAAGCTATGGCGCCTATCGGAAGCCCATAGTTCCAACCAAAACTCAGGTTTAGTCTTTTCAATGGTAGATTCCCGAGCAGGCTAATCTGAAATGGATTGGCAGCCATAGCGGCTGAACAAGTCCATTTTTGAGAATACTTGTATCCAATTTTCAGGTAGTAATTCAGCTCTGTTTGGGCAGAAACCCAATCTATTCCGGAAATAATGCTCCAATGCTTGTCAGGACGAAATTCTAAGCCTATCGCGGGCCTAGATAATACGTTGCTGTTCATAAACTGTTGATGTTCCCATCGTGCAGCCACAGAAATCTGCTCACTTGCCTGAAAACGTATGCTGACACAGCCCATGTATTGGAAGAAAGTCCAAGGCTGTTCAGGACTTTGAAACCCACTGACTCCAACATAGACTCCGGATTGCACTCGATTACTCAAAGGCAAACCTGCTGCGACTAACCCATTCCAAATTCCGAGTGGATGTTCTGCCTGCCGACCAATACTAATCCCCAAGTTTTTATACAGTAGATTGATACGATTACTGGAAAGCTCCTGAAATTTTGCTCTTATAATATGCTGAAATGAACCCCCAATACTTCGGTTTTGACTCAAGACAGAGGGGTCATCCTGGAAGCTTTCCCTGTTTTTCAACAAAATTGTGAAGCCTGAAGAGCCAATTGCTTCCGTTGAACCTTCACCTGGAAGTTGCCCAAAACACCATGTATTTATGGCAAATAGTAAGTATAATAGCTTGATATACATATAGTTGTATGAATTGATTAAGCAAACTAACTAACAATCCATGAGAATCAGAAATTGAGTTTTCGCATGACTTGAGAAAGGCATTTGGATATTATTAACTCAACTATTGTATTTTTGCGCACTTTGAAAAAACCGTTATGGATAAAATAGTCTACCTCATCCCGTTGTTCGGCATCATTGCCCTGCTGTACACGGCAGTGAAATCTTCCTGGGTAAGTCGCCACAGTGACGGAAATGACCGCATGCGCGAAATCGCAGGCTATATCGCACAAGGCGCTATGGCCTTCCTAAAAGCAGAATACAAAATCCTTTTCTATTTCGTAGTTATCGCTGCGTTATTGTTGGGATATCTTGGAAGTACTAACGAAAATTCTCACCCAATTATCGCTGGCGCCTTTGTTATTGGTGCAGTATTTTCAGCTTTAGCAGGATATGTAGGGATGAAAATCGCAACTAAAGCCAATGTAAGAACGGCAGAAGCGGCTAAAACAAGCCTTTCCAAAGCGCTTGCAGTTTCATTTGGTGGTGGTTCGGTAATGGGCATGGGCGTTGCTGGTCTTGCTGTGTTAGGTTTAGGCTCCTTGTTCATTGCCTTCTATGCGATGTTTGTAAAGTCAGGAGATGGCGGTCATGGGCTTGAAGTAGCCCTCGAAGTGCTAACGGGCTTCTCTCTTGGAGCTGAATCAATTGCACTTTTTGCTCGTGTTGGCGGTGGTATTTACACCAAAGCTGCCGACGTAGGCGCTGACTTAGTTGGTAAAGTGGAAGCCGGAATTCCTGAAGATGATCCTCGTAACCCAGCCACTATCGCAGACAACGTAGGTGACAACGTAGGCGACGTAGCTGGTATGGGTGCAGATTTGTTCGGCTCCTTTGTAGCTACCATCCTAGCAACCATGGTGCTTGGTCGTGAAATTACCGTTCAGGATAATTTTGGGGGCCTTTCGCCCATTTTGCTTCCGATGATGATTGCTGGCCTCGGCATCATGTTCTCCATGATCGGAACGCTTTTCGTAAAAATCAAGGATAGTGACGGTCTCAGTACCGACAAAGTACAAGCTGCTTTGAATATGGGTAACTGGGGCTCGATTATTCTAACAGCCGTAGGTTCCTACTTCGTTATCGACTGGATGTTGCCAGATGAACTAACCCTCCGTAATGTAACCTTTACCAAACAAGGTGTTTTTGGTTCAGTAGTAACTGGTCTTGTTGTGGGTACTTTGATTTCTCTTATTACGGAGTATTACACCGCCATGGGTAAGCGTCCGGTTAAGTCAATTGTTAACCAAAGTTCAACCGGTCATGCTACCAACATCATTGGTGGTTTGGCAGTAGGTATGGAATCTACTGTATTACCAATCTTGGTTCTTGCCGGTGGTATCATCGTATCTTTTAAACTTGCTGGTCTTTATGGAGTATCCATTGCAGCTGCCGGAATGATGGCAACTACCGCCATGCAATTAGCCATCGATGCATTCGGACCCATTGCAGACAATGCTGGTGGAATAGCAGAGATGAGTGAGCTTCCTAAAGAAGTTCGTGAGAAAACGGATATCCTTGATGCAGTTGGTAACACTACCGCTGCTACAGGAAAAGGATTTGCTATCGCTTCTGCTGCGCTTACCTCATTGGCGTTGTTCGCAGCCTTCGTAGGTATTTCCGGAATTTCACAGATCGACATTTACAAGGCCGATGTGCTTGCTGGTTTATTTGTGGGTGGCATGATTCCATTTATCTTCTCTTCTTTGGCTATTGCGGCTGTAGGTCGTGCGGCCATGGATATGGTAAAAGAAGTTCGCCGTCAGTTTAAGGAAATTCCAGGTATCATGGAAGGCAAAGCAAAACCTGAATATGAAAAATGCGTAGCTATTTCAACTCAGGCTTCTATCCGTGAAATGATGCTTCCAGGTGCCATCGCATTAATTGTTCCGATTATCGTGGGTTTCACCATGGGTCCGGAAGTTTTAGGTGGTCTTCTTGCTGGTGTTACAGTTTCTGGTGTTTTGATGGGTATGTTCCAAAGTAATGCCGGTGGTGCTTGGGATAACGCAAAGAAATCATTCGAAAAAGGTGTTGAAATCGACGGCCAGATCTACTATAAAAAATCTGAGCCTCACAAAGCTTCTGTAACTGGTGATACCGTAGGAGACCCGTTCAAAGACACCTCAGGTCCTTCTATGAACATCCTCATCAAGTTGATGTCTATCGTTTCATTGGTTATCGCACCGTCTATCGCTCAGCCAAAAATGGATGTTGAAGCCATTCATCGTCAGCACGGTATTGAGTTGAATACTGCAGGACAGAAAACGTCTTGCAACGAAAATTGCACCATGGATCCTGCTGAGTGCGCAGCCAAAGGATGCACCGCAGAAACTTGTGCAGATCAAGCAGATTGCATGAAAAAAATGGGTACAGCTAATGCAGACTGCCAATCTTCTGGTATAGAAAAAGCAAAAACTGACGGTCAGCAAGTAGATGCCTCTACAGAACTCTAGGTTTTTCTTCTATGGCACATAAAAAAAGGCCTTCAATCTATTGAAGGCCTTTTTTTATGGATTATTTGTGCTGGTTTTAGCAACCTTTAACGTGGTTGAAGAACAAATTGAACGGTATCGCCCAATGATTGCTCTACCACAACCTGACGGTTTGCTTTAATTTGGGCGAGAATCGTTTCTGAATAGTGTCTGAGGTTAACAAGCTCTAAGTTTTCTTGAATTTCAACTTCAAACTCTGATTGAATTTTTTCTAAGAAAGGCTTGAGTTTATAGGTGTCGTTATCGGTGCAAATAATAAACGACAAAGCTGAGTTTTGAGTTAAGTGGGCTCTAAGTCCACACACAGCCATCTGTCCGAAAATAGTTTGAAGATTTTCCTCTGCGATAAATGCATAGTCCTTCGTTTTAATCGCAAGGAGCACCTGATTTTTTTTCAGTATGATACAAGTAGGGTAGAAGACCTTTTCTGAAACTGGACCGATGCGGGTGCCTGGAGCCTCAGGGTTTAGAAACGACCTTACTGACAATGGAATACCTTTGTTTTGTAAGGGTTTTACCGTTTTAGGGTGAATGACTGATGCGCCGAAATAGGTGAGTTCAATGGCTTCTTCGTAACTTAGAGTAGGAATCAGTGTAGCATCATCAAAAAGGCGAGGGTCGGCGCTTAAAACGCCAGGCACATCCTTCCAAATGTTGACTTCCTCTGCTTCAAGGCACCATGCAAGGATGGAAGCGCTGAAATCTGAACCTTCTCTTCCTAAAGTGGTGGTTAGTCGACTCAAAGGTTCACGACCGATAAAACCTTGGGTGATGTAACAAGAAGCTTTTTTGAGACGTTGAACGCGTTTAGCGGTGTGTTCCCATTGGATTCGGGCATCTCGCCAATTGTCGCTTGTTACAATTAAATCGCGGGCATCCAGCCAAGTGTTAGAAATTTCTTTTTCTAGCAAATAAGCAGAGACAATGGTTGTTGATACCAGTTCGCCAAAACTAACCACTTGGTCGTAGTTCTGGTTGAAAGAAGCAGAAGGACTTTCCAAGATTAGTTCCTTTAAGTCTTCAAGAATGCGACATGCTTTGGCAGAAATTCTTGATTTACCTTCCTCCGGAATGTCCATTTGTTGGATAATTTCTAAATGAAATTGTTCAATTTCTGCAAATAGTTGAAAAGCCTCGGGCTGTTGCTCGCACCAAGCGATATTCAAACGTTCCAAGGCATTGGTGATTTTTCCCATTGCGGAGACCACCACCATGAGGTCGTCGTGTTGAAACCGTTGAAGGATAGAAGCTACATTAGCCAGAGAGGCGGCATCACGTACAGAGGCACCTCCGAATTTGAATACTTTCATAAGAATGACTGCAAAAATCAATAAAAAGAAGGATAAGGCAGTGAGGGTAATTGAAAATCAACCCTGATTAAAGAAGCTTATCGGCTAAAGTAAGAAGATGACCTAAAAGTGAGGATTTTATCCTAGTGGAGCCGCTTTGATTAGCGGTTTTTGCGGTCCCGGAGGGAATCGAACCCCCACCAAGAGAACCGGAATCTCTCGTTCTATCCTTTAAACTACGGAACCTAAAAAAAGAGCCGATCGGTTAAAATCGGCTCTTTTTGGTAGCGGGGATTGGACTCGAACCAATGACCTTCGGGTTATGAGCCCGACGAGCTACCAACTGCTCTACCCCGCACTGTGACCGGTTTGGATATCCTCCCCGTTTGATTGGATTGCAAAGATATAATCCGTTTCTTTGTGACGCAAAACTTTTTTTAAAAAATGTCGCATAAAGCAGGATTTATCAACATTGTAGGAAAGCCCAACGCAGGTAAGTCCACGCTAATGAATCAGTTAATAGGGGAGCGCCTCTCAATAATTACTCCTAAAGCTCAAACAACCCGCCACAGAATCTTGGGTATTTTGAATGGAGACGACTATCAAATTGTACTTTCGGACACTCCAGGCTACCTAGATCCAGCATATCCGTTGCACCATGCCATGATGGGATTCGTAAAAGAAGCCATTGAAGATGCAGATGTTTTGCTTTATTTAATCGATGCTAGCGACTCTTTGAACGAAGACTTAACTGCGAGAGTGGCCAAAGCCGATTGCAAAAAGATTATCCTTCTAAATAAAGTTGATACCCAAACGCCCGAACAAGTTCAAGCTTGGATGGAGAAGCTCAATCCTTTGTTTCCAGAGGTGCCATTTTATGCGATTTCTGCCTTACACAATTTCAACAAGGATAGCTTTATCGATTTGCTCAAAGCGGAATTGCCTGAGCATCCCGCCTTTTATGATAAAGATGCCTTGACCGATAAGCCGGAAAGATTTTTTGCTAGTGAAATTATCAGAGAGAAAATCTTTTTGCATTACGATAAAGAAATCCCTTACAGCTGTGAAGTTGCCATCATTGAATTCAAGGAAGAACCTAAGATAATCCGAATTTCAGCAGAAATCATGGTAGAGCGTGACTCTCAAAAAGGTATTCTCATCGGTCATAAAGGGGCCGGACTGAAGAAAACTGGAACCGCAGCACGATTTGAATTAGAAAAATTTTTCGGGAAGAAGATATTCCTTGAGACCTTTGTAAAAGTAAAACCCAACTGGCGTTCAGATCAACGTCTTCTAAACCAGTTTGGTTACCAGAATCCTTCATGAGTAGAATAGTAGCCATCGTGGGGCGCCCCAATGTGGGCAAATCCACGCTTTTTAACCGCTTAACGGAAAGCCGTAAAGCCATTGTAGATGATACCTCCGGAGTTACCCGTGACCGCCATTATGGTCAGGTAGAATGGAATGGAGAATTTTTTAACCTTATTGATACCGGCGGATATGTAGTGGGTTCTGATGATGTGTTTGAAGAAGCCATTCGAGAGCAAGTCAAGATTGCGATAAATGAGGCGGACGTCTTGCTGTTTATGGTGGATGTTACCTGTTCAGTAACCGATCTTGATGCAGATTTTGCTGACCTATTGCGCCGTTATAAAAAGCCTGTATTGGTGGTTTGTAATAAGGTAGATCATGGAAAGCTTTTGTCGGATGTAGCCGATTTTTACACTCTGGGTTTAGGTGAAATTTTCCCAGTCTCCTCTATGGATGGATCAGGCACTGGAGAATTATTAGATGAATTAATCAAACTTCTTCCGCCTCAGGAAGAAAAAGAAGAAGATGCGTTACCCAAATTCGCTATCGTAGGAAGGCCAAACGCTGGAAAATCTACCTTGCTTAATGCTTTAACTGGTACACAACGCAGTATCGTTACCCCTATCGCCGGTACCACACGCGATACCCTTCATACTGAATACAATCTCTTTAATCGCCATTTTATTCTGGTTGATACAGCTGGTTTAAGGAAGAAAAACAAGGAGATGCCTGATATTGAGTTTTACTCGGTCATGCGTACCATCAAAGCCATTG
This sequence comes from Bacteroidota bacterium, assembly GCA_027484125.1. Lineage (GTDB taxonomy): Bacteria > Bacteroidota > Bacteroidia > UBA7662 > JAIXUI01 > JAIXUI01. The sequence continues at coordinate 5,312 of JAIXUI010000016.1, read as the reverse complement.
AGGATGCTGATGTTTGTTTGCTCATGGTTGATGCACAGGAGGGCTTACAAGCTCAAGATATCAACATCTTCCACCTTGCGGAAAAGAATAAAAAAGGTGTGATTATTTTGGTTAATAAGTGGGACTTAGTCGATAAAGATCATACTACTGCAAAAACGTTCGAGCAGCAGATCAAAAAGAAAATAGCGCCATTTGACGATGTTCCGGTAATATTTGTTTCTGCCACCGAAAAACAACGAATATTTCAAGCCATGGAAAAGGCAATGGAGGTTTTCGAAAATAGGAAAAAGACCATAAAAACCAGCCAGCTTAACGATGTGATGCTCCCAATTATTGAGGCATTTCCACCTCCGGCGGTTAAAGGAAAATACATTCGAATTAAGTACATTACCCAACTTAAGGCTACCACTCCAACCTTTGCTTTCTTCTGTAATTTGCCTCAATATTTGAGAGAATCTTATACCCGATTCTTAGAAAATAAGTTAAGAGAGCATTTTAATTTTGAAGGAGTACCCATCAACATTTACTTTAGACAGAAATAGTTTTAACCATGAAAAAAGTTTTTCACTTTTTGCTTGCCGCAACCCTACTTGCATCATGTGGATATTCCGAAGAAGAGCAGGCTCAAATGCAACAAGAATCGGCCGCTCAGACCGACTCAGCTGCTGATGACATTGCTGCTGAGCTTGGTTTAGAAGATTCCACCTCCGTTGTTTCTGATACCACGGTTGTAGATTCTTTGAAAAAATAATCAGCACTACTTGCAAGTTTAAAAATTGTCTTTACCTTTGCATCAACTTCATTAACCCAAATTAAAGATGAAAAAACTGTTTGCTCTTTTGATGATCGGCGGCGCATTGTTCGTTGCCTCTTGCGGTGGCGGTGAGAAAACCGAAGAAACTGCTGCTACCACTGATTCAGTAGCTACTGAAGAAATGGCACCTGCTACTACTGATAGCGCTGCTACTACTGATACAGCTGCTGCTGCTACTACTGACACTGCTGCTTCAGCTCAGTAATCAGTATAGAAATTGAATTTCGGAGGCGTCCCTTGGGGCGCCTTTTTTTATGCCTTCTTTTTTCGACTTTTGCACATGAATTTTCATCATCCTAACTCTTTAGTTCTCGAAAGGTTCTGTAGATATGTGGCCATAGATACCCAGAGCGACGCTAATTCGACCACCTTCCCAAGTACAGAAAAGCAAAAGAATCTCGCTCGTTTGCTGGTGCAAGAGTTGAAAGACTTGGGCGTTTCTGATGCTGAGATAGATGAATGGGGGTATGTTTACGCCACTATTCCGGCGTCGCTGGGTAATGAGCATCTTCCTGCAATTTGTTTTTGTGCACACATGGACACTTCCCCTGACTGTTCCGGGAAGGATGTCAAACCAGTTGTTCATCGTAACTATCAAGGACAGGATTTGATTTTACCCGGTGATGTTTCCCAAGTATTGAAGCCATCTGAGCATCCTGAATTACTCAATCAAATTGGGCAGGATATCGTTACTGCTGATGGTACTACACTGCTTGGGGCAGACAACAAAGCGGGAGTTGCTGAAATTATGGAAGCAGCACGCTATTGGATGCTACACCCTGAAGTACCACATGGAAGAATTAGGCTGTTGTTTACGCCTGATGAGGAAATTGGTAGAGGTACCGATCATGTAGATTTGAAGAAGTTGGATGCTGCTTTTGGTTACACCTTGGATGGAGAAACGTTGGGGCATCTTGAGAATGAGACCTTTTCTGCAGATGGCTTCAAATTAACCTTTTTGGGAAAAAGCGCTCATCCAGGTTTTGCTAAAGGTCACATGATTAGTGCGTTAAGGCTATGGAGCGAATGGTATGCGCAATGGCCAACCCATGAGTTACGTCCGGAAAGCACTGAGGCAAAAGAACCATTTATGCACGTTGTTGCTACTGAGGGCAGCATAGAAAAAGTGATTTGTTCGGGTATTATCAGAAGCTTTGATACAGCAGAATTAAAAGACATTGCTGCTAAAATGAAATCGCTGGCGCAGTTGGTTTGTGCGAAGTATCCAGGTTCAGCTTTTGAACTGGAAGTTTATGAGCAATATCGCAATATGAAGGAAATACTAGACCGTGTTCCCCATGTAACAGAATTAGCCATTGAAGCCATTCGACAATCTGATTTGACACCGGTATTGTCTTCAATTAGAGGGGGAACTGATGGTTCAAGATTGTCCTTTATGGGGCTTCCATGTCCGAATATTTTTGCAGGGGAACATGCTTTCCATTCTAAATTAGAATGGGTTTCTGTGCGAGATATGGAGAAAGCAGTTGAAGTTATAGTTCGGTTGGCTGCTCTTTTCACCACTACTTCCCGTCCAGAATAAGGGGCATTTTCTGGCCATTTCCCATGATAATGATTTTACTATTGGGGGAAGTGGCCAGTTCTTTTTGCATTTTAATGGTTTCGTATTGCAGTTGTTTTTCCGTTAGTTCTGCACTAATGATTCGGTTGTAATCTGCAATTCCCTGAGCTTCAACACGTTTTCGTTCAGCTTCCTGCTTTTCTTTCTGTAGAACAAATTGCATTTTTTGAGCTTCCTGTTCCGCATTTATTTTTGATTCAATAGTTGCCTTTACCGATTGAGGAAGTTGGATATTTCTCACGAGCAATTGTTCCAAAATCAACCCTCTTTTGTTGAAATCACTTTCAATGCTTTTGAAAATTCTATTCTGAAACTCATCCCTTTTAGAAGAATAAAGGGATACTGCATCGTAATACACGGCATTATCCCGGATTTTGGTCCTAGTAATGGGCCTAACGAAGACGTTTTCGTAATCAATTCCTATGGCTTGTAAAATAGATGGTGTTTTTTCAGGAACTAAACGGTAAAGAACCGTTAAATCAATAACCACTTCAAGCCCATCAGAAGTTAATGCTCTAATGGCATCATCACCAGATTTGTTTCCTTCATCATTGACGCCAGACATGGTGTAGTTATGAGTTCTTACGTCAAATTCTACCATTTCAACGAGTGGATTGACGAGATGTAAGCCACTATTAAGCACCTTGGGTTGTACTTTTCCAAAGAGTTTGGTAACGCCAACAAACCCAGCATCTACTTGGCGAACTGCACTGCTAAGAGCACCAGAGAGTAACAGAACTAAACCTAAGGTTCTGAAAATCGGCTGTAATTTAGGGAAGCGATGATTGATTTCCGGATTCAATAAAAAGCTTAGCCCGATTAAAAGTCCGCCAAGTAGTAAAAAAATCATATTAATTGAGGTGTAATTCGCTAACAATCCGAGCGATTTTCGATTTCAAATTAATTTCTGCCTGTGCGAAATCTTCTGCTCGCATCAATTCACCTTTTACACTAAAGTAGAATTTAATTTTTGGTTCGGTACCTGAAGGTCTCGCCGTTACTAAGCTTCCATCGGCAAGTACCAGTTGAATAACATTCGAAGCTGGCAATTGAATTTCAGAGCTAGAACCATCAGCAAGGTTAGTGGCTTGTCTCAATTGATAATCTTTCACCTCAATAACAGGAATTCCATCAAGACTTTTTGGAGGATTATTTCTCCAATTTTCCATCATGGCAGCAATCTCTTCAGCACCTGATTTTCCTTTTTTAGTGAGAGAAACCAGATGTTCTTGGAAGTAACCATACTTGAGATATACATCAATCAGTAAATCGAACATGGTCATGCCATTTTCGGCTGCCCAAGCCGCAGTCTCTGCAATTAAGGCAGCTGATGCAATGGCATCTTTATCTCTTACTTTATCACCAATTAAATAGCCATAACTTTCTTCACCACCAATGAGGTATTGACGTTTACTTTCATTTTCACGTATGAGTTCCGCAATCCATTTGAAACCTGTAAGGCAAACTTCAATGTCCACACCAAAGTGCGCTGCAATGCGATCGATTAGGGGAGTTGTTACAATGGTTCGTGCGATGAATTCATGCCCTTTCAACCCTTTTTTAGCATCCCAGGCAGCTAGGTAATAATGAATCAGTAGGCAAGCGGTTTGATTGCCATTCAATAACTTGAATGATTGATCAGGCATTTTAATAGCGATTCCTACACGGTCAGAATCAGGGTCAGTGCCTAAAACTAAATCAGCTTGCTTTTCTATGGCTAGCGCAATGCAACGATCTAAAGCTTCTGCTTCCTCAGGGTTTGGACTTTTTACTGTCGGAAAGTTTCCATCAGGAATGGCCTGTTGTTCTTCAATAAATACTTCAGTAAATCCAAAGTCATTTAAAATTTGAGGCATTAAAGTAGTCCCTGTTCCATGAAGCGCTGTGTAGGCTATTTTTAAATTAGATGGAGCTCCGTTCCTGAAAGAGAGCTGTTTAATCATATTGAGATAGCGCTGATCTATATCATCAGGTACAGGGAGAATCAGGGATTCTTTAGGAGAAGTTTTAACATCAGCAATGGATTGAATGGCTTTCACTTCATTGATGATATTTTTATCATGAGGAGGAACTACCTGGCCCCCATCATTCCAGTAAACTTTATAGCCGTTGTATTCTTTGGGGTTATGAGAAGCCGTAATCACGATACCGCCTTGGCAGTTTAACTCTCTTACCGCAAATGATAGTTGGGGAGTTGGTCGTAAAGTTGGGAACAAGTACACTTTTATACCATTAGCGCTTAAAACTTCAGCTGCTTTTCGAGCGAACAACGGACTATTGTTTCTGCTGTCGTGCGCAATGGCAACTTTGATAGCGCCACCAGGGAAAGACTGATTAAGGTAATTGGCAAGCCCTTGTGTGGCTATTGAAACCGTGTAAATGTTCATTCTATTGGTTCCTGCGCCCATGATGCCTCTCAAACCTCCGGTGCCAAAATCCAGGTCAGTATAGAAGGCGTCTGTCAATGATTGAGGGTCATGGTCAATCATTTGCTGTACTTCCTGCCTCGTTTGCTCGTCGTAAAGGTCTGTTAACCAAGTTTTTGCCTTATCAAGAATGTTGTTTTCCATTATCTTTCGTGGTTGAGTGAAATTATGATAACGCATCGTAATTGAGTTACATTTTCAGTAACTTTTTTCTTCCTGCTTGTTAACGATATAGTTGATAGAGATTTATGCCTCATTCTTTTGGTCGCAAGTGTTTTGCTAGAATCTTTTGCCCTCCGGTATATGGAGCATAGGGTAAATGAATTTATCGTCCGATTGCAAATGCGCCAACTTTTTAGGTTGTACAGATTTGGTTCTTCGCCTTTAATTGTGGGTAGGGATTGGAAGTTTACCTAAATGGAAGTAGATCATAGCGATAAAGTTTTTCATATTTCTATATCCTTTAGCGGAGCGTTTTATCTCTTGTATT
>JAIXUI010000134.1 GCA_027484125.1 Bacteroidota bacterium | reverse complement strand
TTCGTTCCGCTCCGGCTACGCCTCCGCTCCACTCAGCCCCTTTGAGAAACATTGGAGTGTAATGAAAGAAATAAGAGAATGTCTATTTTTAAACTGTACTAGAAATGGGGAGTAGACACGGTGGTGGTTGCTTAGGTAGCCGTAGTGGCGGATTTTCACCCGTCGCCGCGGCAGGATGTGCAGCGCAAACCGCCTCGCGAACTCTCCACGGCTCAGGGTCATCTCCTTGGCTTTGTTCCCGTCTCTATAATCGCGGTACGCAAAACGCACCTCCTTAGGAGTGATTTCGAATAAAATGCACACAAAAACCGACACTTTTGAACTGGTGACAGTTTTGTGCTCCGGAACCCGCCCGAATGCCAAGCCCTGTCCGTTACACACAAGGCTAAAAAGGCAACTACAAGTCAAAAATCAGACCGACAGAAAACATAATTATCGTATTATTAAGAACGATTAGGCAACAATAAAAGTGAAACAAAGATTATATAGACACATCAGTATTCGGGGGACATTTTGATGAAGAGTTCAAAGTGCACACCACTCCTTTGTTTGACAGAATTAAAAAAGGAGAGTTCATTATTTTATACTCAACAGTTACTCAGGACGAACTTGAAAACGCGCCAGAAAAAGTAAAAGAACTTGTAAAAAGTCTTAGAGCCGACTTGACAGAGTTTATTGAAATATCTGACGAAGCAATAGATTTGGCAACTGAATACATTACCGAAAAAGTTGTTGGACAGACAAGTTATGCTGACTGTTTACACATAGCTTTAGCGACAATAAACCGAGCAGACTTTTTAGTTAGTTGGAACTTCAAGCATATAGTTAACATTGAAAGAATTAGGGGTTACAACTCTATCAACATCAAAAACGGTTACAAGCAATTAAAAATACGTTCACCAAGAGAATTTGAAAAATATGGAGACGACTGAAAAAACATTTGACGCTGTAAAATTTATGCGTCAACAAAGAGCAACGTTGAGCGAGAAGTTATCTAAGATGACGAAAGAAGAAATTTTGGAATACTTCAAGAAACGCAAGACACAGACGACAATAAAGCCCAGTGCCTAACATTCATCCAAGAAGCCTCACCCCTACTACCTAAAGTCCCAGAACAAGCATGCTTGACTGGGACTTTTGCATGACTCGGTGTTGGGCGATTCCTGCTGTTGAATCGTTAGAGCGAGGTGGGGGGAGCGTGTGCTTTAGGAGAAGAAGTAGCCGCTTTTGCTTGTGTGCTCCGTTTTGAACTGCCCCCCTGTTCCGGCAAATTGACCCTTTGGTAGTTGCTGTTTGGTTCCTACATCAGTTTCTCTTCTTTGGCATTCGCGCATACCTCCGACAGAGTGGGAAGTCAGACCTCTCAGGAAAGTGTATCCGCTTTCCATTCATGTAGCCTCCTCCTTTACGTCTTTACAATCTGTGCAGTATCGGACTTGTGTTTGTTTGGCAACATCATCCGAAGATTCATTTCAGGCAAAACAACCTCAGTAAAAGCCACCTCAGACCGCTCCAAAAGCCAATCAGATCCAGCTAGTTTCTTCCGCCAATAAAGAAAAGAGCCATAACCAACACCCTCCCTACGACAAAAGTCAGCCACAGACAAACCACTCCCCACCTGACGCGCAATCAAAGATTTCCAATCCGGATTTTTCATCCCGGAAAATCGAACTTATATCAACACCACAAGACTTGTAGTTGAGTGGGGGGATACGATTATTCCAGCGACTGGCGATTGTGGGAATTACAGCTCGGTGGAGATAGTCTTAAGTTAAATACCGCCAGCGGGGGCTTAGGAGGAGGAACCAACACGAGTTATCGGGGAAAGAGGATGAGGTAAAAGGTTGAATATGCGATCGTTAAAACGCGTTGGGTATTTTGATTGCCAGCGAGTGTTTGATTTGCAAAATGTGCAAATCGCCTGCAAAATTGAAGTATTGAATTAGCGTATGAGCTGTAATTTTTGAAGTTATTCTTAAAAAGCAGCCAAGGAAACGCTTCGCAGCATTACGCTTGTTCAAATTTAATCTTCAACATAAATGAAGAAATGTAGAGCCTACGATTCCGAAATGGATTTATTTTTTTTGGGGCTTCGCCCCAAACCCCTTCAAATTATCAACCAATCAAATAAATTAATCCCTGAGGCAACGAACCGACAACCCATTTCCCTTATTGTCGCTGCTCCCGAAGATGTCCTCAATCCCATTATTCAAGTACCGACTCCAAGCGAAAGCTGTACTGGCCTCCGTAGAACTCCACCAACTCCCGCCGAACCCGATATCGCCGAAACCACCAAAAAAGTGGCGGCGATAACCACCCGGAAGCGCTGCAAATCCACTTTGATTGGTTGCTCCATTATTGGGGGCTTTCCAACCTGTTGTAGATTTCATTTTACCTCCAGCATATACTTTTCCTCCAAGAAAATTTGTTAAAACCGTCCACTCATTATCAGTAGGCAAATGCCAACCTGAAGGGCAAGCGCTTTTTGCGGTATGCCAGTCGTAAAGCCTACCGTATTTATCGCAGTTAGCTGAATTATTGTCATAACACCAACTTTTTCCTGTTGCGTAATTGAGGTTTTCTGCCATCCAAGTCTGAGTGCCTATGGTTACAATTTTATACACTTGTCCATCGCGTGGGTCGGTGAAGCTTTTCGT
>JAIXUI010000121.1 GCA_027484125.1 Bacteroidota bacterium | reverse complement strand
AGTTCTTTACCCAACTTACGGTGATCTCGTTTTTTCGCTTCTTCCAACACATGCAAGTATTCCTTTAATTCCTTTTTATCGGGGAAGGTTACTGCATAAATGCGGGTAAGTTGTTTGTTCTTTTCATTTCCTCTCCAATAAGCTCCGGCGGTATTAAGCAGTTTTACTGCTTTGATTGCAGAAGTATTGGGGATATGTGGGCCTTTGCATAAATCTACGAAGTCGCCTTGTTGGTAGAAGGTGATATCACCATCATTCAAATCTTGGATAAGCTCCAGTTTATAGGGATCACCTTTTTCCGTGAAATACTTGATAGCGTCGTTCTTGCTTACTTCAGAACGAAGGTAGGTACTTCCTTTTCCTGCCAATTCGAGCATTTTTGCTTCAATTTGCTCGAAATGATCTGAAGAGAAAACATGGTCGCCGAAGTCGATGTCATAATAAAACCCTCTTTCAATGGCTGGTCCGATACCCAATTTAATTCCAGGATATAAGGCTTCTAAAGCTTCAGCCATCAAGTGAGCGGAAGAGTGCCAGAATGTTTTTTTGGCTTCATCACTTTCCCAAGAAAGCAACTCTAAGGAGCAATCTTCTTGAATTGGGCGAAGAAGATCTCTGACCTCTCCATTTACTTTAGCAGCAAGCATGCGCCTGGCTAAGCCTTCGCTGATGCTTTTCGCAACATCAAGCGCAGTGGTTCCGGCAGGATATTGCCGCTGGGCACCGTCGGGTAGGGTTACCGTGATCATGATTTTAATTCTGAGAGCCTTGCTTTAGCCAAGGCGTGTTTGGGGTCAATTTCTAATGTTTTTTGAAAGTCGAGCTTAGCCCGGTTTTTATCACCTTTGAGGAGAAAGCAATAGCCTCTATTGAACAATGCATCTGCGTAGAGGTTATTGGCTTCCCATGAACGGGAAAACCAATCAATGGCTTCATCCAGTTTGTTATTACCAAGCGCCAGATAGCCCAGGTTGAACAAGGCTAAAGGCTGACTTGGCTGGAATTTAATAAGTTGAAGATAAGCATCGCGAGCTAAGTCGAAGCTACCTCGGTTTTGATGCCACATGCCCAAAGCGTACCAACCTTCATCCCTGGTGCTATCGGTTCTGATGGCATTTTGGAAATAGCGACTGGCAAGCGTATCATTTTTAGCGGAGTAATAAAGCCCCATTTGAAGATACGCTTCGTAGAAGGAAGGATCGAGCTCAAGCGTTGTTTGAAAGCTTGACATAGATTTTACCGGATTTTTCTGTTCCAAATAAATCATTCCTTTCCAATAATACCCTTCAGCAATGGTTGGATCGAGTTTCAGCCCTTGATTGAGGGCTGTAAAAGCCGGTTCGTATTCGCGTTTATAAAACAACCACTCTCCCTTTTTGATATGAGCAAGCGCATATTTAGGATTGATTTTAAGTGCTTTTTCGATTGCATTTTCCGCTTGCACCGGTGCACCCATTTTCACGTTTAAAGTATGAAGGGTGGTGAAGTAAGCTGCGTTAAGCGTATCAAAACGAAAAGCTATTTCTAAATCAGCCAGAGCTCGCTTCCATTGGCGTACTTTCATTAAGGCCAACGCGCGGTTGTGGTAGTTTTCCGGATTTTCCGGACTCTGATTAATGGTTTTAGTGAGTGCGATTAGTTCTTCATTGAGCGTAAAAACGCTGTCTGTAAAAAGACTATCCTTGGCAACTACCTCTTTTTCCTTGGTTGACTGACCTCCGGAACAACCCAAAAGGTTCAACGCTAATAGAGCAACTGGCAGCAGGCGCAGCAAAGATTTCCAAATCATGAGGCGGCAAAATTAGCGCGATAGCATCAAGCATAAAAGCTTAGCGTTTAATAATATCCATAGTTATGTCAAGAACTTGCTTGAATACGGTTTTATTTAGACGAGAATACAAAGTAGATTGAATTGGCTTTATAGTTTTGTGGACATGAACAAATACCTGTTGTTGTTGCCAGCGGCACTTTGCGGACTCGCCTTTATGACCGAACCAATCCGTTCCTCCACAACAACGCCTGCTTTTACGACAGACACCTTATTAAATCCTGAAGAAAAACACTTCACCAACATCCGTCAATTGACATTTGGCGGGGATAATGCAGAGGCTTACTGGAGTTTTGACAACAAACACCTGGTATTCCAATCTAACAATAAAAAATGGGGGGTTCAGTGCGACCAGATTTTCCTGATCAAAGACGAGACCCCGGCACCCGCCGAAATAGCGCCTGCCATGATGAGTTCTGGTAAAGGCCGAACCACCTGTGCTTACTTTATGCCGGGCAATAAGTCCGTTCTCTTCGCCACAACAGAAGGTGGAGGTGCAGCATGTCCACCAGAACCACAGAGAAGAGCCGATGGCAAATACCTGTGGCCCATTTATTCCACCTTCGATATCGTCATAACCGACCTCAAAGGCAAAATCCAAAAGAAACTCACCAACCACCCTGGATATGATGCAGAAGCAACCGTTTCTCCTGATGGGAAAAAGATTGTTTTCACTTCTGATCGCAGTGGAGACCTTGAGCTTTGGACCATGGACATCAACGGTAAAAACCTGAAACAAGTCACTAAAGGACTTGGTTATGACGGAGGAGCATTCTTCTCACCGGATTCTAAAAAACTCGTTTTCAGGGCATCAAGACCTACTTCAGATAGTGACATTGCCGAGTACAAAGCCCTTTTAAAAGAGGGACTAGTAGCTCCCACCAACATGGAAATCTACACATGTAACGTAGATGGCAGCAATCTCAAGCAAGTTACAAAGCTTGGCAAAGCCAATTGGGCACCATTTTATCACCCATCCGGCAAAAAAATCATCTTCTCATCCAACCATCGCAGCAAACGGGGTTACCAATTCAATTTGTTTATGGTAAATGAAGACGGAAGTGACTTAGAGCAAATCTCATTCGACAAAGTATTCGATGCTTTTCCGATGTTTTCTCCCAATGGAAAGAAATTGGTTTTTTCTTCGAACCGAAATAACAAAGGAACCCGCGACACCAACATCTTTGTGGTTGACTGGAAAGATTAACAGCAGGAAGGTATAAACGGTGAGCCGTAATCTGGTGGTTATCCCTACCTACAACGAAAAAGGGAACATAGAACCCATGCTGAAACGCATTTTTGCGCTGGGGCACCACTTCCATGTATTGGTAGTTGATGACAACTCGCCTGATGGCACCGCTGATTTGGTGAGAAAACTACAACATGACTTTGATGGCAAGTTATTTCTGGAAAGCAGAAGCGGTAAGCAAGGATTAGGCACTGCTTATATTCATGGTTTCAAATGGGCGCTTGCAAGGTCATATCAGTACATCTATGAAATTGACGCAGATTTCAGCCATAATCCCGACGACCTTTTGCGTTTAGAACATGCTTGTATGCATGATGGGGCCGATGTAGCCATTGGATCTCGCTACGTTACAGGCGTTAATGTGGTAAACTGGCCCATTTCTCGGGTACTGCTCTCCTATTTTGCATCGGTTTATGTAAGATTCATCACTCGAATGCCCATCATGGATGCAACCGCCGGGTTTATCTGCTACAGACGGCAAGTATTGGAGAAAGTACGATTAGATAAAATCAAATTTGTGGGATACGCATTTCAGATAGAAATGAAATATACCGCATGGAAACATGGATTTAAGCTTCAGGAAGTTCCGATTATTTTCACCGACAGAACTGTTGGAGAGTCTAAAATGTCGAAAGGAATTGTGAAAGAAGCCGTTTTTGGTGTGATTTCGATGCGGCTGCGTACTATATTCCGCACCTATAAAAAGTAAACATGAAGGAACAACTCTGTTTTGGTGTTGACATTGGAGGCACCAACACTTCCATAGGCTTAGTTAACAGACAGGGAGATATTCTCACTGAAGAGGTTATCCCTACCCATCGGGAACAAGATGCCAGCTCATATTTGCCAAGGCTCTTTCGGAAAATGGAAGAAATGGGCAAGAAATTTCAGGCTGATTATGAACTTGCAGGCATTGGAATAGGCGCACCTAACGCCAATTATTATCGAGGTACTGTTGAGAATCCACCTAATTTAAATTGGGGCAAAGTGGTTGAAGTGCGCGAAATTGTTGGAGAGCATTTCGGAATCCCTTGCGCACTCACCAACGACGCCAATGCCGCAGCAATAGGTGAAATGACCTTCGGCGCAGCCAAAGGAATGAAAGATTTTATCGTTGTAACTCTTGGAACCGGTCTAGGCAGTGGAATTGTAGTGAATGGCAAGTTGGTTTACGGCCATGATGGATTTGCAGGAGAACTTGGACACACCATTGTAAATGTAAATGGTCGCCAATGTGGCTGTGGCAACAAAGGATGTTTAGAAACCTACGTTTCAGCAACTGGAATCAAAAGAACCATTTTCAAGCTTTTGGCAGATTACATCTCTGACAGCGAACTAAGAAACCTGAGTTTTGAAGATTTGGATGCGAAAATGATTACGGAAGCGGCTATTAGAGGCGATAAAATTGCCTTAGAAGCTTTCGAATATACTGGGAGAATCTTGGGCATGAAGCTGGCTGAGGCCATTGCCATCACCAGCCCTGAAGCCATCTTCCTATTTGGTGGACTAGCTAATGCGAAAGACTTGCTGTTTCAGCCTACTTTGCTACACATGGAGAAGTTCTTGTTGCCCATTTTCAAGAATAAAGTTAAGCTCCAGCTTTCTGGCCTTCAGGATAAAAACGCAGCCGTTCTAGGTGCATCAGCCTTGATTTGGAATGAGTTAGCTCGTTAACATTTTGCTAAAAACTTACACGTAAGCGTGATTCTTTATTCTATATACCTATTTTTACAATATGAATAAGTTAGTTCGGCTGGTCTTGGTGCTTATTTACCTGCTCGCAGTGAGCGGTGTAAGTATTGTGCGCCATTACTGCGCGGACGAACTTTCGTCTGTAAGTTTAAGCTCAGATGCCGGTTGCGGCAGTTGTACTGATACCGAAGACACCTGTTGCAGCACTGAAACGATTCAATCAGAAGTTCAATCAGAACATGCTCCTGCTGCTCTTCTGAAGTTTAGCCCTTTGTATCAGGTCATGGAAGTTTTACTTCCCTCCTCTTACAATCAATTCATCCTAGAAAAAACAGAACGTTTTGTTCGTTTTTTTGACCGAGGACCGCCACATTGGGCTAAAATTCAAACTTTTCTTTCTTGGATTGCGGCTTGGCGTAAATAGGATATCAATGCTTCAGCGAAGGCTGATAGTAGTTGCTTGTCGGTTGATGATTCAACCACCACTTCCTATTTAACCAAACCCAACCATGAAAAAATTTCTCTTGAGCATCGCGCTCTTACTGGCTATGCTGAGCAGCCAGGCACAAACCATGACCTCAGCAACCCTTCAAATTTCTGGACTTACCTGTTCCATGTGTCAAAAATCGACTTACAAGGCTTTGATGCAATTGCCTTTCGTGAAATCGATTGAAACAGACCTTGCAAAAGCAGAATTTGTCCTTCAGTTCAAACCTGGACAAACCGTTGACCCCGATTTAATCGCGAAAGAAGTGGAAAGTGCAGGATTCGCCGTTGCGGGATTAACAATTACGGTAACCATGCCTAAAGTGTTGCTTGAGCGAGATCATCACCTCAAAATGGGACAGCGCTGGTATCATTTTGTCAATGCAGAAGGAAAAACAGTTGAAGGAAAAGTTAACCTACAATTCATCGATAAACAGTTTGTAGAAAAAGAACAATTTCAGCAATACAAAGGCAAAACCGCCCATGGTTGCTACCAAACTGGCAAAATGGCCACCTGCTGTAAGTCAGACAATCAACCATCAGGCCGTATCTATCACGTTACCCTATAATGAAATCTTGGTTGAGGTTCCTTCTTTCGGCTGTATTGCTGGCAGGGGGTACTGCTCAAAGTCAGGAGCTTTATATCGCTACTGACCCTGCTTCTAATATGCCGGCGAAAGCATTAGGATTACGACTTAATTACAAAGGGATGGAATCGCCAAGCCGGACAATGAGCCGATATCAGGCGGAAGTACGGGCAGGAATAACAAAAAAGCTTATGTTGATGGGCTCGGTAGGGTTTTCCGATTATTACCAATTCAAAACCCAGTATGAAGGCCTTCAAATTGGCGCTCAATACCGACTGTTCACCATCGACAAAGTACACCAACACCTACGAGGTGCCTTGTGGGCGCGTTATAGTCACTCACTTAACCCGCAACACATGAGCGACTTGAACCTGAATGGCGACCATAGCGGCATCAGTTTAGGTGGTACACTAACCCAATTAATTCATAAAGTTGCTGTCTCAACAAGTTGGGGCTGGAACAGGGTTTATTACGCACAGAAAGAGTCCGGATTTGACCAAGGAAGAACCATCTCAGGCAGTTTATCGATTGGTGCTTTAGCGTATCCGCTGCGATATAACGCGAGTTTTAAAAAAACTAATGTAAATCTGTACGCAGAGTTTTTAGGAGGATGGAACAGCGGCTTTGAAGGCACAGTTGGTCCGCATCCAATTCAAAACGGGCATTGGATTGATTTACAACCGGCAATTCAGTTTATTTTCAACTCTCAAACATGCTTAGACTTAGCTTATCGCTTTGAGCTAGATGCCAATGTAAGAAGGATGGGACCGAACTTAGTGATGATTAGGCTGGAGCATTTATTGTTCCAAGCCTGGTAAGTTTAAAGGCGTGTAATTCAAGCATTACACGCCTTTTTTATGCACTTTTTATGCATTGTTTGATTTTTCTTCGGTCTAGCTTTCCTCCTTCATTGAAGGGAAAACTTTCGATAACCGTCCAGGCAGCCGGCCTGTGATGAGCGTGAACGGAATCAGACCAAGAAGCGAGTAAGTCAGCGTCGGGCATGGAAGCTTCAAATACCCAGCATGGCCGCTGCCCCCATTGAGGATCATCCATCGAAACAACGCATACTTTATACGGCATATCTCCAATCAATGTGGTTAATTCAGCTTCCAAAGTTGATGGAAACAACTTCAAGCCGCCACTATTGATCACCTCATCAATTCGGCCTAATACGCTAAACAAGTTAGATTCAGAAATTTCAACCACATCCTGAGTGAAGACCCAAACATCGTCCAAAACAGATGCCCATGTTTCAGGAAAACGAATGGCCAGGCAACCGTTTTCCTGACGCACAGCTTGATAATCAGGCAGTGGACGAAACAAAGCAGACCCTTCCTTCAAATTACGAAGTGCCACAAAACTTAAAGTTTCGGTCATTCCGTAAGTATGCCAAATTTCTCCGTAGTTCCAGGATTGAGCCAGTTCTTTTACACTCTGACTGACAGCCCCACCTCCTAAAAGCATCAGACTTGCCTGCTTCAACACATCCGAAGAAGTGGGCTGTTGGAGGATTTTCTCAAACTGATTAGGAAGGAGCGAAATGATGGCGTATTCGGAAAATTGAATTGTCTCATCAACTGTTTCCAGCGGATTGAGCTTGTTAGGTAAAAGGCGAATGTCCCAACCGGCCAACAGCGCCCTAACTACCAGCATCATCCCTCCTGCCTTGTTGGCAGGGAGCGCCAGCCAGGCTGCCTTAATTGTTAGATTAGATAAAGCCTTAAGTTGTGATTCAGCGGCTAGTATTACCGCCTCACGAGGAAAAGAGATTGTTTTCGGCTGCCCGGTAGAGCCCGAAGTTTGTAAAGTAAACCACCGACAGGCAGGGTTGAACCAGTTTTGAATCAACTGCCAAAAAGCGCGCTCATGCTCTGAGATAAGTGTTGACTCTAGATTAGCGGTAGCTAAAGCCAACGCTTGTCCGGGAAGAAAAGCTTGCCCTGAAAAGTACAAGGGCTTCATGACTATCCTTCTACGCCTTCTTTGAGTCTTTCCGCATTTTCTGCCAGTTGAAGCGCATCAATCATCCCTTGCAAATCTCCATCGAGAAATTGTGAAAGGTTATAGAGCGTTAACCCAATTCGATGATCGGTAACCCTGGATTGGGGGAAGTTGTAAGTACGGATTTTTGCGGATCTATCGCCTGTAGAAACCATGGTTTTGCGTCGGCGAGCTACGTCTTCTTGGCGTTTATTGAGCTCCTGTTCGTAAAGGCGAGTTCTCAACATTTGCATGGCACGTTCACGGTTGGCAATTTGGGAACGCTCCACTTGACAGGTAACCACAATCCCTGAAGGTTTGTGTGTTAGCATTACTTTGGTTTCTACTTTGTTTACATTTTGGCCGCCGGCACCGCCAGAGCGAGCTGTTTGCATTTCAATGTCAGCCGGATTGATGGTGACTTCAAATTCGTCTGCTTCGGGTAGTACCACTACAGAGGCAGCAGAAGTGTGGACTCTTCCCTGGGTTTCGGTATCCGGCACACGTTGAACACGGTGAACCCCGGATTCATACTTCAAAATTCCATAAACATCTTCTCCGATGATGTTGAGGACAACTTCCTTGTAACCGCCTGCCGTGCCTTCATTCTCATCTACCAATTCCACCTTCCAGCCTTTGTTTTCGCAGTACCTCATGTACATGCGGTAAAGGTCGCCCGCGAAAAGAGCAGCTTCGTCGCCTCCGGTACCGGCTCGGATTTCGAGGACCGCATTGCGACCATCTTCCGGGTCTTGGGGAATGAGCATGAAGCGAATGGCATCTTCCATTGGCTCTTTTTGGGGAAGTAATTCTTCCAATTCTGCTTTAGCCATTTCGATCATGTCAGGATCTTTTTCCTCCTGCAACATGCGCTGACTGTTGATGATATTGTCAGTTAGTTTTCGGTATTCATGATAAGCATCCACTACCTTCTGCAAGTCTTTATATTCTTTATTCAGACGAGCATAGCGTTTCATATCATCGAATACATCGGGGGCGAGGAGCATCTCCCCTACTTCTTCCCAACGTTGCTTTATGGCTTCCAGTTTATCTAACATGAAGGTTTTTCAAGGCCACAAAGTTACTCTTCCCTGCTTGAGAAAGTATAACCCATTTGCAGCTGGAGCAATTGATTCCGGAATTTGTGCTTCCTTTAAAGGCCAATCTGTAGTTTGGAGGGTTTTAAGGTTGTATTGTAATAATCCATGTGGGGTTTGCAACCATAGAAATTGGCCATATAAAGCCATATCCGAAACTCCTTTTGCAGGTATTTTTCGAATTAGCGCTCCATAAAAGTCAAAAATCCAGACTCCTTCATTCTGAATCAGCAGAAACACCTGGCGTTGATGCTCCACCAAATCTATAGCCTGAAATGAAGCAGGAAAATGTTGGTTGAGGCGTGGGCCTTCTACACTGCTAATGCCCTCGGCATCATACTTCTTTAGGCTTAACGTTCTGTCGTCAAAAAACCAAATTCTATTGTCAGCGCTTCTGCAAAACAAAGGGTTAGCACCATTACGCGCATCTTCTATCACCCGCTGATTCACCGGATAAAGGTTGTTATCGAACTCTATCAGGGTTGAGGTTTCGGGATAGAAAGCCAATGGTTTAAGGGGGTTCAGCAAATCAAACGAGGAGATTTTTCCCAAGTTTCTATCTCTCCAGTTGGCTATTACTTTTCCAGAAGTGTCGATGCGAAGTATTTCATTATCCGGCTTAATTTCATAAAGATTTCCCTGCAAGTCGGTGTACAACCTGGTTTGGGCTTCAAGCTTCAAAACGTTGAAAACAACCAACAACAGAACAGGGATACTTTTCAAGTTCATGGGAGGAACAATTTACCTATTCCATGCTCACTTTTTATCAAGTAAAATCCTGGTTGAAGTTGCCAGTCGGTTTGATTCCAACTGAGCTTTTCTATCAGCATAGATTTTACTTTTTGACCGGAGACATTAAATAAATCAATTTTCTGATTTAACCACGATTCTGGCAATTTATGCATCCAGCTACCATCTCCATTTCGTTGCATCACTATACTTTGGAGGTCAGCTGGAATGGTTTGAGTAGATACTTGTGGTTGAAAGACTAGCCTAAGCAATCCCCAGAGTTCATTATCAAAGGAAGATAAGGCAAAAGCAGGCTGACCAGCCGATTCTCCCATTCTTACTACCACTATATTCATAGAAGGAACTATATAAATTTTTTGATCATTTTTTCCTAATGCCGCTATCAAGTCCATGGGAGCGTTAGGAATCATGGGGCCTTGAAAAATCAATTGAGTTGTAGGCAACATGTGCGAAGGCTGCCCATTCAACCACCACAAATAGCCATAGGAACGATTAATGGATTGAGAGGGAGTAGTAGCTTGTCGGAAATAGGAAGTGTCTCCAAGAATAGATTGGCCATTCCAAACACCTTTAGCCAGGTTTAACAAACCAAAGCGAGCAAAATCACGGAGGCGGCTGTAATAAGTGCCATCGAACCAAGCACCTGCCATTCCGATTCGCAGTTTAATCCATTGGTTGGTTAATTGCGCAAGCGTTAAGGGAGAACAGGAATCTAAAACCGATTGCAGAAGCAGATAAGGGCCATTGTGATAGGCCCACCTGCTTCCGGCCGGAGCTCGGTAAATCAAACAAGT
This sequence comes from Bacteroidota bacterium, assembly GCA_027484125.1. Taxonomy (GTDB): domain Bacteria; phylum Bacteroidota; class Bacteroidia; order UBA7662; family JAIXUI01; genus JAIXUI01. The sequence goes on along the minus strand of JAIXUI010000121.1, from coordinate 26,031 downwards.
ATCGGCAGTGCAGTCGTCATCAGGCACAGCGTCGTTTAAACCGGTGGTCATGGTCAGCTGGTGTCGAATGGTGATGCTATCCTCTTGCTGTGGAGTTAAGCTGGTCCATCCTTGCCCTAAGTACTGGGATGTTTTATGTGTTATGCTAAGCAACCCTTTTTCTTGCGCTATGCCAATAAGCATGGAAGTGAGCGTTTTCCCTGCTGAAGCCCAATACCAAATACTGTCTTTGGTAAATGTTCCATAATAGCGCTCATAGGCTATTTTTCCATCTTTAAGAATCAAAAATCCTTTGGTGTTTTTGGAAGCTAAAAAACTACTAACAGTATCTAAACAAGACCAACACCAAGGCATTGAAGCTTGATTGACGGTATCCCATTGGGAGCTTGCAATTGGTGGAAAATAAAGAGGTTGCGTCCGACCAGTAATTGGAAGGATAAGGAAAAGAAGTAAAACAATATGCTTCATAGCCTTGAGACTGTCAATGTCTCTCAAAGTTCAATCATTCATTGAACTTTTGTTACACAGTTAAACCAACTTCTGACGAATAGCCTTTGAGACCGCTTCTGATACCGAGTGTACGTTAAGTTTCTCGTACACTTTTTTAATATGGCTTCTTACTGTATCAATGCTAATCAGCAATTCGGCAGCAATCATTTTATAAGAAAAACCCTCAACTAACAATTTAAGCAACTGCTTTTCCCTATTCGTTAATCCATAATCGGGCGTAAACATTGGCTGTTCACTAAAAAAGCGAAGCACCTTCTGTGCAATCGCAGCACTCATTGGAACCTCACCATTTCGAATATCTACTATTGCAGAGAGCAAGCGAGCCGGTGGAGTTTTCTTGAGTAAATAACCATTTGCTCCCCGCTTTAAGGCTTCAAAAAGGTGATCGTTGTCGTCAAAAACGGTGTACATAATCACCGGAATTGCCGGATTGATGGCCTTGGCTTTTTGTAAGGTATCTAAACCATTGCTCACCGGCATATCAATGTCCATAAGGATAACATCGGGAGACAATTCAACCAATGCAGTAGCAATGTTTTCTCCATTTTCAAACATGCCTACGAGGTCAAAATCTTCGCTTAGATCAAAGAGTTGGCTCAGACTCAGGCGCAAATCCGGATTGTCTTCATAAATCAAAAGTCTAAGCGGGCTATCCATACCTCAAAGCACCATGATAATTATGTGATTCACAATCACATTTTTATGTGAGCATTACGCAGAAACCATGTTTTTCAATTTTATCATCCATGTAGTACCTAAACCAGGAGCGGTACGAAGCTCACAAACTGCATCAATCTGAGCAGCACGCTGGCGGATATTTTTCACACCATTTCCACCACTTCTTACTTGGGTACTATCAAAGCCAATGCCGTTGTCTTCCATTTTTATATCTAAAGTCCGCCCGTCAGTAACCAGGCTGATTGTCATTTCAGTAGCTTGAGCATGTTTCGCTGCATTATTTACAATTTCCTTGAACAACAAATAGAGTTGCTGGCGCACTTCCATTGGAATTTGTAGCTTTTGAAGATCACCTTTTACCTGAAACGTGAGTTCTACTCCCATAGATTCGAGGGTTTGGGCTGCGAATGACCGCATTCTTGCAACCAATTCGGGCAAAGCATCGTTGTCAGGCTTGATAGACCAAACAATGTCCGCCACACGCTCCATCATCTCCTGGGTGCTATCCCCTATTTTATCAAGCAAATCTGATGCACTGGCAGGTTTTCGCTTCGCTAACTCAGTGAGTATGTTGACACTGGATAACGTTGCGCCCAAATCATCGTGCAAATCCGAGGCAATCCGTTGCCGAACTTTTTCAAGCTCTCGTTTTCTTTTCACCTTGATGCGTAAGAAAACATAAATCATCGCTGATATGAACCCTATTATCGCAGCAAAAAACCACCAAGTTTCATAAAAAGGTGCTTTTACATTAAGGATGAGGGTGCCCGATGGGCCAAAAGCTTCCCCATCATATCGAGCTGCGTATTCAATACGAAATTTACCGGATGGCAGATAAGACAAGGCTATGGTTCGTCCTTCTGCTATGCTTTGCCAGTTTTCGCTTCTTTCAAGAATTCGGTATGCGTATCTAATTTTGGATGACTCGTCGAAAGCAGTTGAAGAAAGATCAATCTCCAAGGAGTTTTCATTGGGCTCCAAGGTAAAATGGCGATGGTCATCTATTCTTTTTTCCTTGCCGTTGATTCGAACGGAAGCAATTTCAGCAACGGGAGCAGGTTTGTTTTTGAAATACAGTGGAAGCGCAAGTGAGTATAGGTAGCGAGGGTCAGCAAAAACCAGCGACCGATTGTCCATCAACGTGTTGGTCAAATTTTCTTCGTCTTCAATGCCATCGAATGTATTGACGAGCTTCAATGCATGGAGTTGTTGTTTTTTATAAACCAAAAAGCCTGTATTGGTCTGAATCCAAACGTTCTTAAAGGGGTCAGGAAAAATATCTAATATTCTGCTGTGTGGAATTTCCTGGTTTACTGTAAGATGTGTCCAAGTCGAATCGGAGCTATGCCGATGCCACAAGCCCGTTTCCTCGGTTCCAACCCAAAGTGTGCGATCGGGCATTTCTTTAACTGCGGAAAGTGTAGGCCGATCATAAGGTTCTCGCTGATAATCACCGGGAAAACGAACGGAGCGCCATGTTAGGGTGTTGGTATCCAATTGGCCTAACCCATTGTGATGGATGTTAAACCAAATGGTACGCAATCCCACGCCGCCACCTGAAAAATTAATATCGGGAAGTTTCAATTGAGCGGCAGTACGAATCGACAAGCTATCCTTTCCCCAGTGGTAATACATCACTTGCTGCCCCACTGTACCAAGTAAATAGCGTTCCGGCGACAGCTGCAACACGAGGTAAGATTTAAGCGCTGGATGCCTAGATTCCGGCTTTTCAAAATACAACGTATCTACAGAAGAACCCTTTACCTTCAACTTAGTCAATCCCATGTAGCCTGTGAGAAGTAGCTCATGGGCACTCATTCTAAAACAATTAAAGACAGCGCCTGGAGGAATGGGATAATCATGATTCAAAAGCCAGCATTTTCCATTAATCCTCGAAATGGCATAGGCCCCACTGTACCCAACTCCTATAACCCAATGCTGATTGAGTACTTGTAGTTGGAAAAAGTCGGGTTTTTCACTTTTCCGTGGCAGAAAACGAATCGGAATACGTTGGAGAAAGTGTTGACTGGTAGAAATCACACTCAAACCTCGATCGGTGGATACCCAAAGTAGTCCTTGTTTATCCAACAAAAGCCCATAGAGTTCTATGGTAAATGGTATATTGAACTTAGGATCGAAGGATTGTAATAGAGTGGCGGTCCAATTGTGTGGGTTAAGCAAGATTACCCCATTCGTATGAGAGGTAATGGCAATTCTTCCATCAGGAAGTTTAGCAAACTGAAAGGAAATGAATTGGTTATCTAGCTTTTGATTAAGAAATTTTACCTTAATCGCTTCTGCTTTTTGAGTATTAGGATAAAAAACCACCAACCCGTTTGCCCAACCACCTGATAAGATGTTCCCATTCTGCAATTCCAATAAAGGTCCTTGAACAGGAAACAGTGGGTTATGATAAACTCGTTTAACTATAAAAGTGGATTTTTGTAAAGAGTAAAGTCCATCAAAAGCACTGAAATAATGAAAATCCCCCTTTTGAGTCACTAAAAATCGATTGGCTACCACATCGGTTAGTAGTTTGATAGCCTTGGGTTTGCGGAGATCGAAACAATAAACACCCATGGCACCACTTACAAATAGACGATGTTGATCTAAAGGTTGTACTGCATAAACCCTGCGCAAGTTTTCCGACTTTCTTGGCTTAGGTAATAAAACATGGCGCCACTTCAGTGTGTAAACATTGACAAATGAAAAGCCCCCACGATGACCAACTAGAAGAAGTGAGTCACCCCAAATACTCAGTGCCTCTATGTGGTCATTCCAGACAGGCCCATCAGGCTGAAGGTTTCTGAAAACCTTAAAGCGATAACCATCGTAACGATTTAACCCGCTTTTGGTTCCGGCCCAAATCATGCCACGTTGGTCTTGTGCTATGCAATAAATAGAATTGTGTGAGAGCCCATTAAGCTTAGTAAAATGCTTAATCCGTTGAAGATTATCTGCCAACACGTCCGCATGGCCTTGTTGCACGCTAAGTCCAAACAACAGGACTAAAAACGGCCAAAGTCGGTTCATGGTGGACAATTTACTTGACAATTTTCAAATCAACACCAGGATGCTCTTAGAACTTTAGTTTGACATTTTTATTACACTTTATCATATTGATATCTAATTATTGCCTAATCTATACTTTAGTCGCAAATACAATTTTATGTTTCGCACAATTAAAGGACTTATCCTTTTACTATTAATTTTTCAACAAGCCTACGGCCAAAACATTCCTAATCCGGAAGCAACCTTCGTGGTTACATCCGGTGACCGAATCAGCTGGATCATCGCAGGATTTTCTTCCGGAGGCCAACTTAGGTTGAATCAAACCAGTTTAAATCATACCAGTAGAGGCGACACTTTGTTACTCTCTATACCTGCAGGACTTCAGCAAGGAGGAATATTAAGCTGGCAACCTACAACAGGGACCTCTATAGGTCTTGGTAGATTATTAGTAAGATTCGATTTCACTCCTTCTGTCACAGGAATTGGAGGACACTGGATTAGCTCGGGCTCCGGATCGAATGACACCCTCCACACAGGCTTTCAAGCAGGTTGGCGTGCATTGACATGGCCAAGAAATGCCGGGAATCAGCCTCCTGTCAATGACATGGGAAGTCCTAACCGCTGGGAATTGGCAGACACTTCGCTTTGGCTCATAAACGACACCATTGGAGGAAATGAAATTACAGGCCCAGACTCCATGAGGGTTCGATTTATCGGTTCAAAAGAAGCTGTGATAAAAAATGGACACCGCTGTTTTGTAGAAGTCTTCCCCTCAGCCCCATTTACCCTATACAGTTCAATCCTCGGGAATCTTACTATTGAAAGTGCCTTTCCTGTTCAGTTTCAAGTAAACAAGCTCGAATTGACAAATTCGTTGCGGATAAATGCCCCTCAATGCCATTTTCCGGATAGTGTTTTCAACAGGTCCACCCAAAACCTCGAATGGATTAATCTTGGAGACTCGCTTTTCTTTTCCCACTTGATGCTCACAGGAGGAGGTTCAAGAAAATTAATAGGTAACTGGGTGATCGACAAAAGCCTTCAGGCTGATACCTCCGTGGTTACCCTTGGAAGTTTAATTTGGAATGGAGATTCGAGCAGTGTATTAGTCGGCAATTTTCAATTGGACCGACTCATCGTGCTTCCAGAACGACACCTCAAATTGACCTCTCCCATCCGATTAATGAAGAGCAATCAGGCCACAAGCAGCCAACTTTTACTTATGAACCGGAGCGTTTTTGAAAGCGACACCTCCGGCTTTATTTGGGAAGGAAGTCATTTAGGGTTTGGCAACATAGCGCTCGAAAACCAAGTCACACTGCGGTTAAAAAGCATCTCTTTAAGAAAATTATGGCCATCCGGAAGTCGGCTGAAAGTACTTCATCCGGGAGACCTGCAATTATTTTACGCCCCCCTTACACAAGGATTATTAGAATGGCCTGACTCTACCAATAGAAAATTAGGAAGGCTAACGATAGGAGATTCAAGCCGTTGGGAGGTAGGAACAAGTTTTAACGGTACTTGGATTGAGAAAGCTTTAGTGGTAGAAAAACATGGAACCTTAGAACTGCCAGACAGTAGATTTTTGCAGCTATCGCCCCAAGCCAACCTTCAATGCCAAGGAACCCTCGAATGTCAAGACAGCGAAGGGCTTGTGGGAACTCAAGCAGGTTCAATACGGGCATTGAATCAACAAATACAGCTTAGTGATTCTTCGAGCGTTATTTACAACGGAGGAAGTCAGAAAATCAGCCCGATTCCTTTTTATCCCGAATTGATTTTAGGGAATACAGGGTTAAAAACATTGGAACAAGGAATTCAAGTGAAAAGAAGCTTGACCATTCAAGGCACCAACACCCGCCTCGACGCAGACACTTGTACCCTTGTTATTGGAAAAGACTTTATTATCAACAGCACTTCAGGAAACGGATTTTCTGAAGGACAATCCACGTTAATTTTCACCCATCCACAAGCCCGATTTGTAACTTCCGGATTTCAGAACACTGAAACAGTTTATGCACTGGAAGTCAAACCGGGAGCTAGATTATGGCTACAGAATAACTTGAGTGTAAAGAGTGGAGGAAGACTTTTACTTGAAACAGGTGCCATTCTCGATGCCGACACCATGGATTTATCCGGTGGTGGAAACCTAAGATTGATGAACGGAAGTCATCTTATCTTAAGGAAAAACAACGAGTTACTTCCAGGCTTAAGTGGAAATAGTGCTACTTACCAGATTGATAGCTCTGCCATAATTGAGTTAGCCGGCAGTGGAAGTCAAGTATTGCGAGGCAGTAGAAAATATGGTCGGCTTGTTTTCTCAAACCAAGGGAGTAAATACTTGAGTAGTTCACTCACACAGCCACCAACCTCCATAGAGGTAAAATACGGTACAGCCTTTTTTACAGAACAATATCGGTATGCAGGTACGAATACCCAGTTACAACTAGATTCCTTGGCCATTTTAAACATCCGTGGCATCGGCAGTCAACCTGAAGCGGGCGGAAGTTGGCAAGTACATCCCCAATCTACCATCAAATTTAAACCGAATAGCACCTTGCCCTTCTTCATCAAAGCAGGCATGAGCTACCCTAATCTGATTATTGAAAGAGGAGAACTTTGGATTAAAGCCAATGACACCATAACCTTCCATTCAGGGAGTAATTTACTACAAATCGATACGGGGGCATCATTTCAGATAAGTGATTCTTCTTGGATTGGAGTACCGCCAACCGGATTCAACCTCACAAACAATGGAAGTTTAGAATGCCGGCATCAGGCAGGAATGTTCGGACAGGCCCATTCTGCTTTCGGAGCAAACCACGCAACACTCACAGGAAGTGGCCTTATCACTTATTCTCGAAACAGCAGTACCCAAAGAATAGATTCTTTAGAATTCAATCATCTTACTTTGATTGGAAACAGCTCCAAAATACTTCCAACTCGCTTGGTGGTGAAAGGTCATTTATCGATAAATGGAGGCAGCTTCCGCCTGCCTGACACTTTGATTTTCAGCGGTTTAGACACGCAAAAAATACAAATCCCCAGAATCAACCACGCAGTCCTCCGCAATGGAGTAAAACTATTGAATGGTAAACCACAACTCTTTGGAAACCTCTTTTTTCAAAATGGGGCAAAAATCACCCAACGTTCGCTTGCTGACACTTTAAATGTTCAACACTTGGGAAGAATTTGGACCGATGATGCACAGGCAGTTGCTATCCCAATTAGCTGGATTTACCGACATCCCTTAGCTGGCGAAGGATGGCGATTAACCGGCTTTCCATTGGCCTTCCCTTTAGATCGTTTTAAATCTAGATACAACTTTACAGACACCTTAAATCCTACCATCAAAGGATATAGCGTGCATCATGGAATTCCAAGCTGGGTTGCTTTAAGCCAGAAAACACCGACCATCACTTGGAATGATACCCTTTTTACACCATTTTCTGAAGCTTGGATGATCAAAAGTGGTTCATTTGGACTACTTAGAACCACGGCAGATTCTATCAAAATATCAGGCGATCAGCTTCCGGTTATTAAATCAGTTGTTGATAATGTGGTAGGTTGGAGATGCATCTCTAATCCATTTTTGCAAGATCTCCACCTGTTGGACACGAGCAGACATAGCAGCACCGGCCTTAAACAAGCATATTGGAGATGGGGAGGGCTACAACATCCTGGCTGGCAGCTCTTTTCCCCCAACATGTTGCTTGTTGACAGTGCCCTGAATACCGATTTAACCCAACTGGCGCCTTCTCAATCGGCACTGGTATATCGAGTTGCCCCCGGACAAACCGTATTAAGAAGTGCGTCAAACAAGTCAACTGCCTCAACCGCAGCTTCTTTCAGAAGTACTCAAACAGTACAGCACGACATAGAACTGACCATAAGACTTGGAAGAAGAATCAGGCAGAAGATAGGCCTCAAGACCATTTCAGGCGTACAAGCTGACACGTTGCGAATGCCCCCACTTCCTGATGGTGAAAAAGAGGTAATTGGCTGGTTTAACCCTAGTACTGTTGCACAGGGATTGCTATTACCCGAATTAACTTCCGGCATTACCATTCCATTGTATGTTAGCTCCTGGAAAAACGACACCCTCGCCATTGATTTCAATATCAAACAACTGGCTCCCGGTTGGCAGGTGTTTTTGTATGATTCCTTAACGCAGCAATTTCATATGCCGGGTCAAACCTATTTGAAAAGAATTCCCTTTTGGGTAGGTCAGAGATTGGCGCTTCACTTGATACAAGCGCCTGTAGCTGTTTCAGACCATACCGAAGAACCCATTTATCGAATCCAAGGAGACCAGATTGTACTAACAGAATCTGCGGAATGGCTGAAGTTGTACAGTTTACAAGGGCAATTGATTGATGAAAGAAAATCTCCTTCTTCTTCAGAAAGCATTAAAATACCGAATGGTTCACCGGCCATTCTTCACATAAAAAAAGGCGAAAAACAGTGGGTTAACACCATTTTTCGCCCTTAATTGTGCGATGAATTACGCTATTGCGTAGGTCCGTTATCTACCGCAGCTTCAATAACAGATTGAACTGTAGTTGGTACGTTGGCAAGGAAGTCGTAGCCGAGCAAACTTTCCAGCGCATCCACACTCACTCGGTATTGACCCCAATTGGTAGGGCTTACCGATTGAGTGTTAGGTACGTTCACTGCAATAACTCTAGTAGAAGTGGTAACACGGGAAGCATCGTTGGAACCGGTAGGAAGAACCACAATAACCTTCCAGACAGAGGCTGGAACGGCGACTTTGTTGGTTGCAATCCAATTGGTAGTACCACCATTAGAGCCGGTACCACCATTTCCACGGCCACCACAAACAATGTAAAGTTCATTGCCGGCATTCATGAGTGTGCGGCAATATTCTTCAAGCAGTCTCCAAGTTTGCTGATTATTGATTGGCGCCTGTGGAACCACATTCGTCATGGTGAAGGTGATTTGATTTTCAGTTGAAGAGAAATCTCTGTCTTCAGAAGGGCACATATGGCCTCGGTCAAATCCAGAATTGGTGTAATCGCTAGTAGTAACGCGGTACCATCCGGTTGGTAAAGTATTATCAGTGGTGAAAGAAGTAGAGCGTGGAGCTGAACCTTTCCATGCCGGGCTGAGGTGCCAGCTTACCCAATTAGGAATACCACGCGAACGATTGTACGACAGCGTGTACATCTGCTTATCCATGAGGAAGTTATTCTCATTGGCTACAAGGTTGGTAGCACCACTAGGGTTTCCAAGTGCCATATTGTTATCCCTGGTAGGTGTTGTGGAGGTTGTTCCGGGATTATCCGTTACTTGAATGTTGTCGATATTAAGCCTTGCAGCTCCACCACTTACTTTTCTAACTTGGAAACGAACATTTCCAGTAATGTTGAGCGTGAAGTTGGTTGTTACGAGAGTAGTTCCAGATACCGTAACCGTGTTGCCGACTTTCGTCCAGGTGCTACCACTATTGGTGGATGACCATAACTCATAAGAAGAGTTAGCATCTGTCCCAAACTTGGCTGATTGAATACTGACTGAAGACGCACCATTCAACAAATTAAAATTCATGGTTAGCGACCCTGTGTTCACCAACCGAGCGGAGGCTAATCCGGACTTACGGTCAGAAGTTGATGTACCGATGAGGGCGTCGGCCATGGTCCAACTTCCGGATGCAAGCGTTACAGTTGCTGAAGCATAAGATGTTTTAGTTCCAGTTTCGAATCCTTCTGTCAAAGCGATTGCCGCTGTACGGGCAACATTGTCCACATTTCCTTGCTCATTGTACTGAGCTGGAACCAGTGAATCCTCCTTCTGGCAGGAAGTAAATGCCAGTAAGGAAAGACCTAGTGCGAGTAAATACACTTTTCTCATGCATCAAAGCTATCAGAAAAATGGAAATCAGGAAAAACACACAGAGAAATTATAGGTTTATTCATGTATAGTTAATCCGAGAGATTCATAACCATGCGTAAAAAGCCCATACAGATTGAAGTTTGGTCTGATGTAGTTTGTCCATTTTGCTACATCGGACATCAACAACTCAGCAGAGCCTTATCATCACTTCCTGAAGACACTGATTATCGTATTGAATGGAAAGGCTATCTATTGAACCCCCATTTCAATAAAAAAGAAGGGGAGAACCTGATAGAACATCTTGCCAGAACCAAAGGGCAATCGGTTGAATGGGCTCAAGAAGCCACAGAGCATGTTTCTTCCTTTGCGCAAAAAGAAGGGCTTGAATTTAACCTAGATGCAGCCATTCCGGCTGATTCTGCAAAGGCTCATTGTCTATTACAATTTGCAAAAAAGAGTAATCAAGACCACCAGGTTTACAAAAGCTTATTCAAAGCATACTTCACCGATGGTTTATCCCTAGAAGATGATTCATTGCTTCAAGGTATCGCTTCTCAACATGAACTGAACTGGGATGAATTCAAGCTTCAAATAGAATCCTTAAAAAGCGATTTAAATAAAGATGTTCAAGAAGCTAAAGTACTGGGAGTTCAAGGAGTCCCATTTATAGTAATTGACAGAAAGTGGGGCATTTCTGGAGCTAGAGGCAGCGAAGTGATGCGAAAAGCATTGCTGCAAGCATGGGAAGACGCCTAATCCTTCAGGTAAGATAAACTTGGCCTTCTTCCATCCTGAGCTCTATATGCTCTTGCAAGGTAGTGGCTAACGACAAACCGACGAAGTCAGGGCTAATCGGGAATTTTTTATGTGCCCGGTCAACCAAAACTGCCATATGCAACTGACTAAGCAATTCGCCCATAAAAGGCTTAAGCGCGTACATCAGCGTTTGACCGGAATTCGCCACATCGTCCACAATAACAATGGGCAATGATTTCCAAAAGTCCGGTTCATGTGAAAGGGTTATTTCATCATGAACCGGATTTCTTTTATTCATCCTGATACTTCCAACCACCACTTCCAAATCAGAGATAGCGCGCAGTTTTTCTGCTAAAAGTTCTGCCAATTGCAAACCGCGATTCTTAATACCGAAGAGCATGATTTTATTTTCAGAAGCATGTTTTTCGAAAATCTGCCACGCAAGCCGAAGAATCTTCTGCTCTACTTTCTGTTTATCGAGGATTAAGGTTGAAGACATAGCTATTGATTATCGAATCAGTTGATCGTTCATTTCTTTGAGTGAAACTTCCCAACGCCAAGCTGAGTCCATCATGTCGTCGAGGGTAAGTCGAGGAGTCCAGCCGAGTATTTCTCGCGCTCTGGTATTGTCAGCATAAATAGCGACCACATCCCCATCGCGGCGTGGGCCTATTTCATAATTAAGATTTACCCCAGAAACTTTCAGAAAAGACTGAACGGCTTCTTTAACTGTTACCCCATTGCCAGTTCCTAAGTTGAAGATTTCCAATTGGGAAGTGAACCGCTTGTTCAACAAAAACTCCAAGGCTTGGGTATGAGCCGCGGCAATATCGCAAACGTGGATGAAGTCGCGAATACAGCTTCCGTCGCGGGTAGGATAATCTCCTCCAAAGATGGTGAGCTTCTCTCTTAATCCTATGGCGGTTTGAGTGATATAAGGCACCAAGTAAGAAGGCACTCCAATGGGCAACTCCCCTATTCTAATGGAAGGATGCGCACCTACCGGATTAAAATAACGCAAGGAAACCACGTGGGTAGAGGAGGCTTTTACATAGTCCTTGAGGATGTCTTCTCCCATGCGTTTGGTTCTTCCATAAGGTGATTCCGGCTCAGGAAGCGGTGTTTGCTCCGTTACAGGAAGCTCTGGTGGATTACCATAAACTGTGCAGGATGAGGAAAAAACCAAATAAGGTATGGCAAATTCATCACACGCCCGAAGGATGTTGTTAAGTCCAATCAGGTTATTATCGAAGTACTTGAGTGGATTTTTAACCGACTCTGCCACGCTTTTGAAAGCCGCGAAATGAATCACCCCATCAATAGCCTTGCAATTAGTTAACAAAGCAGCAAGTTGGTGATAGTCGCGAAGGTCAACTTCCTGGTGCTCATAGCGCTCTCTGCCAATGAGTTCAACAATTCGATCTTCAATCCAAGGATAGGAGTTTGAATAATTATCAACACTGATTACTTCATGTCCGGCTTCAACCAAATCCACCACGGTATGTGAACCGATGAAACCACAACCACCTGTGACGAGAATTCTTGCCATCAGCGTTTAATTTGATTCATGATGTACTGACCATAACCGCTCTTCATCAAAGGTTCAGCTAATGCGGCTAACTGATCGGTGGTGATAAAGCCCATGTTCCAGGCGATTTCTTCAATACAACCAATTTTCAGTCCTTGTCTTTCTTCAATAACTCGAACAAACTCACCTGCCTGCATGAGAGAAGGAACAGTTCCAGTGTCAAGCCAGGCAGTACCACGATTTAGAATACCAACCTTAAGCTTGCCTCTTTCGAGATAATGCTTGTTGACATCCGTAATTTCATATTCGCCTCGAGCAGAAGGTTGAAGGTTTTTAGCAATTTCCACTACTTCATTGTCATAAAAGTAGAGACCTGGAACTGCGTAGTTTGATTTTGGTTTCAGAGGCTTCTCCTCGATAGAAATAGCCTTATTGTTTTCGTCAAAGTCCACTACGCCATAGCGCTCAGGATCAGACACATGATAAGCAAAGACAACCCCTCCATCAGGGTTGTTATTTTCGAGCAATAATTCCTTCATACCTGAGCCATAGAAGATGTTATCACCAAGAATAAGAGCGGCTTTATCGCCACCGATAAACTGTTCACCCAATACAAAAGCTTGAGCAAGTCCATTGGGAACATGTTGTTCTACATAATCGAAATTCATTCCCAATCTGCTTCCATCTCCCAACAGCCGCTTGAAATGGGGCAAATCGTGGGGCGTTGAAATGATCAAAATATCCCGAATATTGGCCATCATCAAAATGGACAAAGGATAGTAAATCATGGGTTTGTCGTAAACCGGCATCAGTTGCTTGCTCATGGCAAGGGTGATGGGGTGAAGGCGGGTTCCGGAACCTCCGGCAAGAATAATTCCTTTCATAGTAGTGGGCAGTTATACAAATCTAACAGTTGGGCTCATTCCAATTTAATAATCCTGTATTTTCGCAAAAATCAACAAGGAAGCACTGTGTTATTAGGAACGATTTTTCAGAAGAGTCTCAAACTCAGAACCGCGCTGAGTTTTCAGTTATTCGATGCCGAACAACAACAACGACTTGTATTGAGAAAACTCCTGAAAACCGCCGAAAAAACACAAATAGGAGAGCATTTTCACTTCGATGACATCCTAAAGAGCCCGGATATCTTAAAAGCTTACAGCGGTAGTTTGCCTATTTACGATTACAACTCCATCTATAAAGCTTGGTGGCACAAACAGTTAGATTCTGTTCCAAATGTTACTTGGCCTGGAGTTACTCGTTACTTTGCACTTAGTTCTGGCACTTCAGAAGCTTCTTCCAAATACATTCCGGTTACGGAAGACATGATTAAAGCCATGCGGAAGGCCAGCTTCAAACAAATTTACACCCTCGCTCACTACAACCTTCCGTCGAATTTATTCGAAAAAGGGATGTTGATGGTGGGTGGAAGTACACACCTCAACTTTAACGGCTCCTACTTCTCCGGCGACTTAAGTGGTATCAACGCCAGCAAAATCCCATTCTGGTTCGAACGTTTCTACAAACCAGGAAAGCAGATTGCCAAAGTAAAAGACTGGGAAGAAAAGATTGAAAGCATCGTTTCGCATGCCAAAGAATGGGACATCTGGATAATTGCAGGCGTTCCGGCTTGGCTTCAAATCATCATGGAGCGAATCATTGAGCGATACAACCTCAAGAATATCCATGAAATCTGGCCAAATCTTAAAGTATATGCCCACGGTGGCGTGAGTTTCGAACCATACAAGCAAGGTTTTGAACGCTTATTGGATCACCCGCTCATCTATTTCGAAACTTACTTGGCCTCTGAAGGATTTATCGCTTACGATGCTCGCTCTGAAAGAACCGGCATGAAGCTGATTCTGAACAACGGCATCTACTATGAATTTATCCCTTTCAACGAAGAAAATTTTGACGAAGAAGGCAACGTAAAACCAGAAGCGAAAACCCTGCACATTGGTCAAGTAGAAGAAAATAAGCCTTACGCTTTATTGCTCACCTCCTGTGCAGGTGCTTACCGCTATTTAATTGGCGATGTGATTCAATTCACCTCGCTCAAACATAGCGAAATCAGAATCTGTGGACGAACCAAGCACTTCCTTTCCCTTTGTGGAGAGCACCTTTCGGTGGATAATATGAATAATGCTATCCATCACGTAAGCGAGAAATTCAATCTGAAAATCAAAGAGTTTACCACGGAAGGTTATACCACTGAAAACAATCTATTCGGACATCGTTGGTACATTGGCTGCGACGATGCGATTGAAGCCAGTACCTTAAGCCAAGCCATCGACATTCAGCTAAAATCAATCAACGATGACTACGCTACCGAACGACTGCATGCTTTAGAAAAAGTAGAAGTCATCGTACTTCCTAATCAAATATTTTTTGATTGGTTGGAAAGTAAAGGGAAGATGGGTGGACAACACAAATTCCCCCGTGTTTTAAATAAATCATTTGTTCAAGATTGGAAGACCTTTTTAGCTTCCAGAAAAATCTCTATTTAAGTTTTGGACGCCCTCTGGCAAGGCATAGGCTTCGGCTTCTTAGTAGCATTGATGCTAGGAGGCCCTGTTTTCTTTGCCTTAATGCAAACAAGCATTACCCGCGGATTTTCAGCAGGCGCTTTTATGGCACTCGGTATTCTCCTAAGTGACGCACTTTGTGTAGCAATTTCTTACTTCGGGTTAGTGAGTTTATTCCACGACCCCGTATTTATGAAATACTTAGGTTTAATAGGAAGTGCTTTCATGACCTTGTATGGTCTAAGTATGTTACTTAAACGACGTATTGAAGTAAAACCCGCTGACGACAGTAAATTTCGTAAAGGAGGACCTTTGCTTAAAGGCTTTTTACTCAACACGTTAAACCCCTTTGCCATCACCTATTGGTTAGGAAATGTAAGTTGGGTCAATAGTGTTTTTGACACTTCAGAAGTCCCCCTGTTTTTCACAGGTGCCTTGGGAGTGGTATTCGGTACAGATTTAGCCAAAGCTTATATAGCCAAGCGATTACAAAAAGTTCTAAATGCACAAGTGCTACTTCGCATCAACCAATTTTCAGGGGCAGTGCTGGTAATCGGAGGAGGCACTATTCTGTATAAAGTTCTAGCGGGACAGGCGTTTATGCCTTAGTGCTATTTCCGGAGCCTCCACTTAGGTATTCTCTTATCATTACTTTTTGCATTTCACGCTTAAGCACCAAAGTAGCTAAAGCATCAGCAGAACCTCGGCTAGTAGGATGGTTGCGCAAAACCGCCCGCAAAGCTGATTCTGAGACATCAATGCGATACATCAGCCGTTGTAAAACATCCCCTGAGCTGCGCTGAAGTCCCTCCAAAAACTGACTTAATCGAGGGTGCAACTGACCCAAATCTTGTTCAGTATTCTCTTCCCAATGAAACTCGAGTCCTGAACGAGCAATATCTACCAACAATTGGCGTACACAAGCTGTAAGCAGGTGAGCGTTAAAATCGGCAGGCCCAATTCCTTGATACCAATCAGGCGTGGTCATCAGGCTTGTTTGGCCTTTTAAGCATTTCAAACTGAAGACTAGCCTGATCAAGTGAAGCACGACAAGCCTGAATCAACTCCATAGACTCATGATAAAGGGCTAAAGCCTGATCTAAGTCTGTTTGTTCTTGCTGAAGCAGATCTGAAATCTGACGAATACGTTTGAGTTTTTCTTCAATCCGAATTTGCATACTTCAAAGATAAGCAGCACATCTGAACAACTGCGGAATGCGTAAATCTGTACTTTTGCGCTGCATGCACCGGAAGCCCATACTGACTCCCCTCATGGTTAGGCAACAGCCGGACCTTCCCCTTCTTTTCTGGTGGTTTTTCAGCCTTGGCTGTTTACCTGCTTTTTTTGCCCTTACCAATGCAGCATGGCTTGCTTGGTTTGGACCAATCAGTAAATTTTCTACTCTCACAGGCGGCCTAATTTGGGTAGCCTTTCAGTTGTTAGGTTCACGATTAGCATGTAAATCTCCGGCTCGTATTCTTCCCGCGGGGATTGTGTTAACAGTTTTGGCTATTTCTTCCATGGTGCCTTTAGCCAGCTGGACCTTCGACCACAGTTACGATGGCAATTGGTACCACCTCAAAGCCATTCAAGCCTTAGCTTGGGAAGGTTGGAATCCATTCTATCAATATTTACCACAAGACACGTTTCCATTCGCTGAATTATACGTCAATCACTATGCAAAAGGCTCATGGATAGCTGGAGCAAGCTGGGTTCAACTGCTTGACATTCAAGATGCAGGAAGGATTAATCAGTGGATTATGATGCTCGCCGCTTTGGGAAGCGGGCTTGTTGTGGCTTTGCAAGAAAAACGCAATCGATTACTTAAAGCAATCCTAGTTGTATTTGCAGCATTTAATCCGGTATCAGTGAACCTGATGTTCAGTCACTACATCGACGGAGAGCTGGCGTCGGGGCTGCTTTTAATGATGTTTGGATTTTATCAGGCTGAAAAAACCGGCTCCAGATACTTTGGATTTTCGATTTTGATTCTAGCTGTATTTATTGCCAATTTAAAATTCACCGGGCTCCTCTATGTTGTGCTCATAGGAGGCGCTTGGACCTGGAGGCAGATGTGGATAGCACAGTTGTCGCCCGGAATGCTTGTTATTGTAGGTCTGTTATTCGGATTACTTGGCATAGGAGGTTTAGGATATCCAACTTATGTGCGAAACCACCTCGAAAAAGGCCATATGTTCTACCCGCTTTTAGGAGAAAACAATGTCAATAAGCAAGTTTCAGAAACCTGCTATCCCGCCGATTTTTTCAATACCAACAGATTCGAACGTTTTTATAAATCGCACACTGCCGAACCTCTTTTCATAAGGGCACCAGAAAAAAACAAGCAACGCCCAATTTTTCAAATTCCATTAGACCTTGGCATTTACGATGGGGCTGCTCCTGAATTAAACAGCTTTGTTCCTTTTTTTCAAGAAATTCTATTATTCACATTCATTCTCTTGCTTGCCCTCCTTTTGCAACAAAAAATGCCATTTCCTGCATGGATTCTTTTTCTGTTGTTGATTTCTCCAGTCTTTTGGCTAGAGCAAAACTGGATGGCTCGTTATATTCCACAACTTTGGTTTGCCCCTCTTTTGCTCTTATGGCATGCAACCAACAAACGCAAACCGGGTATTTTATCCTATTGGTTGATGATTCTCATCGGCATCAATTTACTGATTGTGCATGTCCGATTGATAAGTCATCAGATCAATGAAGACCGAGCCTTTCATGCCTGGATGGATGATTTAAAGAGAAATAGGCAAAACATCATCATTCTCGGTTGGATGGGGACCGACGAAAGTAGGCTAAAACAGGCAGGGGTGCAGTGGAATAGGCCTACCGAAATGGTGGAGGAAAAAGACAAAGAAAAAGCGCCCGTTTATGGACACTTACATGGGCTATTTGTAGTAAAAAAACCTATTGGTGAGTAACGGTACTGGTAACCGTGCCGTCTGAAAATCGAGTAGTGATTTCATCACCTGCTTTGATGCCAGAAACTGATTGGAGCACTTTACCGTCTTTTAAGGTAATGGAGTAACCACGTTGAAGTACCGTTTCGAAATGCGATGCTTTGAGCAGAGCCTCCTTGCTGTCTAAAAACTGACGAATCATTTTCATCCTACCTTCCACCTGCATCGTCAACTTATCTTCCATATCATCCAACCATTGACTGCGCTGCAAAAAGCGGTTTTCCATGCGTTTTTGCTGATTGTGAGCAGCATCCACTAACCACTGTCTGACTTCATTCAAGTCAGCGGCTGCCATTTCAGCAGCAGCAGTAGGCGTAGGAGCCCGCCGATCAGCTGCAAAATCAGAAAGTGTAAAGTCAGTTTCATGCCCTATGGCTGCGATAACAGGCTTTTTACAAGCTGCAATTGCCCGCACCAAATGCTCATCATTGAAGCACCATAAATCCTCCATTGAACCTCCTCCTCTACCGATGATGATGAGATCTACCTCTTCAACCCTTTCAAGTTGACGAAGCGACAAAATCAAGTTGGCTGGCGCATCTGGCCCTTGAACCAAGGACGGCGCCAGCAAGATTCGAGTTAATGGATGACGGCGTGCAAGCGTAGTTTGTATGTCTTCAATTACAGCTCCTGTTGCGGAAGTCACTACCCCTATTGCGCGTGGATAGCGCGTCCAAGAACGTTTTCTCGACTCTTCAAACAGCCCCTCCTTTGCCAATTTATCCCGAAGTTCAATGAACTGCTGAAACAGTGTCCCCATTCCCTCCAGCTTCATACTGGCAACCTGCAGCTGATAGATTCCTCTTGCAGCATACACCGTTAAATCAGCAGTAATCAGTACTTTATCCCCATTCTTTGGAACAAAGTCGAGGCGTTGGGTGCGAAACATCACACAGGTCAACTGTCCGGACTCATCTTTTATGGTGAAATAGCGATGACCGGAGGAGTGCTGTTTAAAATCAGCAATTTCTCCACTCACCTCTACTCCGCGGAAAAAAGGAGCTGATTCAAGCAAGTTTTTGACATGCTGGTTCAGCTCTGTAACCGTAAATCTGTATGCCATACTTACTCCTGAGGAGGATTGAACTCGCCTTCCCACTTGGCAATAACCACAGAAGCCAAGCAGTTTCCAATAACATTCACGGAAGTACGCGCCATGTCCATGAGGGTGTCAATCCCTAAAATGATGTAAACCGGCCATTCAGGGAGATTGAACGATGCAACGGTAGCTAATAGAATGACAAGCGAAGCTCTCGGCACCCCAGCAACTCCTTTAGAAGTAAGCATGAGTGTAAAAACCATGATTAATTGTTGGCTTATACTGAGATGAATTCCGGCAGCTTGTGCAACAAATACGGAAGCTAAAGAAAGATAAAGCGTTGTACCATCGAGGTTAAAGGAGTAACCGGTAGGCATCACGAACGCCACAACTTTCTTGGGCACTCCAAATGCTATCATCTTCTCCATTGCTTTGGGAAGTGCTGCTTCCGATGAAGCTGTAGCAAATGCCAAAGAAACAGGATCGGTGACCGCCTTAGCAAACCCTCGAATGGGAATTTTCAACAGCAACATGATGGGAACCAACACCAGCAATACAAAGGCAATCAACGCTAAGTACAGGGTAGCTAAGAGCAAGAAAAGATTCGATAAAATGCCCAAGCCCATGCTTGCAACCGTGTAAGCAATGGCGCCAGCCACACCAAATGGGGCAGCATACATCACAATGCCGGTAAACTTGAACATGACTTCCGACAAACTCTCGCTAAACTCCAGCATTGGGCGTTTTTTATCTTCCGGTAGCATGGCCATGGCAATGCCGAAAAGAATACTGAAAACAACGACTTGCAAGACTTGACCTTCTGCAAATGATTTGGCGAAGTTTTCTGGGAATATGTGCAGAATCACCTCTTCCGCTGTTTGTTTGGCCACTGTAGGAATTCCACCAGTTGACATCAGGCCAGCATCTACGCCTACTCCTGCTTCACTTAAGTTAATGGCCGCAAGACCAACGAACAGCGCTATAGTGGTTACGATTTCGAAATAAACCAGCGATTTCCAGCCCATTCTGCCAACCTGAGCCATGTTGGAATGGCCGGCAATGCCCACCACCAACGTACCAAATAGCAATGGCGTAATGATGGTTTTGATCAGCTTTAGAAAAATCTTACTCAAGATATTGGCATGCAAGGCCACCTCCTTGAAATCATAGCCAAGCTCAATGCCTAGCAACATGGAAATAAAAATCCAAGTGGTCAGCGATTTCTTCTGCCAACCATACAACACAATGAGAACCAGCAAACTCCAGCGACTGGTCATCAATACCGGCTCGTACAAACCAAGTACGCCCTTATACTGAAGTACATGTAAAAGCGCTGTGATGACAGTCATCAAAACCGTCAACTTAGGGATCCATTTAGATTTCATGCCGGGCTAAAATACGAAGCCACTCATGATTTCAGGGAGTAAACCGCCATTCCAATCCATTCTTTGAACAGCAAATGCCACATATTAAGTGCTAAAGGCGAGGGAATCAACCACTTAGTAGGATGCCAAGTTAATTTCAACGATTGAAATCCTGCCGGCCAGCACCGAAATTTTAGGGGTGTTTTCTGAAACATCGTTGCAGATCTTCTCATGTGATAGGCAGAAGTTACCAATAAATAGGATTTAGACTGGGCGCCAGGAATTTCGCCTAAAAGCGTCCAAACTGCTGAAGCGCTCTGATAAGTATTTCGAGAAAGGTTTTCTATCCAAATGCAGGAGTCCGGAACACCCTGCTGAAGTAGCCAAGGACGAACCAGGTCCGGCTCTGAAGGGACATCCGATTGAAAAACCTTACCACCGGAGATTAGAATTCGTTTCACCTTACCAGCTCGGTATAAATTCAACGCCTGCATCAAGCGGTCGCCATCTTCGCCTAAAAAAGGGCGGTCGGTAACCTCCGGCGTTTCAAGAAAGCCTGTCAGTAAAATGGCGGCCTCATAAGGCTCCTTCAACGATTCAAGAGGCTCAGGCCTCCCCTCCCACCACCTAAAAATGACATTCACGAACATGGGGTTGGTGAAGAAAATCCAACCGGCCACGGTCATCTTAAGCCAAAAACCGAATGTTGGAAGGCGTCTTTTGGAAAAAGTCAATAAAGTAAGCAGAACTAAGAGCGTAACCGGCGTGAGTAGCCAGCCGACTATTTTTCCGAGTAATATCATGAAGGGAAGTTACTCGCAATCCTGAGAAAATCAGGCTTTGTTTCCTGAAAACTCCATCAAGTACGCCTTGATGAAGGGATCTAAATCCCCATCCAGCACACCTTGAGCATCAGAAGTCTCCACATTGGTTCTTAAGTCTTTCACCATTTTATAAGGATGCAACACATAAGAACGAATCTGAGACCCCCATTCTATCTTTTTCTTGCCGCTTTCCAGCTTTTCCTTCTCATCGTTTCGCTTACGAATCTCAAGTTCATAAAGCTGCGACTTTAACATTTTCAGCGCTTTTTCTTTGTTGAGAAGCTGAGAACGTTCTTGTTGACATTCTACAATGATACCGGAAGGCGCATGGCGAAGGCGAACTGCGGTTTCTACCTTGTTAACGTTTTGCCCACCTGCCCCACCAGAACGATAAGTTTCCCATGTGATGTCGCTGAGGTTGATTTCGATTTCGATGTTGTCGTCAACGAGTGGATAGGCGAAAACCGAAGCGAAAGAAGTGTGCCGACGTGCATTAGAGTCGAAAGGCGAAATACGCACCAAGCGATGAACGCCATTTTCGCCTTTTAGATAACCATAAGCAAAATCCCCTTCAAATTCCAAAGCAACCGACTTAATTCCGGCATCATCACCATATTGGAGATCGAGTTCACGAATTTTAAACCCATTTTTTTCACCCCACATGAGGTACATGCGCATCAGAATTTGCGCCCAATCCTGGCTTTCAGTTCCACCAGCACCAGAGTTGATGGTAAGCACCGCACTCATTTGGTCTTCCTCAGAGCTCAACATATTGCGGAACTCGAGCTCTTCTACCATTTTGAGCGTCTTTTGATAAATTTCCTCTAACTCCGTTTCCTCCATCTCGCCAAGCTCATGAAATTCTAACGCAAGCGCTAGTTCATCCACTTGAGTTTGAAGCGACTGATAATCAGTTACCCAAACCTTAGCCGTTTTTACAGAACGAAGAGTTTTCTCGGCTTCAGCCGGATTATCCCAAAAATCAGGTGCCTGAGATAGCGCATCAACTTCGTCGATGGCCTCTTTCTTGGATTCGATTCCGAGGAAACGAAATAAATCTTCGGTTCTGCTTTTGAGGTCTTGGAGATGTTCGGCACGCATGTTATTCAAATTAAAAAGGGCGCCTTAAAAGTAAGACACCCTTATTGAAGGGAGATAGACGGGTCTCGAACCCGCGACCTCCAGAACCACAATCTGGCGCTCTAACCAACTGAGCTACAATCTCCGTGAAACGGGTGCAAAAATAACAGCACAAACCTAAAATTCAAACATTCTCAAAAAAGTTTTTCTTCGAAGGAATTCCTGGAAGAAATTGATAAAACGCCCTATAAGGCTTACTTTTGGCACGCGAAAAAAGCGATCATGAATATCCACGAATATCAGGCAAAAAACATCCTCAAAGGGTTCGGCGTAGCAATCCAGGAAGGCATTGTGGCAACCAATCCGGAGGAAGCTGTAGAAGCAGCCAAAGAACTGAACAAACAAACAGGCACCAACTGGTGGGTGGTTAAAGCTCAAATTCACGCTGGTGGCCGCGGAAAAGGCGGTGGGGTGAAATTGGCTAAAAACCTAGATGAAGTTACCGAGAAAGCGAAAGCCATCATTGGTATGCAACTCATCACGCCACAAACCGGTCCTGAAGGCAAGAAAGTTAACAAAGTGCTGATCGCTCAGGATGTTTACTACCCAGGCCCTTCTGCCCATTCAGAATTTTACATGAGTGTGTTGCTGAATCGTTCTACCGGTCGCAACATCATCATGTATTCTACCGAAGGTGGAATGGACATCGAAGAGGTAGCAGAAAAAACTCCTCACCTGATTTTCAAAGAAGAAATTGACCCAACCGTAGGTCTCCAAGGATTTCAAGCACGCAAAATCGCTTTCAACTTAGGGTTGAGCGGAAACGCTTACAAGGAAATGGTAACCTTCGTTACCAACTTATACAAAGCTTACGAGTCTATCGATGCGGCTCTTTTCGAAATTAACCCGGTTCTCAAAACCTCTGACGATAAAATCATTGCCGTTGATGCGAAAGTAAACCTCGATGATAATGCACTTTATCGCCACAAAGACCTCAAAGAACTTCGTGACCTCCACGAAGAAGATCCAACCGAAGTTGAAGCAGGTCAGTACAACCTTAACTACGTGAAACTTGATGGAAACGTAGGTTGTATGGTCAATGGTGCAGGTCTTGCCATGGCAACCATGGACATTATCAAACTTTCTGGTGGCGATCCTGCCAACTTCCTTGATGTGGGTGGAACTGCTAATGCCGAAACCGTAGCCAATGCCTTCCGCATCATCCTCAAAGACCCGAACGTTAAGGCCATCTTGATCAACATCTTCGGTGGTATCGTTCGTTGCGACCGTGTTGCCAACGGAATTGTGGATGCCTACAAACAAATTGGCGACATCCGAGTGCCTATCATTGTACGTCTTCAAGGAACCAATGCAGAAGAAGCCAAAGCCATCCTCGATGCTTCCGGCCTGAAAATTCTTCCTGCTGTAAAACTTCAGGAAGCTGCAGACTTGGTTAAGCAAGTATTAGCTAACTAAGTTTCCTCCTTCTAAATACACCAAGCCGCCTTCGGGCGGCTTTTTTGTTGGGGTATGAATTGGTTTGATGAATACCCAATTAGGCTATCTTATTCTTTCTCAATGGATCAAATTCCCTGCTTTATCGCTCATACTAATTCTCTCAGCATAGAATAAATTCACCTTAACATCTTCCCTTCGTTTTCGTAACTTAAGAGTGGTTATATTCACAAAAAGAAGTTCCATGAAGAAAACTACCCTCATAATCAGCTTATTACTGATTGTATTTGCAGTAAAAGAAAGCTATACCAACTCCGGAGGCCCCCCACAAAACACCGCAGGTGCACCCGGAGGCGGAAATTGTACCAACTGCCATGGCGGAACCGCCCAATCCAATGCCCCGGAATTAAGCTTAACCATCACACAAGGGGGAAATCCGGTTACCAGCCTGACCGCTGGCCAAACTTATAATCTTACGTTCACCATCACCACCGCTGGCCCACGATTCGGTTTTCAAATGGCCGCGCGTTTAGCTTCCACCAACCTCCCGGCAGGGAGTTTTTCTGCCGGAACAGGAAGCGCACTTAATGGAGCATTTATCAACCACAACAACCAAGGCACTTCCTCCGCTACAGGTCAAGGAAGAAGTTGGTCATTCAATTGGACAGCTCCCGCCGTTTCCGGTTTCGGAAGCATCAACTTTTATGCTTCCGGGATGCGTGCCAATCAAAACAACAACAACAGCGGTGATGTGGTTTATTTGAAAACCTTCAACTTTCCCGAAGCTGTTCCGGTTCAGGCAACCATTACTCCTAATACTGCAACTTCCACCGCCTGTGATAGTAGTCAGGTAACATTCGACTTTTCCACAACCGGCAGCTTTAACAATGGCAATGTGTTTCAACTCCAACTATCCGATGTGTTTGGAAACTTCACCAACACCACCCCCATTGGAACTCTTGCCTCAACAGGAGGAAATAACCTAGTGATAACCGGAACTTTACCACAGCTTTCGAGCGCCAATTATCAACTTCGGGTGGTATCTACCAATCCAGTGGCAACTTCAACCAACCGCATGATTAGTGTCAGCCAACTGGTGCCTCCAACCATGTTTCTATTCTCTACTACCTTCAGCCTGACCAATCCCTCTCCCAACCATACTTATCAATGGTTTAAAAATGGCACATTAATCCCTAATGCCATCAACAACACCCTTAATCCAGGCGTTTTTGGAGCTTACTCCATAAGGGCGTCCAATACCAATTGCCCGACAAGATTCCTATTCTCTCCTTACGACACCCTTAAACCACAACTGGCCAATTTTGTAATGCCTGGTGTTTGTCTGCCTGCCAATGTACAATGGCAGTCACCGCTCAGTGGCGGCGATTTCGACACAGGAAACAACCTTAGTGTAGAGTTAAGCGACGCCAATGGACAATTTCAGCCCAATCCAATATTGCTTCTTTCGCAAGCATTAACCTCAATTCCTCCCACCTGGCCGTTAAACTTCCCCCCAAACCTGGCCCCTTCTAATCTCTATAAAGTCAGAATCAGAGGCACTAATCCTTTCTACTTAAGCCCTGAAAGCCCTGCCTTTTCGGTAAACTTTCAGCCCGCTAAACCCATTATTACCCGCAGTTTAGACACTTTGATTTCAAGCAATCCTTCTGGAAATCAATGGTTCCGTTTGGGTCAAGGTGCCATACCAAATGCAACCGGTCAGAAATTTAACCCCACTCAAAGTGGTCAATATTGGGTGGTGAGCAGCAATGGCAACTGTACCTCACCTAATTCTGACACGCTCGCTTTCATCGGCACTTCCGTGACAGAAGTAAATGGGCAGCTTAGCTTGTTCCCCAATCCAGCCAACCAACGCTTCACCCTGGTTAGCAATGAAATTTTGCAGCTTTCCAACATTATCCTCACTGATTTAAATGGAAAGCGAATAGTGGCTGCTATGCACCAAGAAAATAGCCATTCCATTGTGATTGAAACGCTTTCGCTTCCCAACGGCATTTACCTGCTTCAGCACCAAAACCAACGCGTAAAATTGGTGGTGCAGCATTAATCTCTGCATTTCCATAACCACGCTCACTGATAAACCATGAAACAAGAGCTGCCGATTTTGGCAGCTCTTGTTGTTTTTAGAGAAGCTTGCATGCAATGCATTTGAATTTGTTTTGATTTTAAATGAGGTCAGAATATTTTTAAGGAAATATCTTACTATGAAACATAAACTACTCACTAGCCTACTTTTAGCCCTCATTATCCTTTTTCATTATACGGCTAAAACCAACCTTGCCGGGGCACCTGCTGGTCATTCCGGAGCGCCGGGCGAAGGGAATTGTACCTCTTGTCATGCCGGTCAACCCATCAGTCAAGCTCCCAACTTAATGGCCTCTTTTAGCCAATACAATTTGCCGGTTCAAACCCT
>JAIXUI010000116.1 GCA_027484125.1 Bacteroidota bacterium | reverse complement strand
CTCCACAATCCAGGGTGCTTCAACCAAGGAGGACCTATATGCAATTCTGGTTATTATACGCAAATTACAGCCGATACATAGGACAGGGCCGTTACCGGCTATTATAATCAGATAGCTCACCCATGATACTTTGAAGTTGCAGCGTAGCTAAACGCTTTGAAAGTTGAACGAGGGTAAATTTTACCTTCATCTTAAAAACGAGAGTAATTATTTAGTATTTTTACCCTTGTATTGACAACAAGGGTAAAACTCACCTCTGGCCATCATGGGAAAATTTGACAGAAAAGTTCCGTATAACGATCTTCCTCTATTGCCGCCAAAAGCAGACATAGAAACAAAACAGATACTTCGAAAAGCTATTTCGGCAGGGCGGGCATTAGCTCAACTCAATGGGACTTTACTCAATTTACTCAATCCTACTCTTTTTTTAGACACGATTTATCTACAAGAAGCAAAAGCGAGCTCAGAAGTAGAACATATTATTACAACAAACGATGAGCTCTACAAATCATTCGTTGCTGACAAAAAAACAGAGAATTCTGCCACCAAAGAAGTGTTAAGCTACAAAGAAGCACTTTGGTTAGGATTAGAAGAAATAAAGACAAAACCATTTATAACCACCAATCTATGTATCAAAATTGTTCAATGC
Source organism: Bacteroidota bacterium (assembly GCA_027484125.1). Taxonomy (GTDB): domain Bacteria; phylum Bacteroidota; class Bacteroidia; order UBA7662; family JAIXUI01; genus JAIXUI01. The sequence continues at coordinate 2,595 of JAIXUI010000116.1, read as the reverse complement.
ATTAAACAAAATAGTTCTTCCATACGAAATACACCGGGAACTACTTTGAGCAATACTCAAGGCGAAGTAATTTACACACCACCAAGCGGTGAACAGATTATACGTGAGAAATTATCCAATTTAGAAAAGTTCATAAACGAAGAGGAAACGAGTTCTGGTGAGTACAGCCAAACCATAGACCCATTAATAAAAATGGCAATACTGCACTATCAATTTGAAGCTATTCACCCATTCTCGGACGGTAACGGAAGAACAGGAAGAATTTTGCTATTATTGTATCTTAAACTCTCAGGATTATTAGAAACACCTGCAATTTACTTGAGCGAATACATTATTAAAAATAAGACTGAATATTACAGGTGCTTAAGAGCTGTTACTGAAAAAAACGAGTGGGAAGATTACATTTTGTATATGTTGGATATGATTGAGGATACTGCAAATAAAGGATTGAAAAGACTAAGTAAAATCACAATGGTTATGGAAGAAACCGCAATCGAAATCAAAAAGAAGTTGCCAAAAGTTTATTCTAAGGACTTGATTGAAATTTTATTCCGTTTACCATATACCAAACGTCAACACTTGATTGACGAAAATATTGGAAACCTCAAAACAGTTGGAAATTATTTGATGGCATTGGAAGAAAACGGCTTTTTGAAATCAGAAAAAGTGGGGAAAGAGAAACTATATTTAAACCAAAGACTATTAAATATATTAGAAGACAAAGAATAGCCGCCGATAACATACATCCGCCCCACCACACCAAATCCCAGGCACGAGCATTCTTGACTGGGGTTTGAGCATAACGAAACATAAGCTACACTTAAAGTAGGAGGGCTAACTTACTGTATTCATCTTCATGAACAGTAAAACGCGCTAATTCACCAAAGCGTTATCCAAAAATCTTCCCTTTGTTCAACCGCTATTTATAAGATTTTCTATCTTAGCAGTACGGAGCACGTAGGATGATGGATTCTCTAAAAAGCACCCAGCAAATGGGCATGTGGTTTAGCAACAGCGAAGCTCATCTAACCACCACTATCGCCTCCTGCAATACGGATTACGCGAGTTAAGAAGGGATGCGGATAGAGGGAGGTTAGCGGGCAAGCCTTATTGACCAGCCAACAGACTGAAAACAATTGGACAAAAAAGTTGATGTATAAATGGAATATTTGGTTTTACCCGACACAGAAGCCAACACTTCGCAAAACCCCAAGAGCCTTTTTTGTCACCACACCGGTTGACAACAACAAACTTGGCGGAGATAAATTATAGGAAAACATGTTCAATATATTACACTGTTTCAAATTAGATTTTTAACTTTGACACGATAACAAAACAAACAGTGACGGCGAGGCTATAAAATTTTGGATACAAACCACTTAGGCCAAGTAAGCCAAAGCAAATAGCAATCATCATTACCTAAGCCAGCATGAAAGAGACAAAGTGCATAGGAGGAAACTTTATTTGTAAACCATTTACAATTTCATGCCGTACGATTTAACTGCCTCAGAATCTCAGATTAAAGATTACCGCCTGAAATTGGGTGATAAAATCAGGCAAGTACGTGAAGCACGTGGATACAGCCAGGAGCAGCTTGCAGATATCATGGACATCAACCGTTCCACTATTTCTAAAATTGAAAACGGAAAATTCAGCATTACGGTTGACTACCTTGTTCGGTTCTCTATTTTTCTAGATTATGAATTTAAAGTTGTAGAAAAGTAGAAATATGGACAAGCTAACAGCAGAACAAAGAAGAAAGAATATGCAAGCAGTTAGAGCCTCCGGCTCTAAGATTGAGTCTGCTCTTGCAAAAGCTTTGTTTGCTCAGGGTTTACGTTACAGAAAGAATGACAGAACAGTTTTTGGCAAACCCGATTTAACCTTCAAGAAATATAAAATTGCCGTTTTTGTTGACAGCGAGTTTTGGCACGGAAAAGATTGGGAAACAAAAAAGTTTGACCATAAAAGCAATCAAGAATTTTGGCTGAAAAAAATTGAACGCAACATTGAACGTGACAAAGAAGTTAACGAAAAACTTATTCAAGAAGGTTGGAAAGTATTAAGATTTTGGGGTAAAGACATTACCAAAAATCTTGACAAGTGCATTAACAAAATTCAAAAGACTGTAAATGAAACTGAGAGAAAAATTATCAATTGATGAGTTTGACGGAAAACGGTTTCAAATCAGATTAGTTGAAGCAGTTCCGGCTAATCATAAGAAAGCTGTTATAACTCATTATCTCCACAATATTGATAATGGCGTTGCAAAGCATTTCAAGAAAGATGCAATGAAATATTTGAAAGAGTATGTTCAATTCCAGGAGGAAGAAAACAATCTTTCAATGGTTGCTGAAGATGCTTTGCAACAATTACTTTTTGAAGTAAATGATGTTCCTTTTCCAACTCCGGATAATTACACTTTCAAGTTTATAGACTTGTTTGCCGGCATTGGTGGCTTCAGGATGGCAATGCAAAATTTAGGCGGCAAATGTGTTTTTACAAGCGAGTGGGACAAAGAAGCACAGAGAACATACCGAGCAAACTTTGGCGAAGTTCCATTTGGTGACATTACCAAAGAGCAAACAAAAAAAT
>JAIXUI010000092.1 GCA_027484125.1 Bacteroidota bacterium | reverse complement strand
TGGCTTATTGTGTTCATTATTAGGATGTTAGCCATTTTCAATGTTATAGAGTAGCGTTTTTTTCTCTTGTTCTAATATCGTTTTTTCTCAAATCCCTTCAAAAATATTCTTAGAACTCTTCAAATTTTCTTCGCCTCTTGTGGTGAGGTGGGTATAGACTTCCGTGGTTTTGGTTGAGGCACGGCTGTGTGGTTCCTGAATAGTCTATGATTGTATTTCTTTGCATATAATAGCTAATGCTTCTTAATGCAAAGCCCCAGGCAAGAATGCTTGTTCTGGGGCTTTTGGTTAGTGGGACTTGAGGCTACTCGGGTGAAGTTAAGCAGTAGTAGTTTTTATCTGAACAGTCCAAATTTCAGTCCTACGTAACCTGTTAAGCCTGACATTTCAGTCTGATTTAAGTTTCTATAATTCATTTGACCAACAAAACGATAGCCTGCACCAATGTTAAATCTTACGTATTTGTGCAAATTAACTTCTAATAAAGCAGATGGTTCTATTTGAAAAAAGTTGGCTTCTCCAAGTCCAGCGTCTCCGTTTTCATTGTCCATTTGAACTTCTCCGTAACCAACATAAAGAGGGAACGATAAATGAAAAACTTTTTTCGAAAACAAAGTGTATTCTGCAAAGCCGCCTAGTGTCCAATAGTCCATATAAATATTCTGAATAGTTTCGCTTTGAGGTCTAATTTGGTTTAATGAAGTATTAAAGTAAGCACCAAATGAAAACTTATCTTTCAAACTAATTCCTCCACGCAAATTGAATAGAGAAGCTGTACTTCCGTCCATTTGAGTTATGCCATAACTTGGTGCGACAAAGAATCCTAAGTCTTTTGTACTTATTGGGTTTCCACTCCCAAACAGTGTTTTTGCTTCATTATTATCTTGCGCAAAAAGGCTTACCTGAAACATAGTTAAGCAAGCAAAAGCAAATGCCGAAATGAATTTTTTGTTCATTTTATTTTTGTTTTAAATTGTCACTGTTTTTGAAATTGTACGATCTCACCATTGTCTTCAAAGCGAATTGTGGCAGCATTTTGAGTAACGTAATACCAATCGTCTGAAAGTTCAAAAAGAAGACTGTTGTTGGGAAATGTCATTCGTAATACAGTTCTGTTATCGTCACTAAAAACTAAGTAAGTGCCATTGATAGTTTCACTTGATTGCGTTGCCGTGACTGTACCGTTTTCATTAAATACGAAAAGATAGGGATTAAACCGCGTTGTTTTATTAGTTCCTTCTTCAATTAGTTCAGTAATCCTTACTCCGTTTTGAGTTCTTAAAAATTCATTCACGGATAAAATACTGTTGTTTGTTGGACTTACATTATTATCTTTTTGACAAGACAAAATGCCTACTGAAAGGAAAAGCATAAAAATGAGTCGTTTCACTTATTCGTATTTTAATTTATCCATATAACAATACGGTTTAAAAATTGTTTTTTATTTGGTGTTTTTTATACTATTACACACAACGGCAGTCTGTGAAAAACTCATTTTTCTCATCTACGGAGGGCTGTATTTCGAGTTTGGGACCGAATGGTACTATTCATTTTTTAGGCGACTATTTTTTGGGTGGAGGTTTTCTGGTCGAATGTACCTACAAATGCATCAATAAAACGAATAGGAGCATTTTTATCCATCACCCCTTCCAAAGAAGTAATCCGAGTCTGGAGTCGATCCATTTCTGCTAAACAAGCCATAATTCTGTTGTTTTATTTGATTACAAAATACAACGACCTGCTTTTTACACCAACTCATTCGCCGAAAAAGGGTGGTTTTTTTCACAGCCTGATGTGAAGGTATTTGTGATGTGACTAGTTTTGAAACTTTTCAGCTTATAATAAAAGCGCTCTAAATGTAGAATACTTGAGGCTTAATTTCTAAATGAGAATTTGAAAAACTGTTACCTCGAACCCATAATATATAGTATTCCCAAAGCTCAATTACTACCCTCATAAAGCCAAATCGTAATCAACATATTGAGAGTTGTGTTTCTTACCATAAGCCCAAAAGTCCTTTTTTAAGACAAGTGTTCTCTCTTGAAAGATTGATAACGTCCAATACATGATATTTTTCAAATTTGTCTAATAAGTCGTTAGTTCCTTTTTTTAGCTTGAAATCCATTTCTTCTTTATAGAGAGGATATAAACAGTAAAAGTTTATCGTTTTCTCTTCATTAATTTTTAAATTGTAAAATTCAGAACCAAGAGTCAAGCTTGGCAATAAAAGCATACAGCCAAATTTAGTATTTTCAGCAAACGGGTCAGCATGTTTACCATTGGGTATTGTGTGTCCGTAGCCTATCCAAGTATCATATTCATGAGGAAAACGTGCAATTTTTTTCAGCCATCTAACAGGCCAATAATTATTTTCATCTTTAAAAGCCTCTTCATTTATGCTCCAACTATTTGGTAAAAGTATACATAACTCTGCAAATTGATGTTCTTCTAATCCTTCAGGTACAGTCATGGGTTTGTCACTCATGCCAGAAGTAATAAGAGCATGAAAAGGTAAATCTTTTGTTGGTTTAACCCAATAGACGTCAATATGTACTAAATCGGAAACTACCTCATGAAAAACAGATTCAATTTCTCCAATATTCTGTTCTATATGGGTTAAAATAGCGTCAATAGATTCTTCTTCTCCAAAAGCTGGTGTAAACTCTTTGGGTTTTACATTGTCGTAACGATAAATTGGATTGCCTGATTCCGATTTTTCTTGTTCTGTCATAGCTGTAAAGGTTTTTTAAGGTTGCTGCCAACATCCACATTTAAGTAACTCCCTAAAACATGCATTTATTTTTTGAGAGTTGTGTATAGTTCCGTCTTAGAGGAAGCTTTTGGGTTGTGTTTGAAGCGGTTTAGGTTGTTGAAGGCTTTTGTTGGGTTTCATGGTGCTGCTTGCTCTGTTGTACTAAGTTAGAAAATCTTATAGTGTGATTTTGACTTACAGTAGTTTTTTCTGGGATAAATCTATAGAAGGTTATTGGTTCTTGATATGGTTCAAGGTAGCGTTATGCAAAAGCCCCAGTTAAGCATGCTTGTTCTGGAACTTTGGGTTAGTGGGGATGAGGCTGGTTGGAGGGATGTAAGCGGTTCGTTATATTTCTGCTAAGTGTTTTTCTATTGTAAATGTTGTCTAAAAAACCTTCTGCAATTTCCGAAACTATTGAATGGCTTGCACTCCAGGAATGATATACTTCGTCTGCCCATTTTTTTATTAGTGCAATACATTCGTCTGCTGTTGTCGCCTTAATCAAGTCTTTTGCTGTTATTTTTCCTCTTTCTAATGGTTTCGGGATGGAAAGAAACTCATTCGGTCTGTTTAGTTTGTATGCGTTCAAGTAGTCACTAAGCATTGGTGATTTTTTGTAGTCCCAAGTTTGGTTTTGGTCAAGAATTAAGTTCAGTCTTGTTAAATGAAAATGATTGCTCCACCTTCCGTGAATTTCTGGGTGTTGTAGCGCATGTGCATCTACGCTTAAAAATCTTGAAATGTGATGTTCCGAATTATTAAAGTCCAAAAGCTGAAGTCCATTGTTGTAATTGTCCATACAGTCAAAGATTCCCTTTTGATAGTCTGCATCACAAAATTGACACCTTCCTTTGTTGAGAAGTGTTACACCATTTTTATTTGCTTGGTCAATGAAGTCTTGCATTATTTCTATGTCATTAATTGTGATTTGTGTGAGTCGTCTTCCGATGACCGCTCATTGTTTGTTGTAAGTCGTTTTTATATGTTTAGTCATTTAGTCTGTAGTTGAGCTCATAGGTATTTGGTCATTTTGTAATTGATGAGTTCAACACCTTCTCTTATGTTCGTTTGTTCGCTTAGTTGAATAAAACCATTTTTAATAAAAAACGGTCTTGCAGTTTTACTTACATCAGAGTTCAATTGAGTCTGCCCAAGCTGTCTTGCTACTTTTATGATTTCGTCAAGCAGTAATTGAGCAATTCCTTGTTTTTGGTAGTCTTTATGGACATAAAGAAGGTCAATATAACGTTCATTATTAAGTGTTCCATAGCCCAGAATTTTGTCGCTTTTTTCAGCAACAATAACATATTGCTCTGCCATTATTTTTATCCAACGTTCGGTATTGTTAACTCCTGACACCCAAACTCTAATTTGTTGCTCGTCATAGTCAGAAGAACAAACTGCTGTTATCGTGTCCACGAATATTCTCTGCATTTCTTTCAAGTCGTCAGATTTAGCAAGTCGTATGGAAATATTTGAGTTAGTCATTGTTTGTGGTGATGTAGTATTTATAATGACCGTTAACATCCCTGTGTAAGCAATTCTCCCAAACTTGCGTATATTTTTATTGAGTTGCGTATATATCCGCCTTACAGGTTGGGCCTGGGGTGTAAGATTGAGTATTTCTGGCTTCATGCAACCTACCTGTTAGCGGGGTTACGCTATCGCTTAATTGGGTGTTTTGGAGATGTTTCATGATGCTGCTTGCTCCGTTGTACTAAGTTAGAAAATCTTATAATTCGAGTTGGTTGATGGGGATTTTTATTTGTTCGAAGTGATGGGTGGTGTAGGTGTTTTTTCTGTGGATTTGGCTAATGGGTTGTTTTGCTTGAATCCCTCTCTGGTATTTTGGTCTTTAGCTGTACTGCTTCGTTTGCTGCTTCGCGTGAGTGGCCTGGCGGGCCGGCGTAGCCGGGTGCGGGTGTGGCGGGGTGCTGAATGGGGTTGGTTTCGCTGGGCTGTTGGGACGCTGCGGCTTCCGCCACTCCCGCACGGAACCCCGCAAGGGCACGACCCCAGCGCCTCCCGACGCTGGGCTGTTGGGGTTTGCTGGGCTGCTTCTATGGCTGCACTTGGAGGCGCTGGGGGCACGCCCAAAGAATTTGTTTCCGTATGCCGACGCTCTCGTTTCGGCGACGCGCTCGGTGAGTCGGTGGTGTTGAGGCGATGGTTGGGTGTGAGGGTTTACTTGCTTGGCTGGGCTGGCCGGTGTTGTTCCCGGTAGGCTCGGGGGGGTAGCGCGGTCTTCTTTCGGAATACCCGATTGAAATAGGTGAGGGAGTCGAATCCGTTGGCATAGGCGATTTCGGCAATGGTGAGGTCGGTGGATTTGAGCTGGTACCTGATGTGCGCTATCCGGACATCGTTGACGTAGTCGCTGAAGGTTTTGCCGGTTATTCGCTTAAAAAACTTGCAGAAAGCACTCGGGGTGAGGGATATCAAACTGGCCACTTCGATGAGGCTGATGGGATTGGCTGCATGTTCCTGTATGTACTGGCAAACCTGGTTGATGCGGCTTTGGTTGAGGCTTCCGGTGAGGGTTTGGTAATGTGGACTGGCTAAGGGGGTTCGTGATTGTTGACTTAACCGATGCAGCAGTTGCACCAACATTAAAAGCCTATCGGCTCCAAGGGTTTTCGGCAATTGTCGCATGGTGGTTTTCAGGCTTTCTTCTTGATTTGATGAGAAGTGTAAGCCACGTACGCTCTGGGACAAGAGGTTTTTTACGGTTTCAAAGCCTTCTAAATCGGTAAATCGTTGGATCAGCTCGCTGGAGAACTGAATCACGACTGCTTCAACGCCTTCCTCGCTGCTGTCGCTTACCCAAGTGTGGGGTAAACCGGGCCCTAGGAGCACCCAGTCGCCGGCTTCGAAGGGCGATTGATTGTCGCCCACCATCCGCCAGCCTCGGCCACGCACAATCCAAGTCAGTTCGTATTCGGGATGGTAATGCCAGAAGAACCCAAAACGCGGCTGTTGGAGGGTGATGGCCCAAAAAGCTGACCGTCCTTTTTTGATTGTTAAGTCTTCTAATTGCGGCTTCATGGGATGCTTATTGGCTAATTAATAGTTGAATCAGGTAATTGTTTGTCAATATAGTGTTATTAATGGCCAATTGGAGCTTCATGCAACAAAGGGCGTTCGCCTAGTTTTGTTTCAAAAAAAGATGGAATTACCGAGCGCAGTCAAGGAAGCATTAGGCGTGCCTTACGCCCTAAGCCCGGAACAAATCAGGTTTTACCAGGAGTTTAGGTACCTCAAGTTGAAGCAAGTGTTGGACGAGCCAACGTTGGCGTACTTCAACGAGGTGATTAGTGAACGGGTTATGGCCATGAATACCGAATACCAACCGTTGGAGGAGCGCACCACTTACGGGAAGGCTTTTCTGCAATTGTTCAATTTGTGGAGGGAAGACGAGCGAATCAAGGCACTGGTGTTTAGTCGGCGGTTGGCCGGCATCGCTACCTCGCTGATGCAAACTGCCGGCGTGCGGCTTTACCATGACCAGGCTCTGTTTAAGGAAAGTGGAGGCGGCATTACGCCTTGGCATGCCGACCAGTATTACTGGCCACTGTCCACCGACAAGACCATTACGGCCTGGATTCCGCTGCAGGCCACCCCGCTTGAAATGGGCCCTTTAGAATTCAGCGCCGGAAGCCACCAAATTGTAGCCGGCAGGGAGCTTAAAATCAGCGACGAGAGCGAAGCGGTGCTTCAACAGCGGCTTCGAGTCAATGATTTTGAGCACGTCATTGCGCCTTTTGATGCAGGAGAAATCAGCTTTCACAGCGGCTGGCTTTTTCATCGTGCCGGGGCGAACACCTCTAATGAGATGAGAAAAGTGATGACCATCATTTACATGGATAGCGACATGGTACTTAAGCAACCGGAGAATAGCAACCAACTTCACGATTGGCATACCTGGTGCCCGGGTGCGGAAGTAGGGAAGGTTATTGAAACGCCATTGAATCCCCTTTTATACTCCCGTTAACGACATGGAAATACGCTATTGCTGCCCATTTTGGGGCTGCGAACACTTAGAGGCAGCAGCTTTTATCGAACAGTGTTTGGCCGCCGGCTACCAAGGCATTGAAATCAACTGGCCTTCTGCCCATGAGGCGTTTACCTCTACTTTTTTGAAGCAGTTGGAGGCCATACGCCACACCGACCCCCATTTTCTTTTCATTCCTCAGCAGCTTACGTCGCCTCATGGGATGCCTGTGGATGCACTGATTGAGAAGATGAAACAAAAGCTCTCGGAGTTGGCAGCCTTATCGCCTGATTTTATCAATTCTCACACAGGGAAAGATTACTACACCTTCGACGACAATTGCCGCATCCTTGAAGCGGCTTTAACCTTTGGCCAACAAAGGGGAGTGCGCATCTTGCATGAAACACACCGAGGACGTTTTTCCTTTCATGCAGCCAGCCTGATTCCGTATTTGGAGCGCTTTCCGGAACTTGAATTGGTAGGCGATTTCTCTCATTTCTGCACGGTTTCCGAGAGTCTTTTGCAAGATCAAACCGCGATTATTGACCGCATAATTCCACACATTTCACACCTGCATGCCCGCATTGGCCATGAACAAGGGCCTCAGGTGAACCATCCTCAAGCGCCGGAATGGGCAAAGCATTGGGACTACTTTTTCCAATGGTGGAAAGCCATTGTGGCAAATAAAAGGCAATCTGGTGCTGAATACTTCAGCATTACCCCGGAGTTTGGCCCCGCTCCTTACATGCCTGCTGAGCCCTTTACCCAAAAACCGCTGAGTAGCCAATGGGATAATAATGTGTTCATGCGAGATCAACTGATGGAACTTTTGCAAGGAGGAGGCAGATGAAAACTTGGTTAACCGGGCTGTTCATGGCCTTGATGTGGATCTCGGTGACTTGCCAAACCCAGGCTCAAGTGCGTAAAAGCAACCCCTTCCAAAAAGTGCGTCCTCTTCCGGTGATGCTTCATCCGTTGCCTCTCCATTCGGTTAAACCCTTGGGTTGGTTGGAGCGTGAAGTGAGGAAAAACTTAAATGGTTTCACGGGTCAGTTAGAGCAGTTGGCGCCGGATCTTTTGGTGGAAGACCAGCTTTATGGCAAGCAACGGCTTAGCAAGCAAACGCCCATCAAAAATTTAGGGGCCTTGGGCGAAGCCGGAGATTGGCAGGTTCAGTATTTATGGTGGAACAGTGAAACGCAAAGCAATTGGCTGGATGGATGGTTAAGAAGTGCCATTTTGCTGGACGATACCACGAGTTTGAGTAAAGTGGAGTACTTAGTAGCGCGTTTGCTGGAGAGTCAGGACGAAGATGGATACCTCGGCATTTATGACCGGGCACTTCGTTATCAGTTTGATAATGAAAATGGGGAATTATGGGCTAAAACCACCTTGTTGAGGGCCTTATTGGGGTGGTATGACTACCAAAAATCGCCCAAGTTGCTGCTGGCTATTGAGCAAGCGGTGGCCAATGTGATGATTGCTTATCCCATGGGGCGGTCGCAACCGTTTAAAAGTACCAACCCGAATGCTAGCGGTCTTACGCATGGATTGGCTTTCACCGATGTTCTGGATCAGTTACATGCAATTACCGGCAAGGAAGTGTATTTAGATTATGCCCTCTTTCTTTATGAGGATTTCTCACGCCAAACGCTGAATGAGGACGCACAGTGGAGCAAGCTTATGAACATAAAACTGCCCCTTCATGGCCATGGGGTGCATACTTATGAACATTTGCGTTCAGTGGCTGCTGCGTATTATGCTTCGGGAAATCCGTTGCTGGGACAGGCGTTGAATTTGTTTTTAAAGAAGATTGAAAAAACGCTTGCGCCATCAGGCGGCCCGATTAGCGACGAATTTATCAAAGGTCGGCAGGGTCATCCGGATATTGGCTATGAATTTTGCGCTCTTCATGAGCTTATGGCCGGCTGGATTAGCTTACTGGCTAAAACCGGTAAGCCTCAGTATGCTGACAGGGCGGAACATTTGCTGTTCAATGCGGTTTTAGGCAATACGCATCCCACTGAAAGTTCTATTTGCTACCTCAAACAAGACAATGCGTGGGTGTTGCAAGGAGGAAACAATGGCGACACCACCGACCATCACCAAACCCGCTATCGATATTCGCCTTTACATAGGGAGGCGGCGGTTTGTTGTGTGCCAAATGCCGGTCGCATCTTTCCTTATTACATTCAAAACATGTGGATGAAAAGCACGAATGGCTTCACGGCTTCGCTGTTGGGACCATCCGAGCTCCAAGCCATGTTCGAAGGGGCTAAGGTCGTGATTCGGCAGGAGGCAGATTTTCCTTTTGATAACCGTCTGCGTTTTTCTATTTCATCTTCCTCACCCAAAACTTTTGAATTACGAATTAGAAAACCCGATTGGGCCAAGACTTTTCATTCTTCTATTCCATGCACCGAGCACAATGGTTATTTGGTGTTTCGTCGTTTATGGGGAAGTGCAACAGATTTCACCCTTACGTTCTCGTCTGAGTTGAAGGCGAAATCCACCGGTCAGCAAGAGCGTTATTTTCAAAGTGGCCCTTGGGTGTTGTGCCATGCGCTGGAAGCGATGCCCGTAGTTACCCGAACTTGGGAGAAGTCCAACCTTCGGGAATTGGCGTATTATCCGGTTAAAAAAGTCAAGTATGGGTACAATGGCGGTCGTTTATTGGAGGAAAACAAGCAACTTCATCATTTTAAAGCACCATTGGTGCATCCTGAAACTGGAAAAACTGATGTTGTCTTGCTTCAACCTATGGCCAGGACGATTTTAAGGCAAGTAAGTTTTCCTTTGAGGAGCTCCCAATAGCCTTTCTTCTTAATTGAACTAACCGAATCAACCGCTCTACCCTTATGGCTTTCACCTCAACCAGACTTCGCTTCTTTTTTACCTTGTATTTGGGGCTTCAGGTTTTTTATGCGCATGCTCAAATCGAGCGAGTAGAGCCACCCAATTGGTGGGTTGGCATGAGGAATCCTGAAGTTCAGTTGCTTGTTCATGGCAAGCAAATAGGCGCAACTACCCCAAGGGTTCGCTATCCGGGCGTAACCTTAGTAAGGTCAACGCGAGGCGAAAGCGACAATTACTTGTTTCTCGATTTGAAGATTGCTCCAACTGCTAAGCCGGGTAGGGTGGAATTGGTGTTTTCTAGGAAAGGAGCTGCGCCTTTGCGGTATCGTTATGAACTTAAACTACGTGAGCAAAAGCCTGCCGATTTTGTGGGTTTCGATGCTTCCGATGCTATTTGCCTGATTGTGCCGGATCGTTTTGCCAATGGCGACTCTTCCAACGATGTGGTGACCGGGATGAGGGAAGCCAAGGTTGACCGGAGTTTCCCCGGTGGAAGGCATGGGGGCGATATACAAGGAATCATTCAGCACCTGGACTATTTGCAACAATTGGGATACACGGCTATTTGGCCAACCCCGATGCTGGAGAACAACATGCCAGGATATTCCTACCACGGTTATGCCATCACCGATCATTACCGGGTTGACCCACGTTATGGCACTTTGGAAACCTACCAAGCGCTTTCGAAAGCCATGAAACAGCGAGGCATGAAGTTGATTTTTGACGAAGTGCTCAATCACACCGGAAGCCATTATTGGTGGATGAACGACTTGCCTTTCGCCAATTGGCTCAACCGTCCGGAAACCAAAACGCTCTCGAACCACCGCCGCACAGTTAATCAGGACCTTTATGCCTCTCAATACGACAAAAGTCAATGGAATGAAGGGTGGTTTGATCTTTCGATGCCTGATTTAAACGGGCGCAATCCTTTTCTTGCCAATTACCTCATTCAAAATACGATATGGTGGATTGAAACACTGTGCTTAGGCGGGGTTAGGCAAGATACTTACGGGTACAGCGACAAAACGTTGCTAAGAAACTGGAGTTGCAGGATTATGGAAGAATATCCACGATTTAGCCTTGTGGGTGAAGAGTGGAGCACCAATCCTTTGATTACTTCTTATTGGCAGAAAGGTAAAGTTAACCACGATGGTTACCAAAGCTGTCTGAATACGGTGATGGACTTTCCCTTACAAGCGGCTTTGGTGCAGTCGTTGAATGGGGAGGAGAGCGAGTCTTACAATCCGCCTTTCACCAAACTCTATGAAGCCGTTGCCAATGATTTTGTTTACCCCAACCCCCGACAGTTGTTGGTGATGGGCGATAATCATGACATGAACCGGTTGTTTATGCAATTGAAGCAAAATGTTTCGCGGTTTAAAATGGCTTTAACCTATTTATTCACCACGCGAGGAATCCCGCAGGTGCTTTATGGAAGCGAAATACTCATGGACAATTCGCCCCATCATAAAAATGATGGCCTCATCCGCTCCGACCTTCCCGGTGGTTGGGCTGGGGACACAGTCAATGTTTTCACCAAGCAAGGGTTAAGTGCCACGTCCAGAGAGGTACAAGATTATTTCGCCCGGTTGTTGAATTGGAGAAAGAAAAACCCGGTAATTGCGAACGGACAGTTGATGCATTTTGCTCCGTTTGATGGCGTTTATGTGTATTTCAGGTACAATCAGCAACAAACCATCATGGTGATCATGAATGCAAATACGAAAGCGTACCACTTGGATACCGGGAGGTTTGCAGAAAGGATGGGTAAAGCGACATCGGCCACGCAAGTGATAGACGGCACAATCCTTCACAACCTACAGCAGATCACCGTCCCGGCACAATCGGCCATGGTGCTTGAATTAAACAAGTAGAGCAAGCGCAGAGGTTGGCTTTAGTTCCCTATTTGCGTTGGTTATTATTATTGCGACAGACCCTTAAGTTTGTGTCATGGCCAAGTCTAAAGATTTATCCGATTTAGGTAAGCTGTTATTTCCTGATCAGCCTGAGTTGCATCAGGCTACCCCATCAGCGGACGCTGCCGCTGGCCCACGCTACGACTTGCGCGTTTGGCTGGACAGGAAAAAAGGCAACAAAGAAGTAACCGCGATAGCCGGCTTTGGAGGCAGCGACTCAGAAGGAGAGGCCTTGTGCAAACAATTGAAGAATCATTGTGGAGCCGGAGGCAGTTTCAAAGACGGAGAAATTCTCATTCAAGGCAACCACCGCGAGCGGGTGAAAACCTGGCTGGAACAGCAAGGGCATCGGGTTAAGCTTGCCGGCGGATAAACGCCTATCAAGGAAATATTGCCACATATTCGGAATAAAAATCAAGATTTAGTTGCTGAATAAGACAATGCCGACCAGTTATGCTACTGTTTAAATGCAAGAAGAACACGGCACTCCGGTGATTATTTGACATGACCTAAATTTTTAGTTTCTTAATATTAAAGTATTGTAATTCAATTATATAGGCCAATGTCCGAGAGGGAAAGCGGTTCCATTTTATAGTAGATTGAGCGTTTCATTAAAGAAAATTTCCAACTAATTTCTAAGCGACACGGTTTGTCGTGTGGTGGACAGATCTTTGACAAAACAAGTTGAAGATATGGCTCATTTTTTCCATCATTTTTCTGGTCAGGCTTGCGCTGACAGCTTGTTTCTGTTCCTATTAAAGCCAGGTATAAATGCCTAAACACCGTTATTTTATTCGCTATTTCTGGTTATTGGAGCTGTTTCGTTTGAAGCGAAATCTAAGTTTTGAAGACATTCAAGCTTGGTTTAAGCGGAAAGACGAGCAGCTCCAGCCAGATGATCGATTGTTTGCCGGCGGCTATGAAAAGCGAACTTTCCAACGTGATTTAAAGGATTTAGAGCTGCTATTTGGCGTTGAAATTCGCTTTAGTAAGAGAAACAGAACTTACGGACTTCAACAAGCTGACAGCACCTTGGTGATGTCTCAATTGCTACAAAACTTTGAGCTTTCGCAAGTGCTGAGGTTATATCCCGGCGCTATTCGCTACTTGCAGCCGGAGTTCAAGCCAACCAAGGGATTGGAGCACATGCCTACCATCCTCAAGGCACTCGACGAGCAACTTCGAATCAGCTTTGACTACGCCAAGTATGGCGATTTTCAGATACAGAGCAGGGAAGTAAGTCCGCTCTTGCTGAAAGAGTTCAAGCATCGCTGGTATTTATTGGCGCACGACGGGCAAGCCGATGCCTATCGGGTATTTGCGTTAGACCGGATTAAGACCTTGCAATTACAGGAAGAGCCGGCTCACACCCCTTCCCATGATTTCACCCGTTACTTCGACGATTGCTTCGGCATCATCAAAGGCGTACATGAAGTAGAGGAAGTGGAGTTAGAGGCCGATACCCTGCAAGCCTCTTACCTGGAAAGCATGCCCTTGCACTCGAGCCAAATCAGGTTGCCCGAACTTACCGCATCTAATCCGCCGAGATTTTTACTGCGGCTGCGTCCGGAAGCCGACTTTCAGATGGAGTTGATGCAGTTTGGGTCGAGGATAAAAGTCATCAGGCCGGAATGGCTGCGGTTACAGCTCCTCAACCAGCACAAAGCCGCGGTAGAACTGCTAAGCAATAACCCAATCAAGCAGACCTGAACCGTGATAAACATGCTCCCCAAACACGAAGGAAGAAAGCAATGAAACCGCCGAAACCACGAAACATTCTCCCCCAAACCCCAAGCATGATTCTCCTCATGCTTTTGTTGTTTTTAGGAAGTTGTGGAGAGGGTATGCTCGTAGAGCGTACTCAACAGCGTGCTTTTGAGCGGGAAAGAATGCAATTTTGGAAAGATTATCAGGCGGCTCCCAATGAGATTAAGAAGTCTGAAATCTTCAATGCCAGCCGCAAAGCCAGTTGCGAGTTCATTGCGAAAAATGGAAGGACATTTTTTGGATGGAAGGGCAAACTACATCAGTTAACGACCTTTCAAGGAGGAGGAATAGTGCTGCGAGTGGTTATACGCTCTGAAAAAAATGGACTGCCTGTAGATTACGTGCACGCGATGGTGAGTAAGGAAGATTCGCTATACGATAAGCTAGCCGGCCTCAAAGAAAAGCAGGACTTGTATTTCAGCTTCGCTTTTGAGGAGGAGCTGGAGTTTTTTAATGTATTGGAATGCCTGGACGAACTTTCTTTAACCGAGGAAGGCTCCTTACGTAATCCGGAGCTTAGCATTGTGCTAAAAGATGTTGCAGGAAAAGAGAGTAAACTAAAAAATAATAACTGAGCCATGCCAGATTTAAAACAAGGATTAGGGTTTCAACCCTCATTAACTACACTGAAGTATTTGTGTGGAACAAGAAAAATGGCTTCCAATTACGGAGGCGTTACATTGCCGGGTCTGTTTAAGACTAGAGCATTTCCAAGGGATATGGCGTTGTTTTCTTTGGTGTTTCTTCTTGAACTAGTTGGGATAAAAATGATTTATGACATTGGAGAATTCAATCCTTTGGCCATTTTTGGAGTGTTTTTGTTGGAATTTGCTATTGCAATTTTTGCGCATATTCCTCAATCGAAAATTCAAATCTTGTCCAATCTTCTGGTAGTTGAATATCAGGGTGCCAACGGAGATAATCACCGGGAGAAAAAAAGAAGTCTTAAGCTATTTGCCGGCGCATTAAACACCATTTTGATTTTGATTGCAGCACTCAAAGCCTATTTATTTATTGGGCTTTATGGTGAATTAGATGGGGTGGCTTTGACGGTTTGTGTTAGTTATGGATTAGCCGCTTTCCTCCAAATTACGGTAACCGGCTATTTTTTATGGGAAGTGTTTTCAATAATTTCCTTAAACAGAGATTATAAGCTTTTTAGAAAAACCCTTAATTCGGGTCAAACACAACTGAATAAAGCGAAAAAACAAACATCTGTTCTTAAGTTCTCCGTCCCGATGGAGGAAGTTCAAGCGGAAAGTTCTCCCAGTAAACATGCACTCTTGAAAGTTGGCAGTGACTATGAGTTAACATGTAATGGCTTGTTTTCAGATGATGATTTGGAACATTTTGTTTTCGTTCAAAGAACGGAAGACCAAAAACGGAACCTTGCGTTGGAATTACTCAAAGTGCAGTTGAATTACGTAAAAGCATAAAGATGAAACAGTTTTATTATTGGTTATTTGGTGCATTTTTTTGCTCCTTTTTTCTTGTTAGCTGCGGTGGCGACGATAAAAAAGAAGATACTCAGGAGTATCATTTAACATGGGTCCTGAATAGGGCCGATATCAAGCTGTCTTCAGCTCAAAAAGAATTGATTTCCGGTATTCAGGTGGAAGGGTCCTTGGCTTATCCTGATGAGAAATCCTTAATTATTCATGCTGGCAAGTGGCAGAAAATGCTCATGATGGAAGCTTCTGCGGTAAGTAATTTTTTAGGAGCAAAAAAATCGGAAAGTGCTTTAGAGCGTAAGCTGAAGCAATTGGAATTGCCAGCAGAGTTTAATCAGCCCACGACCACTTTCCCGATGGATTCTTTGCTGGCTTATTTGGAGACGCTCCCCAGCACGCCAATTTTGGTTGGCTTGCCAAGTGATGCTGCCTCTATTCAGGATACTTTAATTAAACTCAATGGAAAGTTTGACCTCTTTTGGGCGAAAAACAAAGAAGAGTTAGTGCGATATCTGGGAACAAAAGTATCCGACGACCAAGGCCCTTTTGAGTTAGTGATTCTACAAGGATTGAATCCGGATCAGATTGGGGGAACAACATCCTCAACTACCTCTTCTATGCTTCCTTCTAATGCATCGGCAGAAATTCAGGAAGCGTATTCCGGCCATGTATCCTTAATGGAAAAAGTCCGAGAAATTAAAACCAAGCTCGGACAATTGAAGACCAAGCCGCAAACAGTTGCAGTAAAATCTGAAATTAAAGGATTGCTTAAAATGCTAACAGAACTGCTTCAGGATGATGAGGAATTATTGAGCCTGATTAAAACGCATCCAGAGGCGAAGTCTGTTGAGGGTTTGGTAAAGGTATTGGCCACCGAGCTTAAAAAAGAAAGACAGGAATCGAAGCGATTAGCAGAAGAACTAAAGGCCGCCAAAGCAATGATACGCCAGCTTGAGGGCGTTGTAGAAGTACAGAAAGGTGTAATAAACGAGCAGAATAAAGCTATTGAGGATGCGAAATTAAAACTCAGCTATTTACAAGCGCAGTTAGAGTGTGCTTTTACCTTTAAGAAAGATCTTGTTTCTAAAGCAAAAGAGCATGATTATCCGGCGAATGGAAAAGGAATATCTCGCATTGCGGTATTGTGTAAAATCAATGAAAATAAGCATGTCACAGAAGGTGTGAGGAATGTGTATCTCCAGCTTATCTCACCTTCTGGTATGCCAGGATTTGTGAGAGGCAACATTTACCAAAACGGTGAAACGCTTAACTATTCGGCTACTGCACAAGCAATAATTCAAAAATCGGGTAGTGAAGTAAAGTTAGTGCTTGAAAATCCTGATAAAGTTCGTTTGGAAGAAGGAGTTTGGAAAGTGAAAGTTTTTGATGAGCATCGAAAAATAGGGGAGACTCAATTCGAGGTTAAATAGTTTTCAAAAGATTAATTATCAGTCAAGTTTTGAATAAAATTATTCAAAAGGCATTGCTATGCCTTATTTTGTTATTGTCGGTTGGCAGTAAATGGGCTGCTCACGCACAGAGTATCTCTAGTGTAACGCCTAATCCGGTCTGTGCAGGGAGTAGTTTGAGTATCGCTTATAATGGAGGAGTTGTTGGTGAAACTCTGTACGTTTGGTTATCCAATAACAATGGGGTATTCAATCATATTGACACCAATAGGTATTTGATTAATGCTAATTCAGGTAGTCTAATTTTAAATATTCCTGCTAATACAATTGGTGGCACTAATTACAAATTAGAAATTAAAAAAAGCACTGCTCCAGCTAGTGTTGTTGGAAACTTTAGCTCTCAGTTCACCATTAATGCGCTCCCCACTTTTACCGTAAGCCAAACGGGGCCGTCAGCTTTCTGTACTGGTTCATCTCCAACTACATTAACTGCAAGTACTGGAGCCGGATTTCAATATGAATGGCAGAAGGATGGCGCTGCCGTTTCGCCGGCAGTAACCACATCAAACATAACACCTTTACAAGGAGGGTCCTATCGAGTAAAAGTAACCGCAAATGGTTGTTCTTCTTTCAGTCAAAACTTTCCTATAACGGTTCATGCTAATCCTACGGTTAGCTTTAATTTCACTCCGAATGCACCTGCATGTGCTGGAACTCCCATCCAATTTAATGCTAACCCAAGTGGCGGCTTGGCGCCTTACACGTACAACTGGAATTTCAACGCTGGAGCTACTCCTCCCGCGGGTGCGCCTCCTGCATCAACGGTTCAAAACCCCAATGTGGCATTTAATCCAGTCTTGGGAAATAGCACAGTGCAATATTTAGTTAACCTTCAAATCAAAGACAACAACAATTGTACAGCTCAAATTGGAAACAATATTCAAGTAAACCAAAGGCCGGATTTTACGGTATCAAGCAACACTTTTCAATTTCTTCCGGCTGAGAATTTATTTAGAAGATGTCAGATAGTAGCTAATCCAATTTTTAATTTAATACTCACATCTTCGTCTGTAACAAGTGGTACAATTAGTTGGGGAAATGGGGCTCAAACATCAAATTTTACTTATCTAGGTAATACACCTGCACAAATAGGCCAAACTTCCTATACTAATTTAGGACAATATTCATTATCAGTAACTGGCACCAATGGTCTTGGCTGTTCAACCACCAATAACTATGTAGTTTATTATGGGACTAATCCTTCAATTGGATTAGCTAATCCAGGAAGTACAACCGGAGAATGCACTCCAAGGAGTTATCAATTTCCATTAACTACTTTTTCTTCAAACTCTCCAGGAACAACCTATACGATTACTTCGAATGATGGTTCCTCTCCAATGGTATTCAATCATCCTCCACCATCAAGTTTTACTAAGGCATTTGCTGGCTCGTCATGTGGAGCGGTTGGAAATACTCAATCAGGAGTCAATACCTATTTTGTGAGAGTAACTGCAACTAATTTTTGCAACAGCACTTCTGCAACAGTAGAGCCTATTACCTTAAATGAGCCACCAACGCCTAGAATTCATCTGCAAGATTCGGTGGTATGTAACTTTTCCCCATTCACTGTTACAGATGTATCTATTAGTGGGAAGGTTGTAAATTTTCAAAGCTCGAGTTATGTATGTGATACTTCATCTATCAGCTATTGGAAAATACACCCTAGAACAGGATGGAATTTAATCGGAGGAACGACTTTAGGAGATTCAATACTTGAGTTAGGTGGCAGTTCAAGCCTGCAAATCAATTTTACTCAGGCTGGTATTTATCGCATTTTTCTTTTCAAATCAAATGCCTTTGGAGATTGCGGATGGACTTCTGTTGATACTTTCATTTGTGTTCAGCCGACTCCCTATCCACGTTTTTCCATTACCAATAATCCTACTAATGGATGTACACCGGTATTGTTCAATTTGAATAATACTTCAAATACACTTTCAAGTTGCGGTAAAACGCGCTACAAATGGAGTGTTGAAAGTGGAAGCACTTTGCAAAACTTGGTTCTTGCAAATGCTTCAGATTTTCAATTCGTCAACTCTACCGACACTTCCATTAATGCGCAAATTCGCATTTTAAAGGCTGGGCAGTATGGGTTTCGCTTGTCTATCACCAATAAATGCGGCACGCGTGATACGGTCATTTTTGTAACCGTTAGGGATAAGCCTATTGTTGCCATTTCTCCTTTAGCGGAATATTGCGGTCCTACTCAGGTCAGTTTCAATACGGCTGCTCACTCCTTAACGGTCAATAACCAGTTTGGGACAGGCCCTAGCTATCAGTGGACGCTAACAGGAACTCCCGCAGGAACTGTAACAGGTCCGAATACGGCTAACCCCACTTTTTCGCTGCCCGGTAGTCCTGCACAAGTGGTTCATTACCGTATTCAGATCAGGGTCAGCAACGATTGTGGATTCGATTCTACCAGCCAGGTCGTTACCATCAAGCCAATTCCCCAATTGGTATTGCGCTCCAAAACTCGTCAGGTATGTAATAACACCTTTTACCGAGACACCTTAGGGGTGAGTAATGGATTAACCAATGTGCTGTATTCATGGACAGTAACTCCTTCCGCATCAACTGTTCAAGGCGCGATAGCTCAGATAACGCCTCAGCCAAACCGATTTATTGAACAAACGATTACTAACACGGGCTCTACACAAGGTTATGTTGATTACATCTACACTGCAACACTCAATGGGTGCATAAGCAAGCCAGATACGGTTAGAGTATTAGTGGATCCACTTCCCTCACCTGCCAATGCAGGCCCGGATCAGGATTATTGTGTTTCCTCGCCGGTAACTTTGACTGCTACACCTATCACGGTTGGGACTGGTAATTGGACTCGGGTTAGCGGTCCTGGAACGATGACGATCACGAATCCGAATCAGGCTACCACCACCATAACCGGTCTTGCGGCAGGCGTTCATTTGTTCCGATGGACGGTAAGCAGTGGGGTTTGCCCACCGAATACTGATGAGGTCACCATTCGGATTTTTGCACAACCCTCACAGGCAGAGGCTGGTCCTACGGCGTATTTATGTAATCAAACAAGCCATACCTTGGGAGCCCAACTTCCGGTAGTAGGCAGTGGAAAGTGGACGTTGGTAAGCGGTCCAAGTCCTACGGTTACATTCGCTAACGACACTTTACGCAACACTACGGTAAGCGGATTACAGACGAGTTTGACTCAGCAGTACATCTTCCGTTGGGAGGTTAGCAGTGGTCCCTGTGCAAAAACTACGGATACGGTTCATGTATGGAATTACCCAGCAAGTAATCCGGGCACCATCGGTGGCACGGCAGCGATTTGTTCAGGTAGTACCACCACGTTAACGGTTACGGGTAATACGGGTTCCATAGTTCGCTGGGAGTCGAGTCCTGCAGGGCTGGGCACTTGGACACCGATTGCTCACACCTCGACGACCTTCACCACACCAGCATTAACCCAGAGCTGGGATTACCGAGTAGTGGTACAAAGCGGTGGTATTTGTAGCACGGTAGTAAGTCCAACATTTAGCGTAGCAGTAAGTCCTACTTCGGTTGGCGGTACACTAACTGGCGCTACTACAGTTTGTACCGGAACGAACAACGGTACCCTTACACTGAGCGGACAAACAGGCTCTGTGGTACGTTGGGAACAATCGGTAAGTCCCTTCTCGACTTGGACAACAGTATCAGCCCCAACGGGCGCCAGTTTGGCATGGAGCAACCTGACCCAGACTACCCGATTCCGAGCAGTTGTAAAAAGTGGAGTGTGTCCGGAAGTCGCCAGCCCCGAAGTAGTCATTACGGTTGATCCACTTCCCTCACCTGCCAATGCAGGCCCGGATCAGGTGCTTTGTGCGCAAACGACAACTGCCTTGGGTGCTTCAGTGCCTTTGGTTGGAACAGGTGCTTGGACGCAGGTGGGTAATACGCCGAATGTGGTGACTATTGCTGCTGCTAATTCCGCTAGTACGCAGATTACTGGGCTGATACCAGGTGTTTATACGTTTGCTTGGACGGTTTCTAATGGGGTTTGTCCTGCTAGTGTTGATCAAGTTCAGGTGACGGTGCTGCCTCCCTTGAGTAACAATGTGGTGAGCGCTAGCCAAGTGATTTGCTCCGGAACAGCGCCGAATGGACTCACCGGTACTGCTCCTGCGGGAGGCAATGGTTCGTACCAATATCAGTGGCAATCTTCCACCACCTCCGCTACGGCTGGGTTTACTTCTATAACCGGCGCTACCGGAAGTTTTCATAACCCTTCAACCCTCACTGCAACTACCTGGTATCGTAGAATTGTAACTTCTGGACCATGTGCAGACACCAGTTTGCCAATTCTGATTACCGTTCAGCCTGCTATAGCCAACAACCAGATCACAGGACCTTCTCCTGTTTGTTTGGGCTTTACACCAAGTGTTATTACCGGCACCATCCCAACAGGAGGAAATGGCACAACCTATCAATATCAGTGGCAATCCACCCCTTTGGTCGGTCCCGCGAATTGGACCAATATCGCTGGGGCCAATGGGGTCAACTATCAACCCACCCAGTTGAGTGCATCAACCCGTTTCCGGCGCTTGGTTACCGGCGGCACTTGTACCACCGCGAATATCAGCAATGAAATCACCATCATCATTCATCCGCTGCCGGTAGTGACTGTAGGTACGGATGTAACCCTCTGTCTCAACACATCGCCAGTTACCCTTACCGGAACTCCAGCAGGTGGTACTTGGTCAGGCTCTACACTGGTAAATGCCAGCACCGGACTCTTTACGCCATCCGCGGTCATTCCTTCAACCCAAGTTTTCTATACCTATACCGACAATAATGGCTGTACTTCGAAAGACAGTCTGTTCGTTCAAGTTATTGCCCTGCCAGTGGTAAATGCCGGAACAGGCCAAGCCTACTGCCAGAATGCTGGTCCACAAACGCTAACCGGCTTTAGTCCTGCTGGCGGCAATTGGACCGGGCCAAACGTGAGTCCTGCAGGTGTCTTTAACCCTTCTGGACTTGCCCCAGGAGTATATACCCTCACTTATTCTTTCTCAGGAGGCGGAAACAACTGTTCCAACTCCGACACTATCCAGGTGAGGGTGAACCCTCGTCCGGCGCCTGTAATTGCAGCTTTGAGTGCTCAATGTCCACATGCCAGTGTTACCCTCGGTTTAACCCTTGCGACAGGTTTCAATACCCCTCAATACACGTGGAGCGCCACCAACAACCAAAGCTTAACCAACGCCATTTTTAGCAGTACCACTATCCAGCAGCCCACCCTTCAGCTGCCGGAGTGGCAAGGTGCTACCGCTGCGACGTATCAACTGAAAGTGCTGGTGTCGAATGAATTTGGCTGCCAAGACTCCACTACTGCCTCACTGGTGTTGAATCCTCGTCCAAATGTTATAGCGCAATTGCCAACGCTTAACTGCGGACCCGGGCAAACTCAGGTGGTCAATACCACATCCGGCAACCCAACTTATGCCTGGAGCATTTCCCCGGCAGGAGCAACTTTATCCGTTGCCACAAGCCCAACGCCAACAGTGAACTATCAGGTTAACCTCTCCGGAAACCCGATAGTCTATACCTTACAAGGCATTGCTACCAACGTACAAGGCTGTAAGGACACCCTTCAACTCACCAATACCCTGTTTCCTAAACCCAATGCCATTATTGGACTTAGTGACACTGCTGCTTGTACTCCGGAAAACATCACGGCAACCAACCAATCCATTCCGGCTACCGGCCTTAGCCTCTTCTGGCAGCTTCCCGGAAGTGCTACTTCCACCCAAAATACCGTGTCGTTTAGCCTTGCCAATACTGGCACCGCTCCACTGGACTTTCCTGTGATTTTACAGGTTGAAAGTGCACAAGGTTGTAAGGACACCGCAGAAGCAAGCGTCCGTATTTACCCCAACCCAAAAGCGGATTTCTCCGCAGCCCTTACTTCCGGTTGTGCGCCTTTTGCAATAGGAGGTAGCAACCTTAACTTGGTAACCTATCCGCTCGCCAACAGCACTTATCGTTGGGAAGTTTTGAATGCAGCAGGCGTTGTTCTGCAAGTTCAAACTGGCACCACACCGCCCTCCTACACCTTAACCAATGCCAACGACACGGTGCTGGTACGGTTAATTGCATCGAATGCGCAGGGTTGTAAACCAGACACCCTTGTTCGAACCTTCCGCACCATCCCGAACCCGGTTTCTGACTTCACAGTAACGCCAGCCGCCGGTTGTTCGCCTCAAATTTTCACCATTCAAAACACCAGTTCCGTAGGCGTTTCTTCTAACTGGAATTTCGGCTGGCAGTACCGCCGTACTTCTCCTCAAGCGGGCGCTACTGACACCCTTACCTTGGTGAATACCAGCTTCCTTCAGGATTCTACCTACACCATCAAACTGGTGGTAACTGCCGGGACCGGCTGTCGGGATTCGTTGTCTAAGTCGGTGATGGTATTTGCGCGTCCGAGAGCGAATTTCTCCTTCCAACAATCCGCTTATTGTGCGGGAGGGCCAGCAGTCGCCATTAATAATACCTCCCAAGCTGCTTCAGGAAGTCAGTACCGCTGGCGTGTCTCCAACAGCGTAGCGGTTCGAATTTCCGACACCACGGCACAATCGCCGACCTTCATTTTCCCGGATAACCAGTCCGGTGTAGACACTGCTTACCTGATTGTGTTAGAAGTGAGAAGTCCGAATGGCTGTATCGACTCGGTGCGAAGGTCGGTAAGAATCCAGAGCCGTCCTGTTGTGAACTTCAGCGTACCTGCCGGCAATTGCGGACCACAGACGTTAGCGTTATCGTCACAAGTGACCCATAGCAGCAACACGACAGCGAACGCCATCCAGTACACCTGGAGCTCAACGCCAGGCGGAAACTTCACCACCCCTACCTCTGCCAACACATCGTGGAGTGTGCCGGTGAACGCAGGTCCGCTGCAAATTGATTACACCCTTCGCCTGGAAGTCACCGACAACCTCGGTTGTAAAGACACCCTGACTGCG
>JAIXUI010000061.1 GCA_027484125.1 Bacteroidota bacterium | reverse complement strand
CCGCGTGTGTCCGCATTGTTCCCACGACTGTCCGCATATTTCCCGCGTGTGTCCGCATTGTTCCCGCGTGTGTCCGCATTGTTCCCGCGACTGTCCGGGTTGTTCCCGCGTGTGTCCGCATTGTTCCCACGACTGTCCCACATGTTCCCGCGTGTGTCCGGGTTGTTCCCGCGACTGTCCCACATGTTCCCGCGACTGTCCGGGTTATTCCCGCGACTGTCCGGGTTATTCCCGCGTGTGTCCGGGTTGTTCCCGCGGCTGTCCCACATGTTCCCGCGACTGTCCGCATTGTTCCTTCGTGTGTCCACATGTTCCCGCGACTGTCCGACCTCTACTTTCGATTGTCCGTCCTCTACTTTTGAGTGAACGACCTCTTCTTTCGAGTGAACGACCTCTTCTTTCGACTGTCCGACCTCTACTTTCGTGTGAACGACCTCTACTTTCAAGTGTCCGACCTCTACTTTCGTGTGAACGACCTCTACTTTCAAGTGTCCGTCCTCTACTTTTGAGTGAACGGGGTCTTCTTTCGAGTGAACGAGGTCTTTTTCTTGGGGCGGGTGATTTTTGAAGGTGGGTGGTTTTGGTAGGGGAGACGCCATAATTGCCTTTTTAGCCGGCATAAATGCTTTTTTAGACGGCATAAATGCCGTCTCTACAGGGTTTGGTTTTATTGGTGGGTTTGTTGTTGGGCTCGTTGGTTTATCGCTTAGTTTAGTGTTTTTTAGGGATGATGATGGATGCTGGTATTTGTACTGATGGGGTTGGTTGGGCTGAGGCTCAACGGTGCTTTTTTGAACAGGGTCTTACGCTCGATTATGCTTTTCGTATTGCTCAACTGAAGCGTTTGAGGACGATGATTCTCTCGCATCAGGATGAAATTCATGCTGCGTTGGCGCAAGATCTTAACAAGCCTTTGTTCGAGGCTTTCGGCAGTGAAACGGGGGTGTTGCTTGCTGAAATCCGTCATACGCTGCGCTGGCTCCGCTATTGGATGCGTCCGCGCCGCCAAAATGCTTCTTTGCTGTTGTGGCCTGCGGTGGCCAAAATTCATCCTGCTCCCAAGGGGGTTGTCCTCATCATCAGTCCGTGGAATTACCCTTTCCAGTTGCTAATGGCTCCGCTTATCGGGGCGCTCGCGGCGGGCAATTGCGCTATTCTCAAGCCGAGTGAAAAAACGCCTCGTATTGCTGCGTTGGTGGAGCGTCTCGTTGGGGAGTATTTCCCGGCGGAGTTGGTGAAGGTGGTCACTGGCGATGGTGGTCTGGTGGTGCCGGAACTGATGCAAAACTTCCGCTTTGACCATGTCTTTTTTACTGGAAGTCCGCAAGTGGGCGCGGCCATCATGCGCATGGCAGCGGATAAGCTGGTGCCGGTTACGTTGGAACTCGGCGGAAAAAGTCCGGCTATTGTGGATGCTTCTACCAACCTGGCCATCGCGGCACGCCGAATTGCGTTCGGTAAGTTCTTCAATGCGGGTCAAACTTGCATCGCGCCTGATCATGTGTGGGTGGAAGAGTCGGTGGCGGAGCCTTTCTTACAGGCGTTAAAAGCAGCAATTCTGGAGTTTTATGGCGAAGATCCGCTGAATAGCCCGGACTTGGCGTCGCTTGTGGATGCAGGCCATTTCCGTAGGGTCGCTGCGATGCTCCACGATGGCGATGTCGTTTTTGGCGGAAGGTTTCAGGAAGATCAGCGCCGCATAGAACCTACTATTGTCCTTCACCCTAAGCCCGGCTCTAGGTTGAGGTCGGAGGAAATCTTCGGTCCTATTTTGCCGATTTTGACTTATAGAAGCGAGGAGGAATTGCTGGCTGGGCTCAGGCAGCACATGAATCCGTTGGCTACTTATATTTTCTCTGAGCGCAGGGATTTTCGCAATTGGTTGCTGGATCGTTGGAATTTCGGTGGGGGTTGCATCAACCAAACGTTGCTGCATCTGCTACATCCTGAACTTCCGTTCGGAGGAATTGGAAAAAGCGGTCAGGGACATTACCACGGCGAAGCCAGTTTCAAGACTTTCAGCCATGAAAGAAGTGTGCTGCATGGTTCGCTTTTTCCTGATATCCGCTTATGGTTTCCTCCTTACCAACCTTGGAAGCTCAAACTGGGCAGGTGGTTCTTAAAATAAAAAAGTCGGAAAAGCGCTATTGCCCTCTTTCCGACTTTTCTTCTTTCTTCTTACCCCTTCATTCTCCTAAAAGTATAGGCTTTCTCTTACCCTGACATTCCAGGATGTAAAGGCCTCGGAGACCAT
The DNA here is from genome assembly GCA_027484125.1 of Bacteroidota bacterium. GTDB lineage: Bacteria > Bacteroidota > Bacteroidia > UBA7662 > JAIXUI01 > JAIXUI01. The sequence continues at coordinate 17,403 of JAIXUI010000061.1, read as the reverse complement.
TTGGAAGGATAAGTTGGTAGTTGCTCAATGGCTTTTCAACCAACAACCTTCCTTTCCAATCATAAAGGGCAACTTGGGCATTCGAGGTTATAGGGCCTTTGAGGTTTAGGGTGGTGCTTGCAGGCTGTGGGAATGCCACCCAATCGTCGGGCTCTACAGCCAGGTTGGAGGTGGAGGTTGTAATTCCAGAAGCTTGCATCTGGAAATAGCCGCTGCCATTTCCACCCCCAAACCGGCCTTGTGCTTGGGTATCCCAACTGAATAGATGGACGAAAAGCATTAGGGTAAATAAAGGATAATGCCGGGATGAGGGCTTGATGCTAAGTCCATTCCAATGGTTCATCATGGCCGGAGGTCTGTTTAAGGTTGAACAAATTTCAAGCGAAGGACCTCGTGGTGGGTGTTTACTTCAGCCATCCAACAGCCGGAGGGCAAGTTCATAGGCCAGCCTTGAGTTGCCATTTCCGCTGTACCCACTTGGTGAATCAAAGTTCTTCCTTGAAGGTCAAAAATGCGTACCGTAACGGGGCCTTCAAGGGGAGTTTGAGCGATAATTTTCAGGCTGTTTTCGGCGAACACGAGCTTGGAAGCTGAGTTTCCGGGTTGTGCCGGGGATGGATTGCGGATAACCAATCGATAGCGGGTGTCAGGCTGGGGGTTTCCGGCTAGGGACAACCTTATTCCGGAAGTAGAAAGCGGAGTAAGATTTCCGGTAGATTGATCGAGCAATCCCAAGGTTAGCTGTGAAGGCCAGTTTTCCTGTTTGTCAATGACTAAGTCGTAATGGCCTGCTTGTTTGCATAGGATGCCTAATGGAATGGTTGTTTCATCCACTACGGTAGGCAAAGCCTGAATTTCCATAGGTTGTTGATGGAGCAAGGAGTAAAAAGACAATTCGGGGTTTCCAATTTTCTTTTTCGCATCGTAAAGGGGCTCAAAATCTACCGAATTCTGGTCGCTGAATCCAAGTAGTATAGATTGTCTTAATCCTGATTGGTTTTTGAGGCCCAACCAAAGCCTTGCCATGGTGTGTTGATTGCGTAAAAAGCTGTTATCGCCGGAAGATCGCATGGTATTGTTGAATACGACGCTGTCGGAAGTGGCTTCTACGAAGAAACCTTGAGCTGTTCCAAGGGTAAAGGCGCCGTAGGTGAGATTTCTGGCCAAATAGTCGGCACTGCTGTAAGTGGCATTGGTGGCAGAGTCGGTGGTGTAAGGTCTATTCCATAAGTAGAGTGTGCCGTTTATTCGCCCGATGTTTTCCGTGAGGAAGGTTGGGCCGTCGATGGCGCTGGGATAGGGGTTGCCGACTAAGTTCCAATCGTCGTTGGTTCCGGGGTTGCGATGTAAAGGCACGTAGTACGTTCCATTGTGGGGAGTGCCCACAAATCGCGTGGCTCCCGGGGTTAAGGTATCAGCGGTGGTAGTATCTCCTGTCACTGCGAATCCTGCTCCCGGCAGCATCATAACGGTATCGCTTGTTGCGACCCAGCTTTGGGCGTCTGCATCAAAACGATAATTATCTGGGCCGCTCACCACATTCAGTCTGTTGCCACTGAGCGGCGAACTCCAAAATTGAAATAGCAGCGGGTTCACGGTTCCGGTTCGCAGCATTTGAGCGGTACCCCAACAAACCCCTCCTCCGCCCGGAGTTCCGGAACCGTGGAGCAAGGCAGCGCCATCTTCCAACAAAATGCCGTTGGTATGCAAGGTGTCGCCGGTTTCTATCCTTAATTGGGCTTGTATTCTTATAGGTTCACCAATAACCCGATGCGATGTGCCATGGTTAAACCGAATGTTGCCACCGCCATAGATTCTGTTACCTAAGCTGGTCTGGAGGTCTCCATGGATGAAGCATTCTTGGCCAGAGGGCAGGTTTATTTGTGCACCTTCTTCTAAAATAAGATGAAGAAATCTGCTTCCATCCGGGAGGGTTGCAACCGTCCCTTCGGCAATGCGGATAGATAGGGCACTGGTAGTAGGACCCGGAATTCCACCAATCCACTGGGTGCCATTCCAAGAAATGGTGGATGGTGTAAGTTGAAGGTTGGTTTGAGAGTGGCTTGTGTAGCCGCTTCCTGCGCCGCCCATGAATCTTGATTGAGCATGCAGGCAGCTGGGGCTAAGTAGCAAAACCACCAGTATGGCTTGTGTAAAGTGTTTCATCGTCTTATGGATCATTGCGTACAAATCGGCCCCCATCGTCATGAATTACAATATTCCAATAACCCGAAGCCAATCTTCGATTGCTTACTTGGGCATTGTGTTCCAGGTTGGGCGTGGGATAAAGAAGGGCACCACCGCGGTAGCCCATGCCGATGTTGGTATTGACTATGCCCGCATTAAAAGATCCCGGCCAAGTGGGCTGGTTGGCATAACCATCTGGGTGGAGGTTACCATCGCCATGAGCACCGTCAAACTTGCGCCCTTCGGGATGCCCAACCGACACGGCTCGATCCCAGGCGTTACCACTGAGGTCGTGTATCCCCCAATAGGAGGCACCGCTGGAAACCCTGCCGGAATTTTGTGGATGAGCAGCAAAAATTCCAACTCTGGCTACCGTGTTCATGGTTTGGTTGCCGGCTCTAACCCATAGATTACCGGCTGCTCCATTGGCTTGATAGCCGTTTGCTATACCTTCTTGTGCCGTTCCCTGCTGTGATAAAGTAAGATTGTCGCTCAAATCGGCATTGGCATTCCCCCAAGCATACTCTCCCGGCACAGCGTTCAAGGGCCCCCTGCACGCTTTTTCGAATTCCAGTTCGGTCATGGGGCGCAACGCCGACCAATCGGCATAGGCTGCCAATCTTATCCAGTCAGCAAAAACCCAAGCAACATGGGGATCGGAAGTTTGGAATTGGTTACCGCTTTGTTGAAGGTCGAAGCGAACGCTACTGAACGAACCGCCACCAGGTACAAAAAAGTGTCCGGTGGAAGCAAGCAAAGCCTGTTGCTGCGGCTGAAGGCAGTTCAGCATATCAACAAGTTGCTCTAAAGTGAGTTCATACTTCATACAATAATAGGCCTGGAAGCCCTTGGGGAAAGTGGCAGGTAGTTGTTGGGTGATGGTATTGCTGAAGTCGTCACCACTGCCGCCGAGGCAACCGTCGTTGCTACAATCCACAGTTCCTCCTCCACCTCCATTTACAAATTGCTGAAAACGATTGCTGTTACCTAAGCTTCCTACTTGGCCTCCACCCAAGGTTAAGGCCTGCTCAGAGGTTATGGTAAATGGCTGTCCGGTGTTTCCGTTTTCAAAATTGCCATACCTTAGGCTAGCGTTGGCTTGGCCATCGCCGGCTTGAAAGCTGCCGGATGGAATGAAAACCATCTCAATTCCAAACGCACGCAAGTCCGTACCTACAACATTGTTCAATCCATCTACTCCATAGTCCCAAACGAGTTGGCCGCCAACAAACTGAATATTTCCACTTCCGTTGGAACTGCGAAGTAGAAAAGCGCCTTTTCTATCGGTTGGAATCTTGAATTGAGCGCCACTGGCCGGCTGATGGCCGGAAGAGGCGAGTTGAAGATGCCTCCAAACCTGGCTTCCAGGTGCTCGGTATTTGAAAAAAAGCCAGACTGCGTCGTGGTTGAGGTTGTCACGCCAGCTGTTTTCCCACTGAACGTCGAGCTGAAGGTGTGCAACTCGCAACAGGGTGTCGTTGGCTACCAACCGAACATTGGAAAGCTGCAACTGGTTAGCTTGAGTTGTCCATGCAATCCCAAGCATCAGAAATGTTAGTATTCCTTTTCTCATGTTGAATAGTTTAAATGAGGATGAAAAAATGTATGGCCATACCGGCCTGTAACCCTATTTTTTTCTTGAAGACGGAGCCTTTATCGGCTCTATTGCTGCTTCTCGAATCAGGTAATTGACGGAGGTGATCAGCCATTGTCCTTCTGCCCAAACCAAGCTCCAATGCTCTTTTCCCCATTGGAGAAGTTGGCCTTTCTCCCAGAAAGTATAGAGAAAGTGAAGTTGAGCCAGTGTGGAATCTTGCTGCACAACCAGGTTCGTTATTCGCTCTTCTGGAGCGTGGAATTGGCGAATGAGGGTTCCTGCAAATTGTCGGGCCGTAGCTACCGACAACCCTTGAAACTGTGGATTGAATTTTTTCCTGGATTGTTCTGTTTTTGCCGACATTATTCCAATTACCGGAGAGTCGGGGCTAAAGAACAAGCTTACCAAGGCTGCACTGTCTTGCTGTGCTATGGCATCAGCAAACTTTTTAGCGAGGAGGTTGATGCCTGTTTTATCAGGGTCGGCTGAGCGTGCATAGGACTCAGACGTTGAGAGCAAACCACCAATTAGGAAAATAATGACAATGAGCCTGATGGCAGAAAGCCGCTTCATTTGGTTCAATTTAGGTTTCAAACCTAAAGGATGAAGGACGGCGTGGTTGTTAATGCGTTTTTAATTAACAACAGAATAACAACGCTTGAGTGCTTTTACAAGGTTTAACGCAAGCGTTCTTGGAGGTCGTTCAAGTCTTGTTCGGTAAAATCCAAGTGAGTGATCATTCTCACCTTTTGTGGTCCAAAGGGGAGGCAAAGAATCTGTTTGGCTGCTAAAGAGGCGCAAAAGGTTGCTGGAGTAAGGGAGGCTTCGAGTTCGAGCAAAACAATATTCGTTTCCGGTTCTTCTACTGCTTTCACACCGGCTACGGCACGCATGATGGTGGCGAGTGCACGCGCCCGTTGATGATCTTCTGCCAATCTTTCTATATGGTTATCCAGGGCATAAAGTCCGGCGGCAGCGAGTATTCCGGCTTGTCGCCAACCGCCGCCCATGCGCTTGCGAATTCTTCTGGCGAGGCGAATGTGATCGCGGCTTCCCAACAAAACGCTACCTACCGGCGCCCCAAGCCCTTTTGATAAGCAAACAGAAAGGGTGTCGAAAGATGCTGCCAGGGCTTCGGGAGTATGATTTCCTGCAACCATGGCATTGAATAAACGAGCGCCATCGAGGTGGAGCGCCAGTTGATGTTGGTCGCAAACTTGGCGTATTTCACGAATGTTTTCTATAGAATAACAACTTCCGCCGCCTCTATTCGCGGTGTTTTCTAAACATACCAATCGGCTAATCGGAAGGTGCACATTGTGGGGATCGCTGATATTAGCCAGAATCTCGGTGGCAGTAAGTTGACCTCTTTGCCCTGCGATAGGTCGTATGGAAGCGCCACCAAAAGCGGCAATTCCGCCTCCTTCGTAAATGTAAACGTGAGCTTCGCGTTCGCAGATGACCTCATCGCCTTGACGAATATGAACTTGAATGCCAATTTGGTTGGCCATGGTTCCTGAAGCGCAGAACATGGCGGCTTCTTTCCCAAAGTAGGCTGCGAGACGTTCTTCCAGCTGGTTCACGGTAGGATCTTCCCCGAACACATCGTCGCCTACCGGTGCTGCCATCATGGCTTGAAGCATTCCGGGAGTTGGGCGGGTGAAGGTATCTGAACGAAGCTCCAGTGTTTTCATGCTGTGATGATAGTTATCATTCAGAATTTGTTCAAGAGCAAAGGGTAGATAACTTCAAAATGCCATGAAATTCAATCGGAAGTATGGGTTAGTTCATGCTTCTGGTTAACTAAAGAAGAGCGTTTGACCGTTTTTGCATACGGTCTTCCACAAAAAAAGGCTCCATATCCGGAGCCTTTTTCATGTGTAGGTGATGCTTAATCTTTTACCACCAGCTTAAACCCTTTTCCGTGCACATTCATGATTTCCACTTTGGGCTCATCGGCAATGAGCTTTCGTAGTTTAGAAATGAAAACGTCCATGGAACGGCCGTTGAAGTAGGTGTCATCGCCCCAAATTTTCCGAAGTGCAACCTCTCTAAAGACCACTTCGTTTTTGTTGGAGCATAAGATTTTAAGAAGGTCGGCTTCTTTGCTGGTAAGTTTATGTTCCAGCTCGCCCATTTTCAAGGATTGGTGCACATAGTTGAAGTGCATGATGCCGAAGTTGAACTCGTTTGCGACATTTTCTTCTTCCACCTTGATGGTTCGCTTCAGGATTGCCTGAATGCGCATCATCAATTCCTCCATAGAGAAGGGCTTGGTAAGGTAGTCGTCGGCGCCAATGCTGAAGCCCTTGAGCACATCTTCTTTGAGTGCACGCGCAGTTACGAAGATGATGGGGGTTGTTTCGTCTTCAGCTCGGATTTCTTTAGCCAAAGTGAATCCATCTTTCAGCGGCATCATGATGTCGAGGATGATGACGTTGAATTTGTCAGATTTAAACTTGTCAAAGGCGTCGTTGCCGTTGTCACATAGGGTTACGTTAAACCCTTTCATGGAGAGGCGCTCGGCGAGAATGGTGCCGAGGTTGATGTCGTCTTCTGCGAGCAGAATTTTTTTCTCGTTATGATTCATTTTGCGTTCCAGAATGCCTTATGATCGCTGATGATCGAATGGGAAGTAAAGTTCGAATTTAGTGCCTTTTCCTAACTCACTGCTCAAAGTTATAAATCCTTTGTGAGCATCCACGATACTTTTGACATAAGAAAGACCAAGGCCAAAGCCTTTAACGTTGTGCAAGTCGCCGGTAGAGGCTCTGTAGAACTTCTCAAACGCCCTTTTTTGTTCAGACTGGCTCATGCCAATGCCGTTGTCTTCGATGGTTAACAGTATTCCTTGGGCGGTATTTTTTGTATAAATTTCTAAAATTAGTGGCTGTTCGGAGTACTTGATGGCATTATCCAGCAGGTTATTGATAACATTCAAAATGTGGGTTTCATCTCCCATCAGGTGGTGTTCTCGTGCTTCAAGCAGCAATTCAGGTGTGCAGTATTTTCCGTTAAGTCTCAAAGTAAGTTGGCTGATGACTCGCTGAATACAACTATGCAAATCCAACCGATTGACTTCTAGCTTAAAATCACGGGATTCTAGCAGGGCGGTATTGAGAATGCGGTCCACGTTGTTTTTCATTCGGTTGTTTTCCTCCATAATCATATTGGAATAGCGAGAAATAAACTTGAATTGAGGATTGTCTGATAGATCGAGCATGGCTTCGCTTGCAAGTGTGATGGTAGCAATAGGCGTTTTCAGTTCATGCGTCATGTTGTTGATGAAATCTGTTTTCATTTCAGCGAGCCTTCGTTGCTGATAAATGGTATTGACAGTGTAATAAAATCCGATGCTTAAAAGGATGATGGTAAATAGTGAAATTAGCAAGATGAGCCCCACATTTCGAAGTAGATAGAAGCGCTGGCCTTCGAATTTTATCAGTAAGTAATGATTAGTTCCGATTTGATCCTTGGGAAAAAGCCGAATTACAAACTGACTTTCGTTATCTAAGGAGGCTTTGTTAGGAATTCCTTTTAGAATGGAGTCGGTAGGCGATTGTAAAATACTGAGTTCATGCTTAAGGTTGACACCAGCTTCTGATAGGGAAAATGAAATCAAGGAATCTAAGCTTACGGGGTTTATTCGATCGGTAATAGACAGTAAGGATTGTACACGAAAGGCATTGCGCAAATCGCTCTGGAAATCAGGGCGTTTTAACAAGGCTGTATCATTCACCAGCCGTTCAAAATAGCGTCGTTCTCTCGTCGGAATGCGCATTTTTCGCTCGGTGATTTGCTGATAATGGGTTAATATCTCATTGCTGTAGAAGTCTAAATACTCCGATTTGTCTGATAATGCCAGGTAGCGTTTGATTCTCTGCAAGTCGTTGTCCGAGGCATTTCGCTTGCTGATGCTGGCGGAATCGGCCAGCAATGTTTCTTCTTCCGGCAGGTAATTTCTTGCGACCTTGAGGTAAACGCCCAGCTCCTCATTCAAACTTAAGGTGTTGGAAATTTGCGTTAGGGCTATGTTAACCGACTTATTAAAATTGTCGAGTTGAAGCTGTACAGCATTATTAATCCAGACCAGCTGAATCACCACCATGCCCACTAATGCGAGGGAGGTAAGGGCAATTATGCCCCGAATGCGTACACGGCTCAAGGTTTAAGAAAGTTCAATCGTTAAATATAGCTAAAATTAACAATATTTTTTTCCCTTCTCAAAAAAGCCCAAAGGTCCTGCATGAATTAATTGCAATGGCTATTTTGACCTCGTGAGAGTCCTGCAAAAGCTTTTTAGCTTATTGGTGATAGCCGTTGTGCTATTGTGTGGCTGTGACACGAAAAAAGTCACAGATCGCAGGCGTATTCCTGTTGAAACTTTTTTCCGAAATCCGGAAGAGTCAAACTTCCAACTTTCTCCTGATGGTCAGAAATTGCTTTTTCTGAAACGCACTGATTTCAGGCTAAACTTGTTTTGTCGGCATCTTAAAACTGGTTTAGAATACCAGCTCACCAACAAAAAGCTAAACGACATCGAGAACTTCTACTGGGTTAACAACCAGCGAATTGTTTATATCGATGACATTGAAGGTAAACAAAGCTGCCAACTCTACACGGTTAGAGCCGATGGAAGTCATCGTGTGAACCTAACCCCTTACGCCGACATACGAGTTTATATCATCGATGGTAGGGTTTACAACGGCAATGAAATGCTGGTTTCGTTTAATCAAAGAGGCAGTAACTTATTCGATGTTTACCGCCTTAACATGGAAACCGGTGTTACGAAGAGGGTGGTGGAAAATAATGGGCGAATCACCAAGTGGTATGCTGATTCAAAAGGCGATATCCGGATGGCTTTAGAAGTAGTGAATGGCCAGAATCGGCTTTTGTTCCGAAGCAATGTAACGGAGGAGTTTCAAACCTTACTTACTCCCAAACCGGAAGACAAATTTGTTCCACTCACTTTTATGCCCAACGATCAACGGTTTTATGCTTTATCGAATAGAAAGCGTGATAAAATGGCCCTGGTTGCGATTCATCCAAGTCTTCCTGACTCCGAAACAGTGATATTTGAAAATGCCAATACCGATATATCAGAGTTTAACTTCGGGCCTCGTTCGCATCGCTTGATTGATGTGGCTTACCGAAGTAGCAGGCTGGAGACCTGGCCAGTTGATTCTTTTTCACTTAAAACAGATCGATATTTCCGTAGTCGCTTTCCGGATAAATCGTTTCGTATTCTGAGCACGGACTCCGGCGATCGACGTTATATCGTGAAGGTTTTTTCCGATAAACTTCCCGGTCAGTTTTTCCTCTTCGACTCAAAAACGGATACACTGCGCCAGTTGAGCGACATCAACCCGGACATTAATCCGCAGCAGATGGCTGAAAGTCGGCTTATTTACATCCCTGCATCCGACGGAGGGGTGATTACCGCCATGCTCACCATGCCGCAAGTATTGCCGAACGGCCCTATCCCATTTGTGGTGTATGTGAACCAAACAGCTACCTACAACATTGGCACCTTTGATCCGCTGGCGCAGTTTTTAGCCAACCGCGGGTACGGGGTACTGCAAGTTTACTATCGGGGCATCAACGGATTTGGGAAGCGCTACCGAGCTACCGGATTCCGGGATTATGCCAGCAGAAGCTTGGAAGATGTGGTAGAATCGTCAGAATGGCTGATTGAAAGTGGTTTCGCAACAAAAGGAGGCATTGCGGTTTATGGAGCTTTTTTCGGAGGCTTTGCTGCAATGAATGCCGCCATCCGACGCCCCGATTTGTATGCTTGTACGGTGAGCTATGCCGGATTCTATAATTTATTGAGTTATGTAGAAGGTGTGCCAGAGTATTTTAAGCCGTATCAAATGATGCTTTTTGAAATGATGGGCAATCCACGAGAAGACAGCCTCAACATGCGGCAAAATTCTCCTTACTACCAAACAAGCAAAATCAAGAAACCGGTGTTTATCTATCATGGTATGTACGACCCCAGGGTCAGCTACCGGGAAACCAATCGCATGGTGGGTAAAATCAGAAAGAATAAGATTGAAGTGGAATACATGCTCGTCAGCAATGAAGGTCGTGGGATGAAGAAGGAAGAAAACCGACTGGAATTTTATCGTAAGCTTGAAGGTTTCCTTGCCCGACATTTATATTGAACCCGACGCTTTTGCTCTTGAGATTACTTGTATTTGTTCTTCTTTTGTTGTCTTGGAATGCCAGGGCACAAAACCAACCTCAGCCCCGTGAGTATTTGCTCCAGCAGGCCGGTAGCGCCATCCGCTTAGATGGTATCCCCGATGAGGAAGCATGGAAAAATGCCATCTCCACTGAAAATTTCCAGCAACATTTCCCCTTCGATTCGGCTTTAGCCAACACCCGGACGGTGGTGAAGATGCTCTACGACGACCAATTCATCTACGTTTCGGCAGTTTGTTATCACCAACCTGAAGGCGACCATGTGGTTAGCTCGCTGCGCCGTGATTTTGCTTACAGCCGAAACGATGCCTTCGCCCTTTACCTTGACCCACTCAACGACAAAACCAACGGCTATTGTTTCGCTCTTAACCCTTATGGCGCACAAATGGAAGGCCTTATACAAACTGGTGGCGGCTTTGGCACCAGTCCGGAATGGGACCAAGTGTGGTATTCGGAAGTGAAACGCTATCCCGACCATTGGACGTTGGAAATGGCCATTCCTTTTCGCTCTTTGCGATATAAGCAAACAGTGAGTCGCTGGGGGCTGAACTTCTCCCGAAACAACCTCCGCCAGAATGAGGGCTCTGTATGGAATCCGGTACCTAGAAATTTCAACGTCGCAAGTATAGCCTTTTGCGGAACCCTACAATGGGCCGGCGACATTCCCGCTCCCGGTTTTAACCTGGCTTTAGTCCCTTATGGCATCACACAAGCGTATCGCAATGTGGCTGACAACCAAAAAACAGACGTTACACCCGGCGTCGGACTTGACGCTCGAGTAAGCATTCGCTCTTCACTCAACCTCGACCTTACCTTCAACCCGGATTTCGCTCAGGTTGATGTGGACCGTCAAATTACCAACCTTACCCGATTTAGCCTTTTCTTTCCCGAGCAAAGAGCCTTCTTTCAAGAAAACAGCGATTTATTCGCCCGCTTTGGCTTTAGTAAAATCAGGCCTTTCTTTTCCAGAAGAATTGGGTTGTTCAATGGCGAAACGGTTCCCATTCTTGCGGGAGCCCGCTTGAGCGGGAAAGTCAACGAAACCTTGCGCATCGGGATGATGACCGTACAAACCGGTGAGAAAACGGTAAATACCGCTTCGGGGCCACTCAAGCTGGCCGCACAAAATCACGCTGTCTTGGCCTTTCAGCAAGATGTATTTCGCAATGGTTCCAACATCGCATTCATCATGGTGAACCGTGATCGTACCGGCGGATCCGATGCTTCTGAAGCTTTCAATCGCATTGTTGGGGTTGATTATAATCTGGCGACCCGCAACAACCGCTGGCGTGGAAAATTTTTCTATCACCAAGCTTTGCGCCCGGTGAACCAACCCGACCAATACGCCCACGCTTCGTGGCTCAATTATTCCCGTCCGGAGTGGAACATCGATTGGAATCATGAATATGTGGGCGAAAACTACCTCGCCGACAATGGCTTTGTTCCCCGGCTTTTCAATTTTGACCAAACCTCCGGACGTGAAATCCGCATGGCTTACTGGAGGTTGGAACCTTCTATCACCCGTCGCTTTTATCCTCGTTCGAAAATCGTCAACAACTTCGGATTTGGTATCTATTGGAATGCCTACTTCCGTAACGGTTTTCAGTTAAATGAGAATCAGCTTCAGGGCAATTCCTTCATCAATTTTCAGAATACTGCCACCCTGCGTGTTGAATTTAACGAGCGAAAAACCGGATTGCTCTTTCCATTCAATATCACCGGGCGTCAGCTTCTTCCCTTGCCTGTTGGCGATTATTTCTACCGGGATATGGGTTTTAGTTATAGTTCCGATGTGCGCAAACGCTTTACTTGGTATTTATCCGGTAATACCGGCACTTTTTATAATGGTCACAAAAACAGTGTGGCCATGGGAGCTGCTTACCGCCTCCAACCATGGGCGGTGTTGAGTGCAGACTTTAACAGCGACGAAGTAAACCTCCCGGAAACTTATGGCCGCAGTTTGCTGCAATTGATTGGCCCAAGGGCAGAAATTACCTTCAACCGAAGCCTGTTCTGGACCACTTTCGTTCAATACAATACCCAAACGCAGCGGATGAACATCTATACCCGCTTGCAGTGGCGTTTTCGCCCCATGAGCGATTTGTTCATCGTTTATAGCGATAACTCTACTACACAACCTCTCACCCTACTCAACCAAGCCTTTGCCGTAAAGCTGGTGTATTGGTTAGGCGTTTAGAGCGGTTACGACACATGAAAAATCGTTACGCTCCTACGGAGCTGAATTATTTTTTTTGCCGTTTTTCTATTAACCTGTCAGCCCTACGGGCTTTAAAAACATTGTAATATTTGCGAGGTAAGGATGAAATCATATTACCAAAGCGCGTGAATCAAATAACCCCAGAGGGGTGAAAGGTTAATAGAAAAATAGCAATCTTTTTTAAACAGCTCCGTAGGAGCGGCACATGGAAAATAGTTACGCTCCTACGGAGCTGAATTATCTTCCATGTGTTTTTTCTATTAACCTGTCAGCCCTATGGGCTTTTAGAACATAGTAATATTTGCGAGGTAAGGATGAAATCAAATGACCAAAGCGCGTGAATCAAATAACTCCAGAGGGGTGAAAGGTTAATAGCATGAATCCGCAATAATTTTCGTTACGCTTCGTTAAGGCAATAGAATTATTAACCAAGCTAGTTCACGCAAAAAATATTATTATGGCCAACACTTATTCGCAATTGTACGTTCACGTGGTCTTTTCTGTAAAAGGCAGAGCAAATCTCATTTCTAAACATTGGAAAGAGAAATTGTACCAATATATAACTGGTATAGTCACTAATAAAAATCAAAAACTAATGGTAGTTAATGGCATGCCTGACCATCTTCATATTCTGATTGGCATAAAACCTGATAGCAATTTATCTGATTTAGTAAGAGATATAAAGGCAAATACATCAAAATGGATTAACGAAAACAAATACGTAACAGGTAGATTTGAATGGCAAGCAGGGTTTGGGGCTTTTTCTGTTAGCCAATCGCAAGTACTAAAGATTACCAACTATATTATGAATCAGGAGGAGCATCATAAAAAGAAAACTTTCAAAGAGGAATACATCGAATTTTTGAAGGCCTATCAAATAGATTTTATGCCAGATTACATCTTCAAAGATTATGGAGCTTGCGAATAAACAACTCTCAACCTATCGCTTTGGCGCTAGGCAGACGGGATTAAAACCCACACCAGAATTCCTTATTTTTCTCCTTCTTTCACCCCAAATTCATCCATTAACTCCAAACCATAATCCCGGATTTGCTGGATGATGCGCATGGCCCGATGGCCACGCTCGGTGAGCGAATACTCTACCTTCGGCGGAACCACCGCGTACACCTCCCGATGCAGGAAGCCTTCGGCTTCTAATTCCTTTAACTGACTGCTGAGCATTTTGTGGGTGATGTGCGGAATGTCTTTCTTTAGCTCGCTGTAGCGCATCACTTTGTTTTGCAAGCGCCAGAGGATGGGAATCTTCCAAGTTCCGCCAATCCGGTCCATGGCAAACTCTACCGGGTTGTAATAAAGCTTGTTGTTGTAAAGAAATTCAGGCATAGCGCAATTTAAACCAATACTTTCTTTTTTGTTAGTATTATATTTCAAAGTAAGTATATAGGCCTGAGTGAGTATTCGTAGGAGCTTTGTGTCATACAAACAACGAACATGAAAACCCTACAATCCTACATGCATTTCCATGGTGCTCCTACCAAAGGAAAGATTTTAATGGTCGCGAGTTCACCCTCCGTATCTGCACAAACCGGCTGGCCTATTGGCTTCTGGGCTGCCGAACTTACCCATCCTATACGCGTGTTTCAGGAAGCGGGCTATGAGGTTACTTTGGCTTCCACCGAAGGCGGCGCTTTGATGATGGACGGCTACTCAGACCCTACCGACGCCAGCGGCTATTCCGCCCACGACGTGATTTCCCTTGGTTATATGCAGCAAGACTGGTTCAAAGACCTGCTGGCAGCCACTCCAGCCATCAGCGAGGTCAATCAAGAAGATTTTGACGCGATTTTTCTGGTAGGTGGCCAAGGACCCATGTACACCTTCCGCGGAAACAAAGCTTTAGAGCAACTTTTTGCTTCTTTTTATGAGAAAAGAAAGCCAAGTGCTGCCGTATGTCATTCCACCACTTTACTGCTCGATGCCCGCCAATCCAATGGCGAATTGCTGGTAGCAGGAAAAACTTGGACCGGTTTTGCAGATGCCGAGGAGGAGTTTGCTGACCAAGCAGTTGGTATGAAAATTCAACCTTACCGCATCGAAACAGAAGCCAGAAAGATAAGCAATACCCACTTCCAGGTAGGGGCTCCTTTCTCTTCCTTCGCCATTCAAGATGGCAATTTAATCACTGGTCAACAGCAAAATTCCGGTGAAGCAGCAGCACGCTTGGTGGTAGAACTGCTCAAGGCCTAAATCCATGCACGCTTTAAATTGGTTTGAGCTCCCCGCGTTGGATTTAGATCGCGCCTTTAAATTCTACCATCAGGTGGTGAATGGCCGCGTTCGCATGGGCACATTTGGAGATAAGCCTTTGGTGTTGTTCGACGTTCCGTTTCAAACCGGAGAGGCGGTTGGCGGTGCTTTGGTTCAGCGAGAAGGATTTACTCCTTCCTCTGAAGGCGCTCTCGTTTACCTGAATGTACACGGACCACTCTCACCTGCAGTAGCTCAGGTAGCTGTTGCCGGTGGACAGGTGTTGGTTCCGGAAATCAACTTAGGTCCATTTGGGTTTGCTGCCATCATGCTCGACTCTGAAGGCAACCGCGTAGGGTTAATTTCTTCCACCCTTTAAACCGGATAATGAGGCGAGTTTTAGGGGTTCTTTTCTTACTAAGCTACTGGTCTTTCGAGGCGAATGGTCAAAACACGGAATACTACGCTGGAAATCGCCGCAGCGGAGTGGACTTGCTCTGGTTTCGCAACTTTCGCACTTTATCAGGAGGCGCTACGCCTTGTTTATTCTTCAGTCGAAACCGAGCCAGCGCCGACAATTCTACCGGAACAACCGCCTGGGGCTCTACTCAGGCGGTTTCCTATAACTTTCAAAATGGGCTAGGTTTTGTAGCAGTGGCCGCTTTCGATGCCGGAGGTTTCACCCCAAAGTTGGGCATGCAATGGTATAAAAGAGGCCAAAATTGGATGATTTTCAGTTGGCTGGTAGCCGATTTGAACAAACGAAAGTCCGTTGATTTTTTTGGAATGCTTCGGTATGAACCAGTTTTTACAACCCACTGGAAAGGTTTTTTTCAGATAGAATTATTCCCCGTTTTTCCTACCAACGGCAGCAACCCCAATCTCACCGAACGCTTTCGAATAGGGGCGAAGTACACTTCCTGGGGCTTCGGACTCATGAGCGACTGGAGCCAATCGGGAAGTCCGCTTCAAGGCAACCCGGTCAACTCCGGTTTATTCATGCGCTACGACTTTTAGCACCTACATCATGATTCTAAAAAGAAACTTCAATCCATTCAAAGTCTGGACTTACGTTCAAACCGAAATGCTGTTCGCCCTGGCCGTTGCGGCACTGGCTTTTGGTGTAAGTCGCTTGTCAGGCGCTGCTTTCAGCCTACCTTTTCCGGTTACCGCCATTTTGGGTAGCGCCTTGGCCATCTTCATTGCCTTTAGAAACAACAGTGCCTATAGCAGGTGGTGGGAAGGAAGAACAATTTGGTCCAACATCACCCACAGTTCGCGGGTGCTGGCCAGATTGGTCATCACCTTTACCGACAGCCATGCTCACCAGCCGCAATATGAGGCTGTTAGAAGCGCTGAATTCAAGGCAACCATGCTTCGGTTGATCATTGCTTGGGTCAATGCCTTGCGCTTACAGCTTCGCAAAGAGGCTGCCGACTCTATTTTCAGCCAACGACTCAGCCAGGAAGAGGCAGCCATGCTCGAACGATTTGACAATCTGCCCAATGGTATTCAGTTGTTGATGGGTAGAAAAATTTACGAGGCCATGGCGAATGGAACCTTAGGCGGCTTCGACAGTTTCCAAATGGAAGGGCAATTGTTGGCTTTGGCTCAATACCAAAGTGCTGCGGAAAGAATCAAGACTACGCCCTTGCTTAGGCAATACGACTACTTTACCAGAGTTTTTCTCTACGCCTTTTTGCTGGTGCTTCCCTTCTCTCTGATCGGCGACTTTTCCAGATTAGGCATTTCCTACTGGATGATTCCCGTTTCGTTGCTGGTGTCGTTTGTGTTTGCCGTTATTGCGAAAGTGGGCGAAGTCAATGAAGATCCATTTGAAGGAAGGATTACCGATGTTCCACTTACTTCCATTTGCATCGACATAGAGCGAAACCTGGTGGAAATGCTGGGTGAAAGCACCAAACCGGAAAGCCAGCAAACAGAGCAAGGCTATTTGTTTTAAATTCAATCATCAACAATCACAAATGAATATTGCAATCATAGGCACCGGCAACGTGGGCGGTGCTTTAGCCAAAACCTGGGCAAAACAAGGACATTCAATTAGGCTAGGCGTACGCGATTTAGCCCAATTCAAAGGCAAAGAACTCCTAGAACATGCCGGCATTCAGGCTTTTCCTATAACAGAGGCTGTGGCGAAGGCAGAGGTCATTTTACTGGCCACTCCGGCACCCATGGCAGCCTCGGCAGCCCAAAGTTTGGGCGACACCACCGGAAAAATCATCATCGACGCCATGAACATCGTGATGGGACGTGGGCCAGAAGGCTATACCAATACAGCCGAGGCCATACTAGCGAATACTGCTACCCGCGAAGTCGTGAAATGTTTCAACACAACAGGCTTCAACAACATGGAAAATCCTCAATACGGCGACCAGTTGCTGGATATGTTCATGGCCGGTGGCAGCGACGAAAGCAAAGCGGTGGTTCGGCAGCTCGCAATAGAGGCAGGTTTCGCTACCTGTTATGACGTTGGTGGCCCGGAACAATACGGACTGATGGAACAGTTTGCGTTGTTTTGGATTAATCTGGCCATGTTTCGAGGGCAAGGCAGAGACATCGGCTTCAAACTGTTGCGCAGGTAGTTTATATAAGGTCAAGTCTCGAAGGCTTGAATTATTTTAACAATTTCAGAAAAGAGGAAAGCTTGGCTAACAGGCTTTCCTCTTTGTGCGTCAGGCATGTGTATCAGCTCTAGGGTGGAAGTCCCGAGCGGGAGTTGCAGTACTTACCGTTAGCCAAGAGCAAGGGTGTCCGTTGTGAAGCGGAATCTGAAGGAAGCTGGCGGCAAACATTCGAGCCTACGAACAGAAACCTCATAGGAGGCGTGATTACAAGGATGATGTTGCACAACAAACAAAAGTCCGATACTGCACAGATTGTAAAGACGTAAATGAGGAGGCTACATGAATGGAAAGCGGATACACTTACCCTGAGAGGTCTGACTTCCCACTCTGTCGGAGGTATG
>JAIXUI010000085.1 GCA_027484125.1 Bacteroidota bacterium | reverse complement strand
CCTGCCATTTCCGCCTAAAGTCCATTCAGCAAAAGAAGATTTAAACTTCTTCTCTCCCACGACGTGATAGAGCGCAGAGCGGTCAAAGAAGCGAGAGCCCCCTTCGGTGAAAGAAGTCCGGGAGGTGATGGCGTTAAAAGCCGAATCAAAGCGTGCTGTGCCAGGTTCGAAATAGGCTTGAGCGAGTTCATTTAAACCAAGAGTTCTATCGCCTCCATTAGCCCATGCAGAAGCTAAGGCATGCCAAGCATGTAAGGAATCTGCAAAAAGGGTATTGAGCCTATTGATGTTTGCGGCATATTCGGCAGCATTAATGCCAGTGAATGGAATGAATCCGGGCAAATTACGGTATCGATTTGAAATGTTATTACTCCAAAAATTACGGTAATCAGAATAGTAATCGCCTCTTTGATCTCTGCCATCAACATCTCCTTTTGCAGCTCGCTGCAATAGAACTGCGGTAAATACAGCATCGTAGGAACGACCGGCGTCTTCGTGAGAAGCATAAGCACGGATAAACCAGTCGCCTTCTTTCCTGATTTCTAAACGGTTTTGGAAGAATAAAATATCGCGAAGTGAATAGCGGTTGTCGCCTTGATAAACCGTAGTTCCTGTTCCAAAGTTGGTAGAGTAAATGATTTCCGCTCCTTTTTTCAGCTTATAATGAAAAGCTGCATTCAGTTTAAGATTATAGGTGTTGTAATCAACAAGGTCTTTTTCCAAATAGCCTCTTCGGTAAAAAATGCCTAAACCAGGGTTAGTAGCCTGACCAAAAATACCGCTTTCATCAAAAGCCCTTTCATCACCATAGCGGTTTACTGCATCCCACCCTCCAGGGTTGCCAGCAGGCGCTGCACTTTGGGGTGTGGCTCGTAAATCATTGGCTTCCCAGTCGTTGGCCCGCATGAAAAACAGGTTCATCTTCCACGCAAAACGGTCGAATCCGTCTTTGTTCTTGTAGGCCTTGGCATAGCGCACAGCGGTTTCTACCAAAGCGCGCTCGCCTACTTTCGTCATCGCGCTCAACCCTTGGTGCACAAAGGGGCTCTTGGTGCTCATGCTCACCACGCCGTTGAAGGCGTTGGGTCCGTAGAAGGCAGAACTGGCTCCAACAACGAGGTCAACTTTCTGAACGTCAAGTTCTGATGCACCCAGGAAGTTACCCAGAGAAAAGTTTAAACCTGGTGCTTGGTTATCAACTCCGTCAATCAATTGTAAGGAACGCACAGGCGAAGTGGAGTTGAATCCACGGGTGTTGATCACTTTAAACCCGATAGAAGCTGAGGTAAGATCCACGCCTTTGAGTTGCCCAAGTCCTTCGTAAAAGTTGGAAGCCGGTGTTTCTTTGATGGCGATTGCATCCATGGCTTCCACGGTCAGTGGTGCTTCTTTCTGCTTCTCCGAAAGTCTGCTTCCTACTACATCCACGTTTTTCAACGAACGTTGATTGGCTTTAAGGCTTACGGTAATGGGTTTCTCCAGGCTTTTTACGGTAACTTCCTGGCTCAAATAGCCTACATACGAAACCACCACAATAAATGGTGGGTCGTTCTTTACTTTTAGTATAAAGCGGCCGTCAACGTCAGTAGAGGTGCCTTTGTCGGTGCCTTTTACTACCACGCTTGCGCCAATCAGTGTTTCTCCATTTCGTGCGTCTTTAACCACTCCGCTAAGATTGCCGCCTTGTGCATAGGCAAACACAGAAATTATGGTCAGACAAAGACTTAAGTACAAGTGCTTCATAAGCGATTCAAAAACGATAATAGCCAAAAAAGGCTTTAATTGATGCAGTGTTTAAGGATTATAGCAGTCTGAGCTGCTATTTATTCAAAGTGTTGGACTTCCTTTTCCTTCACCTTCCAGCAAAACGGTTCTTGTGGGGTATGCGAAGCTGGAGCCGTTGCGTACTACTACTTCGTAAATCTGGTAATTAAGGCTTTCACGCACTTCTACGTATTCGTCGTAGTCATTGGTGATTACCAAATAGGCGACCAGGATATTCAAGCTACTTTCTCCGAATTCAAAAAAACGTACTACGTAGTCTTCTGCAACTTTCTCATGGGCGTCCAGTAGTTGCCGGATTTCAGCAATAATCAACCTAAGTTGATCAGGCTGAGTCCCGTAAACCAAGTGAAGCGTAAATTTTGCTCTGCGGTGTGTGCTCTGGGTGATGTTGTTCAACATCTTGTTTACCAGGTCTTTGTTGGGAACTGTCACATAGCTTTTATCAAGGGTACGCAAACGGGTTGAACGAATCCCTACTCGTTCTACGGTGCCTTGTAGGCCGCTGCCTAAGTCGATTAGGTCACCGGTGCGAAAAGGTTTGTCCAGAAAAATAGTGACAGATCCCAGTAGGTTTGACAAGGTTTCCTGAGCTGCCAAGGCAATGGCCAAACCTCCGATTCCAAGACCTCCTATCAATGCTGTTACGTCTTTGTTGAATACAAAGCCTACGATGACTAAGCCGCCAAGAATGAATAATACTACTTTGGTGGCGTCTTTGAAGAAGGGGATAAGCTGCGGATCAAAGCGCAGCTCATCTCTTTCCGACTTTCTAGTCCAGAGGTAAGCCACGTAGTTGACGATCCTCATCAACAGCCAGGTAAAGCTTAGGATGAGGATAATCTCGAACAGGGTGTTCAGCGCATATCGAAGCAATAAGGTTTCTTCTTCAAAAATCCTTACGGTCCGTGGGATCTTGAGGAATTTATAGGCTACAAATACTGCTACCCAAAGTAAAAAGGACTGTAAGGGGCGCAGTACAAAGCTCTTAAAGTTGGAAAGGGCAGTCTTATAGTGGTCTGGATCTGATTTTTTGAAGAACCGGAACAGTAACCTGGCCAGTATGCGGGAGAAAAATACTCGCAGGATAAAGGCCCCGAGAATAATTCCGACGAACCACAACCACTGTTCAACCGTGTTGTTCAGATATCGCTGTCGAAGCCATTGCTCCATGGTGATGGCCAATAAGTTCATGGCGAATACAGATTAGTGGATGAACCGGAAGATGCGGTCCCAGCGAATTTTGTTCAATAGGTTGCCATTGGTGTTCCACGACATCCAGACAAATACTGCTTTCCCTACGATATGGTCTTCTGGTACAAAGCCCCAGTAGCGAGAGTCGAGGGAGTTGTGGCGGTTGTCGCCCATCATCCAGTAGTAGTTCATGGCGAAGGTGTAACTGTTGGCAGGCTTTCCATCTATTAAAATGGTATTGCCTTGCATCTCCAATTGGTGACCTTCATATATTGAAATGATTCTTCTATATAGGTCGATGCTGTTGGTGTCGAGGGTTACGGTCATCCCTTTTTTCGGGATAACTATAGGTCCGTAATTATCGATGTTCCAAGGGTAATGCTTGTTGTAGGGGAAGATGTCTTCTACAAACTGTCCGGCTGAATCTAGCATCGGTGAGATGTCTTTGATATTCCCTGCTTCCCGGATGGCTTCTGTGTTTTTTGGGGTAAGATGGAGTAAGAAGTCGCCTTGGTCGTTGAGCATACCTCCTTCGGTGATGTCTAGTTTATCTAGCAGCCTTTGGCTAAATCCTGTGCCATCGGTTTTTACCAAATAGCGGCGCTGAGAGCGCTCGGGAAAGTCCACCATTTGTCCGTTGATGTAAAGCACTTGATTTTTGAGGGAAAGGGTATCGCCGGCAATACCTACACATCGTTTGATGTAGTTTTCTCTCTTGTCCACGGGCTTATCGTCTTCCATGGGGTAGTTAAAGACTACCACATCGCCTCGCTCAATGTCGCCAAATCCGGGAAGGCGGTTGTAGCTCCATTGTGGCCATTCGGAATAAGATTTCGTTCCAATTAATGGCATTTTATTATGTACCAAAGGGAAAGCCAGCGGCGTCATGGGTGTGCGAGCGCCATAACTCATTTTGCTTACAAATAAGAAATCACCCACCATCAGCGACTTTTCCATAGAAGGGGTTGGAATGGTGTAGGCTTCGATAAAAAACATGCGAATAAGCGTGGCTGCTACAACAGCAAATACCAGCGCATCTATCCATTCACGTGTTTTAGATTTCTTGGCTTTTGCAGCGTTTTTTCCGCTGTTTTTCTTCCAAAATGCGAGTTTCATAACGAGTAAAATTTAAGGGGATGCCGCTCCATTAGCGGATTTGAGTTCCCAGTCCGAAAATATACACCAAATTTCCACCCCAATGAGCGGTAAGTATGACCAATGCCAAATTGAGGGTTTGCGTTAGGCAAAACGCAGTTTCTTCTCTGGGTTTCCAACGGTCGTGACGAAGATAGAGCCATACCAACAACATGCCGCTGGCAAACAATAGGGCATAAGCGGAGAGTTCATGCTGCTCTACCAGGCTTTGTGCCGGAGCAGCGAGGTTTTTTAAATGGTCTTCCTCCCAAGTGCCGGAAATCATGGCAGGAAGTAAGCTGGCAGTGGCAGCTACTTGACTCACCATTAGTTGATTTACGCTTAACCATTCAGGTTTGTAACGTCTCAACCAGCTTAATCCGGCTTGAACTATTAGCAAGACTATAGGGAAATGAACCAGCGCAGGATGCCAGGGTTTCATAGTGCCCTTTAGTCTTCGTTAAAGTCCAAATTTGCTCAAGTCTAGTCCCGGAATGTTCGGAACCAAGCCTTCAGTGGCTTTCTTGGTTTCTTCTTTCGCCAGCTTTCCTGCTTTAATCAAGGCTTCGTTTACAGTATTTACCAATAGGTCTTCCAGCTCTTCTTTTCTATCAGCAGCTAAAAGTGCGTCGCTGATGTTGATTTCGCGGATGTGCTTTTGCCCGTTGGCAATTACTTTAACTTCTCCGTTTGCACTTTCAGCTTCCACCAGCATGTCATTCAACTTATGCTTTACGTCTTCAACCGCTTCTTTCAAACGGTTGACTTTGTCCATCATTCCAAAAAGATCAAACATATCGGGTTTTTAAAATCGGTGCAAAGAACGAGAAATGCAGTCATTAATTACGTGGGCTTTCCTAGAACTGCTTCCACATTTTCCAATGAGGTAGGCCTACTTCGAGGAATGTATTTTCATCGGTTTGGTAATTCATCTTGAGGTAGAAGGGCACTGCGGTCATCCGTGCATGTAGTTCTACTTTTTCGGCTTGCTGCTCTTTAAGCCACTTTTCGGCAAAGGCTACCAACTGTGTCCCGATGCCTTGTCCTTGCAGGCTTGGAAGGGTGGCTACTTGTCGCATCTTCCATACGTTATCGTTCAATGGAACCAGCAACAGTACGCCTACTAGCTGGTCTTCATAGCGGGCTACCACATGCACTTGAGAGTTTTCTGCTTCCAGCTCTTCCGGGCTGAAAGTCAGCCCTAAGGGCTCTCGAAGTACCTGATGCCTGAGTGCGATACTGGCTCGTTGCAGAGGCGAGTGAAAGTCGGCAACTTGGATGTGTAGCGAAGCTTGAAGCATGTTGCAAGTTAGGAGTAAGTCAAATCCCGTGCGCCTGCTTCTATATTTGCGACATGGAACCGCTCATTGCTGCCTGTGTGGAAGCGTTTTCCCGTTATCCGGGCATCGGTAAGAAAACCGCACTGCGGCTTACTTTGCATGTGCTAAAGCAGCCCACTGAAGAAGTGGAGCAGTTCCGGCAAGCGCTTTTGGATGTGCGTTCCAAAATGCGATCCTGCGCCCGTTGTTTCAATTTGTGCGAAACAGAGGTGTGTAACCTTTGCTCCGATGCTCGCCGTGATGCAGGATTGATTTGTGTGGTAACCGATTTGCGCGATTTGCTTGCCCTGGAGGCCGCCGGAATTTATCAAGGGCTCTATCACTTGCTCGGCGGACTTATCGCCCCTATTGAAGGGGTTGGCCCCGACAAACTCAACATTGCCGCTCTGTTGGATAGGGTTAAAGAGGAGCAAATCAGGGAGGTTATCTTCGCGCTTCCTGCAACCATGGAAGGTGATACTACTGCTTTTTATTTAGCCCGAAAGCTTGAGCCTTTAGGGGTTAAGCTCACCACCATTGCACGCGGTATCGCGGTGGGTGGCGAGCTGGAATATGCCGATGAGCTAACCCTTGCTCGGTCATTAAGTCACCGAACGCCTTTCCAAAGCTGATGCTCGTCTCTGTTGTCATCGTCAATTACAATGTTCGCTACTTTCTCCAGCTTTGTCTGGAGTCGGTGTTTCGACAATATGACGCGGCACGACAGCCGTTTTCGATGGAGGTTATCGTGGTTGACAACCATTCTCCTGATGAAAGTGTCTCTCACCTCAAGCCGCTGTTCCCACAGGCTGTTTGGATAGAAAACAAGGAAAATGTTGGATTTTCCAAGGCCAACAACCAAGGTTTTAGGCTGGCTAAAGGGGATTATATCTTAGTCCTTAATCCGGATGTAGTACTACCTGAAGATAACCTGCTCAAGTCGGTTCAATGGATGCAATCTCACCCGGAATATGGCGCTATCGGCATCCGCATGTTGGATGGAGCTGCGCAGTTTCTGCCTGAATCTAAGCGTGGTTTGCCCACTCCGGAGGCAGCTTTCTATAAGCTTTTTGGCCTGAGTAAGTTCTTTCCCAATTCCAGACGTTTTGGAGCGTATCACCAAAGTTTTCTTCCTGAAAAATCTAATAGTGAAACCGAGGTTCTCGCTGGAGCCTGGATGCTCATTCGCAAAGAGGCGCTAAATCAAGTGGAGGGTTTTGATGAGCAGTATTTTATGTATGGCGAAGACATCGACTTATCTTATCGGCTTAGGCTGAAGGGCTGGAAGATTGGATACTTCGCTGAAAGTGCCATCATTCATTTCAAGGGCGAAAGCACCCGCAAGGAGACGTTTCGCTATGTCATGCTTTTTTATGGCGCAATGATAAAATTCTCAAAGACGCACTTCAGCAAACAACGTGCGTCTTTGTTCTCGTTAATCATTCGTTTGGCAGTGCTTCTAAGGGCGTCGCTGTCGGTGCTAGGCCGTTGGATGAACCGGGTTTCACTTCCGGTCGCAGACTTTCTCCTCATTCTACTTAGCTACTCCCAAATCAAGAATTTTTGGGTTGAAAACATCCGCTCCGATGAAGGCTTGAGCTACCCACCGGAGTATATGCAGCAGGTGGTGCCACTTTACGCACTGGTATGGATAGCAGGAGCATTTTTCGGAGGAGCTTATGACAAACCTTGGCGTCCGGTTACGCATTTGCGCGGCTTATTGGCCGGCACGCTGGTGCTGGCGGTAATCTATGCGTTCCTCCCGCTCGACTTACGTTATTCCCGTGGATTGTTGCTGCTCGGTGCTGTTGGGGCTGCGGTAATGACCATCGGCATTCGGATATTGCTAAATCTGTTGACGACCGGGCAAATGCAGGATAAGGCCAGATTGCCTCGCAGAACGCTAATCGTAGCAGACAAACAACAATCAACTAGGGTCTTATCGCTTTTACAAGAGGCCGAAGCATCGAATCGATATTTGGGCTACTTAGCACCTGTTGCGGTTTCAGACGACCCTTTTTGCTTAGGAAGCTTTCATCAACTAAAGTCTGTGGCTTCAGCTTTTGAAGCCGATGAAATCATTTTTTCAGCCAACTCTTTCTCATATGCCTCTATCCTTGAGATGATGGAGCGTTGCAAATCTCGCGGGTTGAGTTTTCGTTTTCATCCGGTATCCGGAGATTATGTATTGGGCTCTGACTCTATCGACATGCCCGGAGACCTTTACTTGCCGCTCTGGAACCTTAGGTTGAGTGGTGCCGAGGCTAAGCGTAACAAAAGGTTGTCAGATATCTTTCTTAGTCTTTTGTTGGTGGCATCAAGTCCGATATTATTGGTTATAAGTCGTTTGAATACCAATGACTTATCTCTTCTATTGCAGGTTTTAATAGCTAAGCGCACCTTGGTAGGCTACGCTGGCGATGGTGCTGGACTTCCCCATCTTCGCCAAGGCTGGCTTTCTACTCTGGCGTTTACTGAATTGGGGGATCCGGCAAAAAATAGGGCTGATGTCTTATATGCAAAGAACTATAGTCCGTTTTTAGATGGGGCTTTACTTAAAAAATACTTATTCGGCTAATCCATCCTTATCAATTTTACCTGAGTTTACGGGGCAGTAAAATGGGCTTATTCCGCTATTTTTCCCTTGTATGAAGATGCTCAAGTCTGTTTGCCCCAAGTTACCGATGCGCAATAAAGCCATCACTCGTGATTTTTACTGCCGTGTTTTAAGCTTTGAAGACATCGGAAATATGGATTTTCCGGATTATCTCTTAATAAAGCGGGAGGCAGTAGAGCTTCACTTCTTCTTATTTTCTTCCTTAACCCCTGCCAACAATTACGGCCAGGTTTACATTCGGGTAGAAGGCATACAGCGTTTGTACCAAGATTTGGTGGATAATGGGGTGGAAATTCATCCAAATGGCACTTTGACTATGAAGCCATGGCAGCAATGGGAGTTTGCGGTCCTCGATCCGGATAATAATTTAATCACTTTTGGGGAGCCAGCTGTGGGGATATAAACGAAGAAAGGCTGCCAATTGGCAGCCTTTCTGAGGCAAAGAGCGGATTCGAACCGCTGTACAAGGTTTTGCAGACCTCTGCCTAGCCACTCGGCCACTTTGCCCTTGGGTGGGCAAAAGTAGGAAATGAGGCCGAATTGGACAAGCAGTTGCTTATTCTTTTAAGGAATAAGTTTCATTTCGGTACGACGGTTTTTGGCACGACCCACAGCAGTTGCGTTGTTGTCGATGGGTTGAGTGTCTCCAAAGCCTTTAGCTTCAATTCTAAAACGCTCAATTCCTTTACGCACCAACCAGTCTTTTACCACATAAGCACGTGCTTCAGAAAGCTTCATGTTAGCTTCTGCATTTCCTACGTTGTCGGTGTGGCCGCCAATTGAAAAGCGAGCTTCTGGATACTTTCTCATGAAAGCGTACAAATCGTCGAGTACTTTGAAAGAGGCTGGTACCAGGGTTGCTTTTCCGGTTTCAAAGCGAATGCTTTTAGCCGTCATGCTCAACTTGTTTTCGATTTGCTTGATAATCGCAGAGGTGAAGCTGGATTTTTTCGCTTCAGGGCAGCCATTGTTAGCTGCAGGACCTGGTTGGTCAGGACATTTGTCGCTTTCGTTGGCTACGCCGTCGTCATCGCGGTCGTTGTTGGCTGTACGACGGTTTTCACGAATGCCGTTGGTAAGGTAGTGGTTAATCAGTTTGTCATACTGAAGCCCGAAAGTTTTGTACAGGTCTGGGTTTGCTTCAGCGTAGTATTTCGCATCGAAGGTGGCAGAAGCCTGACGGCCTTCCTTCATTCCAAAATCCAAAAAGTGAGTAATCGCTTTGGAATAATCTTCGCCAAACTGACTTTTCAAGTCGTCGTAACGATTGAGGTAATACTTAGCGTCGAAGACAGGAGAGCTTGCGCGACCTTCTTTCATGCCGTTTTCTGTCCAATGTTTAACCGGATCGATGCCGGCAGTTGCAACATCGGTATGTGTTCTTAGATAGAAGGCACGATCAAAGATGGGTGCAGAGGTAAATCTTTTGTCCATCTTTTGGGCAACTGCGCCAAATCCTGAAAGTAACAGGACGATTGCGAGGAGTTTTTTCATGGTTATTTGGTAGCCTTACGGTTTTCTTTAAATCCAAACTTGAGGTAATGGTCGATCAATGCTGGGTAGTTTTTCCCGAACTTCTTATAAAGGTCAGCGTTTAATTCGGTGTAAGCTTTAGGGTCGAAGTTTGGATGAGCCTGGCGGCCTTCTTTCATGCCAAATGCGAGGTAGTGCTCAATCGCTTTATCGAAAGCTACTTGTCCCCACTTGTCAGAAAGGTCTTTGTTGTTGGTCAGGTAGTACTTGGCATCGAAAACAGGAGAACTGGCACGACCTTCTTTGAAGCCATTTCCTTCCCAATGTTTTTCTGGAGCAACGCCTGCTGTAGCCACATCAAGGTGCGTTTTCAGGTAGTACGCCCGGTCAAAAATGGGTGATTTTAAATACTTCTTGTCGAACTTCTGGGCGGTTGCCGCAAAACCAAGCACTAAGAAGAGTGCTGCAAAAAGAGCTTTTCTCATATCTGTTGAATTTGATGCAAAAATACTCGTGCTTAACGAGTGCCTGCAATGTTTATTAATTTATTAATCGTTTTTCATCTTTTTTCTACCAGATTCTTGTCCTTCAAGTCCGGTAACACCTCCTGATACCATAAACTTCATCGCTTCTGCTGCGGGCAAGTCGAGTGGTTTCAGGAGTTCTCTTTCTATTAGAAATACATGTCCGGCAAAGGCATAAGATTGTGGTACGTAAACAGCACAAAGCCCTGGTTCTCCTAGTACGCTAAGATCTTCTCTTGTTACGAACCCCGGTCGGTAAATGCCCGCATCTCCGGTTTTAAAGATGACAGGCTGATTAAACTTGCGCTTGTCTCCAACAAAAGCCTCTAGTAAATCCCGAATCGAGGTGTAAAGTATCTTGATCAATGGAGCCTTGGTTAAAATCCGCTCTAATTCCTTTAGCAACGGACCAACTATGAGTGAACGTGCCAGAAAACCAAGGAAGGTTATGCCTCCAAGAATAATCAGCAACCCAAGCCCTGGTATATCTACAGGTACCAATCGGTCGATAGCGCCAAGACCCTCTACGATGAGGTAGGCCGTAAGGCTCAAGGGCAATACCAGTAGTAGCCCGTTGAAGAAGTATTGAAGTAGTCTGATTCCTATTTTTTTCATGTCAATAGTCGATGTCTGTTTGTATGCGGACGGATTTGTATCGGGCGTCGAGCTGCAACTGAGCAAGCATGGCCTTTATGGTCTTTCGAACGGCTATCATATCGGTTTCCTCACTGGAGAATTTGAGGAGAATTTCTCGCTGATATTCGTTTCTAATCTTGCTGATGTGCGGTACTCCTGGGCCAAGGACGTTGGCAAAGTGCTTGCGCAATTCATGGGCTAAATGCGTGGCGGTTTCCAACACTTGCTGCTCATCCTGATGTCGTAAATGCAGCACTATTAGCCTTGCAAAGGGTGGGTAACCAAAGTCTTTTCTGGCAATCATTTCTTTTCCGAAGAACCCTACGTAATCGTGCTGGATAACGGTTTGGAAAAGCCAGTTTGCCGGCCGAAATGACTGCAAAAACACTTGTGCTTGTTTGCCGTCGGTTCGGCCTGCGCGCCCCGCTACCTGACTCAGCAACTGAAAGCTTCGTTCGTGTGCCCAGTATTCTGGAATAAAGACGGATTGGTCTGCATTCAGCACGCCAACTACTTGCAACTTGGGGAAGTCGAGGCCTTTGGTTACCATCTGTGTTCCCAGCAAGATGTCGGTTTCATGCTGTTCCATCCGGCGGATGATGTCGTGGTATTGGCGGGTACTTTTGGCGGTGTCGGCATCTAACCGGTCAATTCTGGCTGAAGGAAAAAGTATTTTCAGTTCTTCCTCAATTTTTTCGGTTCCGGTACCGTCGGTTTGCATGGCCGTACTCCCGCAACTGTTGCACTGGTTCACATCACGATCGGTGTGTCCGCAGTAGTGACAGCGATAAAGTTGGTGGTATTTGTGGTACACCAGCCCAATGTCACAGCGTGGGCACATTCGAATGCTGCCGCAATCTTGACAGACTAACTGATGTGCATAGCCACGACGATTCAAAAAAATCAGGCTTTGCTCGCCTTGGTCGAGGGCGGTTTGCATCGCTTTCAGCAGGGGCTCGCTAAACGAAGCCCGCATCAGGTTGCGCTTTCGTTGGCTCTTGAGGTCCACCATCTGGATGTTGGGAAGTATTGCATCTCCAAATCGTTCGGTCAGCTCCACCAAGGCCATTTGGCCTTTTTTCGCAAGGGCATACTGAGCAACCGTTGGGGTGGCCGAGCCTAAAATAAGGGTAGCTTGGTGCAGGGATGCCAGCTTTTCTGCAACGGTTAAGGCATGGTATTTTAAACTTCCTTCTTGTTGCTTGTAGCTGCTTTCGTGCGATTCATCCACAACCACTAAACTCAATTGCGGAAAGGGCAAAAAGAGAGCGGAACGTGCTCCAAGTATGATGCGGCAATGCCCTCGCTGAACGCCCCACCAAACGCGTTGACGTTCTCCTTCCGGTAATCGGGAGTGGTAAACGCCAAGGCCATCTCCAAACCAAGCTTTTAGCCGGCTCACTAATTGGGTGGTAATAGCGATCTCAGGCAACAAAAGTAGCACGCAACCGGTTGGATGCTCGGTTAATGCATGGTCGGCTAGCTTGACGTACAACTGTGTTTTTCCGCTTCCGGTGATACCCCTCAATAACTTAGGGCGCCAAGGCTTTTCGGCTTCTTTCAATTGGTTGAAGGCAGCTTCTTGTGCTTGACTTAGCTTGAGTGGCGTTAATAGTCCGGAATAAGCTGGAAATCTGCTGTCGCTTTTTTGATCAAGGGTAATTAGAATGCCTTTTTTTAACAGACTGTTCAGGTGGGTTGAGTCGGCTTCAGGGTGTTTGAGAAAGTGACTTTTGTTGATTTTTTGAGCAGTACCTGCGAGTAAGAGAAACAACAACAACTGCTGATTTTGCTTAGGTGCTTTCTTCTCCAGTTTATTCATCAGCTCGTTGAGGGCTGTGTCGTTGTTGATGTATGTGGATGATAGTTGAAGAAAGGTGTCTTCAGTGTAGCGTTTCGATTTGTTATTGACCTTTTCTTCACTCCCAATAATACCTGCTTCGAGCAGGTATTGTAGCGATTTGATAAGACTTCTTCCTGGAAATTTTTTCTCTAAATCCAGCAGGCTCGAGGATTTTTTAGTTTGAATCCAATTCAGCAATTGACTTTCTTCCGGGCTGAGCGCTTCATTTTGATCTGAAAGTGCTATGAAGTTGGTTTCACTTTCCAATCTGACGGCTGAAGGCATCACGTTGATGAGTACATCGCCTGTCCAACAGAGGTAGTAAGCACTCAACCAGGACCATAATTTGAGGGTGGTTGCGGAGAAGAGAGGCTGCTCGTCTATGACTTCTTCTACCGGCTTGATCTGGCCGTAATCGGGGCGTATCTGGTGTACTTTCACCACTACAGCAGTGAAACGTCGCTTGTTTCCAAACGGTACCAATACCCGTTGACCAGGAGCCACCTTTCCCTGCATGTGTTCGGGTAGGTAGTAAGTGAAAACCTGAACCGAGATATGCCTAGGAATGAGGACATCTACAAAATAGGCTTGAGCCATTCCTCAAAGTTAACGGCCTGAGGCTCGTTCTACTAACTCTTGATGGTGTTTGATTTGGTATCCGCCGGCAGTTAAACTGGCATCAACTAGGGGTTGGTTTTCAGGATTGATGTAGTAAATAAACCCGTAATCTTCATGCAATTTTACTTCTCCCATTTCGTCGAAAAGTTCTTCCGGAATCCAGCTTACCATCTCTTGAGCGGGTATGGGCAGGTATTCGCCCTCTTCAAATCCGGGGATGATATCGGTTGTGAAAGGGTCTTCGGGCTGTGGTAGGTACAAGTCGGTAATGTAAGCCCGCAAATCTTCCCCCATCTTATAAGAAACAAATAGTGCTTCATGTCCCAAAGCTTCAAGGATGTCCATGATAAGTTGGTCAAACTCTTCTTCTCCTGCAAGGCGGATAAAGTCGGCCCAAGTTTCAGAAGTTCGGATAGCTTGCCAAAGGCTCGCCAGCCTTAGCGCTTCGTCTTCTGGAATGTAAACCAAGCTTTTATCAATATTTCCCCAAATGAGCGTGTTCATCATTAATGAATTTATATAATTATTTTTTAGAGCCAGTTCTCTTTTTATCTTTGAAATCCCTCAATACAAGCCATGAAGCGTACTTTGACTATACTTTTTTCTTTACTGTTGAGTTTGGTTTTTCTCACACCTGCTCAATCAGCCGTAAGGAATCTCGCCACAAATATCGTCTATCCTGACTTACAAGCTGCTTTAAATGGCCTTCCTGCTTCTTTTTCCTCTTCTATTGTTCTAGAAGCGCAAGATTCTACGCCTTATATCTGCACGCCCAATGTAGGATTGATTGTGCCGGCGTTTGCCAGCAATGGTTTCACGCTTACCATCAGGGCTGCTACAGGTCTTCGCCCTCGCATCGATGGAAATGGTGGAAACATTGCTGTAACCATTGCCAATGGCGAGAACATCATTTTTGAAGGATTTGAGTTTGCTAACATCTCTAAAACTGATGTGGCCGGCGCGATACTAAGAATCAATAACAATAGCCGAAATATCACCATCAGGAATGTGGTTTTTAGAAGTGGATATACCGCTGCTCGTGTTACACTTATTAATGACCGCATTACTTTCGACCGTTGTGTCTTTGAAGATTTAAGGTATGGCTCTGTACGGGCTGATAATTTCACCAATCTTACTATTAAAGGCTGTAGAATCAATATGTATCAGGCCGACAGCACTTCGGCAGGTGCGTGTAGAGTTGTTGGCGGTAAGGGATTTGTATTCGAGGATAATGAAGTTTCTGATGTTTGGAACTCTACTGAAATGTTAAGTATGATACTGGTTGACAGTGTATTCATTCGTAGATCCACTTTTCATCATTCTACCGGTTCAGCTATCTACTTACGAGGTGTTGAAACTGCTTCGGGAAATCCTATGCAACAATGTGTAAACATCAACATCTCTGAAAACTTATTTCACAACATAGGCGTATCAGGCATCAACTTCTCTACAGTGAAAGATGTGTTTATTCGAAACAATACTTTCATCCTCGATTCGGATGCCAGTGCTATTTTCATCTTCAAGGAGAATGACAACATCCAGTATCACAATAACATTTTTCATGACCGATACACTGGAGCTGTTTCTCCTAGGGCAGCGGTTGATATTCGAACTTTACTCAATGTACCGCCAACTTATATCCAGGATGACTATAACTTATATGACTTAAGTGCGTCACGACTGATTCATCATGAAGAGTTTCCGGGCACTATTGCCAACTATGTGGATTTAAATATCCTTCGAGCAGTACGCACTTTTCGCGCTGCAAATTCTAAGGATACGTTAGTTTTATTCAATGCCGGAGCATTGCCCAGTGAGCCTTATTTTATGGTTCAGGGCTTTTCACAAGCGGTAAATGCCGGAAGCTGGCAATACAGTGATTTGTTGGACCTAAGAGGCCGCGTAAAACAGCTTGCTCAAACGGATATTGGTTGTTACACCCGTCAAGCCATCCAGAATACGGCAACGGCAGCACCCCAGGCACAGTTTGGGGCCGTTGGTTCCAGGTTAGCGACCATTGGGTCTATGGTAACTTCGGTAACGCTTAGAGATTCTACTCCCCAATCGGTTGTTTCTCGTTTTTGGTCCATCGACCCGCCTTTGTTTCAGTTCGTTAATAACACCAATCAACATTCAATTCAGCCGGAGGTGGAATTTACTCAGGAAGGTCTTTATGCGGTTAAACTGGTAGTTTACAATGGTCTCGGAACTGATACGCTCGCAAAAACTTCCTATATCGATGTTCGCCTAGGATTTTGTATGTCAGCTCCTGCCTTAACCAATGGCTATAAAATGGATTCCATCAGCATCAATCAAGTTGCCTATGGAAAAGCAGCCTTGGCATGTGCCGGCTTTACTGACCGCTCAGCGGATACCATCCTTGTTGCACGTGCAGTGCCTTTTCCTTTCCGCATCAAGCCAGGAAACTGCGTCACGTTTACTGGCCCATCCAAATTAATGGTGTTGGCTGATCTGAATCACGATGGGTTTTTGGACGAGGTCATAGAGCGATTATTGGTAGATAGTTTCCAGAATGCTAATGCCAAAAACTGGAATCTCGTACTGCCTGATTTAACTCCACAGGGTCCGATGCGTATGCGGATTATTCTGTATAACGCCAATTCTATTCAAACGCCTCAAGCGTGTGGTACTTATTCCGATGGAGAAACATTTGACATCACGCTTCAGGTGGTCAATCCTACCGGCGCTGTGATGCTACCTCTTTCTTCTCAATGTATTCAAGCGGGTCCCACCTTTCTCACCAATGGTTATCCGGTTGGCGGTACTTACTCCGGACCAGGGGTAACAGCTCAGCAGTTTAACCCAATAGTCGCGGGTTCTGGCACACACACCATACAATACACGGTTACTTACAATGCTCAAGTATGGACAACCAGCACCACCATCACGGTGTACCAGCAACCTCAAGTGAATCTTCCTGCTTTGGGGCCATTTTGTAGCCGCGATGCAACTGTTCAACTCAATCAGGCTACTCCTCCAGGAGGGACTTACTTGATCAACGGTGTGCCCGCAACTTCATTTGCACCAACTGCTGCAATCGGGCAATTTCAGCTTACTTATTTGTTTAGTGATGCCAATGGCTGTGTAGCTGGTGATACTGCCATTGTTGTGGTTCGCAGTTCCCCTACAGCACTTATTCAACAAGTGCAGCCGGTTTGTCAGAATGCTCAGCCTTTTCAAGTCTCAGGTTTTCCCTCCGGTGGTGTTTTTTCCGGAACTGGTGTTAATGCTTTAGGTGGTTTTAATCCAGCCACTTCTGGGGCAGGCACATTTCCAGTATCTTATGTAGTAACCAATCAATTTGGTTGTTCTGATACTGCAAGTACTTCTGTGGTCATTCACCCGCTTCCTGTAGTTACTCTGAACATTCCTGCTGTGGCTTGTGCCGATCAGCTAATTGTTAATATGACTGGAGGCAGTCCGGCGGGTGGTGCTTACCAATTCAATGGGAACAACATTGCTAACTTTAATGCTTCTGCAGCCGGTCCTGGCAATTACCCAATTGTATATCGTTTTTCAAATGCATTTGGCTGCCAAGGCCAAGCCGTTGATACTTTAAGGGTAGTTCCACTGCCTAGTGTAAGTTTAGTGTTGCCTGATACGGTTTGTAAAAATGGAAGTCCGGTAACTTTAACAGGAGGGTTTCCTCTCGGTGGAAGTTATAGTGGTTTTGGTGTTTCTGGAAATCAGTTTAATCCTGCCAATGTTTCAGTGGGTAACGCTGTTGTTTTCTATCAATATACCAACTCGCAAGGCTGTACCAACACCGCACGCGACACGCTCGTGGTAGCTTCTGCTCCAGCGTTAAGCCACCAACCATTAGCGCCATTTTGTGTCAGGTCAACCAGTGTGATGCTGACAGGAGGTAGTCCGGCAGGCGGCACTTATTCCGGATCTTTTGTTACCGGCAGTACATTTAACCCTGCTCAGGCTGGGGTTGGAAATCATACTGTAACCTATCGTTTTTCCTCTTCTAATGGCTGCGTAGGAACTTTAAGCGTTGGTGTCTTTGTATCAGACACTCCTCAAATTACTTGGCCTGCTTATGCCCCACTTTGTGCAAGTGCTACCCCAGTGAATCTTACTCAAGCACAACCTTCAGGTGGTACTTATACGGTGAATGGTGTACCAGTCACTCAATTTAATCCATCCGTTTATGGCCCTGGCAACTACAATATCTTTTATAGCACGGTTTCAGTGCCAGGTTGTACAGGAACCGCGGTGAGGTCAATTCAGGTTCTAAATGTTCCACCAACACCCACCATCAGCCGAACAGGAGACAGCTTATTGAGCTCTTCTTCTACCGGCAATCAGTGGATGCTCAATGGATTTAATATTCCGGGAGCTACTGACCGCATTTATGAGCCATTCAATCAGGGGCTTTACTCCGTAAAGGTGAATGGGGGTACTTGTTTTTCACTTCCTTCGGCTATCTTCTCGTTCTTTTTTACTAGTCAATCTAATCTTTCCTTGAAGCCTGTTAAAGTTTGGCCTATACCTGCTTCTTCCCAACTTCAAGTTGAATGGAATTGGAACGCCGGATTTTACAGTTTAATTGACCTTTCAGGTAGAACCATGCTGTCAGGAAAACTACTGGAAGGAGTGAATGTGTTGGATCTTCCTGGGATGACAGAAGGTATTTATACCCTTCAATTAAGCCATGAAGGCAAGATTGAAAATGTAAAAGTCCAGATAATACGCTGATTTAGGTCTAAAACGCTATTTGCAATAAGGCATTCAAATCCGTTTCTTTGGGGTCCAATCACCACAGCATGAACAGATTGTTCGCTTTTCTTATCGCATTCCTGCTTGTTTTCCCAGCTTTAGCCCAGAAAACAGAAATCGGAGGCAGCTTCCTTACCAGCCATTATTATGGCAGTTTGTCTCAAAACATGTCGGAACGCAAAGATTTTGGCGACTATCTCAGCCATCGCATGGACTTGATGCGCTTTGGTGCTGGCTTTCACATCCGCTACAACTTTGCCGATCATTGGGCGGTTCGTGCAGAATTGAATTATGGCAGAATCGCAGGTGCTGACTCTCTTGCTGTTGATAATCCGCTAAAAAGTCGTAGAAACCTCAGCTTTAGAAACGATATCATCGAAGTTGCAGGGTTGATAGAATACAACTTCGCCGATTTCGGCTGGAACATTCATAAAAAAGCTTTTACGCCTTATGTATTCACAGGATTAAGCCTGTTTCGCCACAATCCACAAGCATTTTATAATAACGAATGGGTTGATCTTCAACCACTCGGAACAGAAGGTCAGGACATGTTTCAATACCGCGATAAAGTGGGTTACGACTTGTTTCAATTTGCAGTTCCTCTCGGTGTGGGTCTTCGCTGGGCGTTGAATAGTCACTGGAGATTGGGCGTTGAAGCCGGATGGAGATTCACTTTCACCCAATATCTGGATGATGTAGGCGGCACTTTCGCTGATCGCGACTTATTGCTGAGAACCAAAGGTCCATTGGCGGCCGCACTTGCGGATAGGTCAGCTGAGCGGAATCCTCTTGATCCTGGTTTTTCGGAAGGAGAAGATAGAGCGCTTAGTACGACCAACGATGGCTTTGCTTTCGTCGGAATTCAATTGAGTTACGTGATCTGGAAAATACGTTGTCCAAAATTCTGACGTTCTTCGTCCTAACAACCATGCGTAAACTTTTTGTAGCTCTTCTATTTCTCCCGCTTTCGCTTTTTGCGCAAAAGTGGGAAATAGGTTTTGGAGGAGGCCAATCCATGTATTTGGGTGAGCTTAACCAAAAGATATATTCTGAAAAGAATGGCCTTTCTCTTCAGGTTGGAGGAAAGTACAACTTCAATCCACATTTCGGATTAAGGGTAGATTTACTTAGTCATCAAGTGGCCGGAGCTGATTCTCTCAATACTAGCGATTTGGAGTCTAGGATGCGTAATCTGAGCTTCCAGTCGTCGATTTACGAAGCTGCTGTTCTTTTTGAGATAAACTTTTTCCGCTTTAACCCAGGCAATCAAGACGACCGTTTCACCCCATATATCAATGGTGGGCTGTCGTTTTTTAGCTTCAATCCAAAAGCGAGATACCGTGGTGCTTTAGTAGAACTACAACCATTGGGTACTGAAGGCCAAACCATCGACCCTGACACTCGGCAAGACTCACGTTACAGCCGGGTTTCCTTCGCAATTCCGGTAGCTTTTGGCTTCAAGTGGAACTTCTCAGGTCAGCATAGCCTGGCATTAGAAGGCGGAATGCGGTTTGCTTTCACCGATTATTTGGATGATGTGAGTGGTAGTTATGCTGACAATAGCTTCATCCGCTTAGCCAATGGTCCTGCTGCTGCCAGTATGGCCGATAGAAGTCAGGAGCTCGGTTTACCCCTTAATGATCCAGGTAAACTCAGAGGAAATCCAGGATTTAATGATGTCTTCGGCTTTGTTGGACTTCGATATACTTACACCTTCAACAGAGGCACTTGCCCAGCTTTTCGTTAAGAAAGGGATATGAGCCTAAAAGATAAAATCAATCTTAGCACCCTGCCAAAACACATCGCTGTTATCATGGATGGTAATGGACGTTGGGCGTATTCCCAAGGTCAAGATCGTGTTTTCGGGCATTCTAAAGGCGTTCAAACTGTTCGTGAAACTGCAGAAGCTTGTGCAGAACTTGGGGTAGAATATCTTACCCTCTACACCTTCTCCACAGAAAATTGGAACAGACCCAAGCCAGAGGTTGATGCACTTATGTCGCTATTGGTTTCTACCATCAAAAGTGAGACTGAAACCTTAATTAAAAACAGAATTCGCCTTTCTGCTATCGGCGATCTCGATTCATTGCCACCTTCTTGCAGGGCAGAATTGGAGGAAGCCATCAAAGCTACCGGCCCTAACAGTAAGATGCAGCTTACACTCGCCTTGAGTTATTCTTCCCGTTGGGAGATTTTAAATGCGGTGAAATCGATGGTTGCTGATGCTCAACTAGGCAAACTTTCCTCTGAAATTATCAATGACCAGCTATTTAATAGCTACCTCACTACTGCTTCTATGCCGGATCCAGAATTGTTGATTCGTACTTCCGGAGAACATCGAATTAGCAACTTCCTCCTCTGGCAAGTTGCATACTCTGAATTTTATTTTACAGAAAAATTCTGGCCGGAATTTAACAAAGAGGATCTCTATTGTGCCATCCTCGATTACCAAAAACGCGAGCGCCGTTATGGCCTCACCAGTGACCAATTGAAAAGCCCCAATGCGTAATTTTTTCCTGCTGGCAGGTTTGCTTCTCCTTTCAGTGTTTCAATCCCAGGGGCAAGTAAGCCTGGATACCTTTAAACCAGATTATAAAAATCCAAAAGAATATACCATCGCTGCTGTGAAAGTAGTAGGCACCCGATTCCTTGATAAGGACGTTTTGGTGATGATTTCCGGTCTTAAAGTTGGAGAATCTATCAACGTGCCAGGTGAGAAGCTTTCCAAAGCCATTCAAAACCTTTGGAAGCAAAATCTATTTGGAGATGTACAGATTATGGTTGATAGGGTAGAAGACAAGAATATTTTTCTTTCCATTCACCTTACAGAACGTCCACGCCTCTCCAACTTTGCCTATTCTAAAAATTTGAGCAAAGGCGATGTGGACAATATCAATGATAAGCTGAAGCAGAATAAGGGCAGAATTGTAACTGCCGATTTGCTTATGACCGCTGAGAATGTTGCTCGCGATTATTATCTCGAAAAAGGTTACTGGGACGTAAAAGTGAATGTTTCGGAAGTACGCGACACCAATCAAACCAATTCTGTTATCGTAAAGCTTGCGGTAGAACCGGGAAGAAAGGTGAAAGTTGGTGAAATTGTCTTTGAAGGAAATAAAGCCCTATCAAGTCGTCAACTTAAAAAGGCGATGGATGAAATCAAGGAGAAGAAGTGGTGGAATATCTTTCGAAGTGGTAAATTCTTCGCCAGTAAGCTTGAAGATGATAAAAAGCTGATTGAAAAACGCTACCTCGATGCCGGTTATCGTGATGCCCGAGTTACATGGGACACCGTTTATAAGATTTCTGATAAGCGATTTAGAATAGGTATCAAAGTCAACGAAGGCCAATTGTATCGTTTTAGAAATATCACTTTTAGCGGAAATACTGTTCACCCGGATTCTGTTTTGGCTAAAATTATCGGCATTAAGAAAGGCGATGTTTACAATCAGGCTACTTTAGATGCCCGTTTGTACATGGATCCATCCGGACGCGACATCAGCTCGCTTTATATGGATGATGGCTATTTGTTTTTCCAGGTTTCGCCTACTGAGGTAAAAGTGGAAAAAGATTCCATAGATATTGAAATTAAACTAACAGAAGGCCAACAAGCCACCATCAACCGCATTATCATCAGCGGTAACGATAAAACCAACGACCATGTGATTTTGCGCGAGCTAAGAACTCGTCCGGGTCAGAAGTTTAGCCGTGCCGATATCATCAGAACCAACCGCGAACTTGCCCAATTAGGCTATTTCGATCCTGAACAAATCGGAATTACGCCTATACCAAACCCTCAGGACGGTACGGTTGACATTGAGTATAAAGTAGTAGAGCGTTCTAATGACCAAATTGAACTTTCCGGTGGTTGGGGGGCCAACCAAATTGTGGGTTCACTTGGTCTGGTATTGAATAATTTCTCTACCCGAAATGCTACGAAATGGAAAAATTGGAAACCATTACCCTCGGGCGATGGTCAACGTCTGAGCTTTCGTATTCAAAGCAACGGACGCTTTTTCCAATCTTACAATGTTTCGTTTACCGAGCCTTGGTTAGGAGGGAAAAAGCCTAATGCGCTTACCGTTTCTGCCTATACGTCAATTCAGAATTTATCTCCTTTTGGAAGTAACATCCCTTCCGGAATCAATGTAACAGGGGTTTCAGTAAGCTTAGGAAAGAGATTAAAGAAGCCTGACGATTTCTTCACCCTGATCCACTCAGTCAATTATCAACAATTTGCTGTTACCAACAACAACTCGTTGGGTCTATTTTCTAACGGAATAGCGAATAGCTTTTTCTTCAAGGAAACCATTTCCAGAAACTCCATTGACCAGCCTATTTATCCGCGCTCAGGCGCCAATATTTCATTAACCGCTCAGTTTACTCCACCATGGTCGCTTGTGAATGGGTTAGATTATAAAACCATCGATGCGGTGAGTCGCTATAAATGGATAGAATACCACAAATGGCGTTTTGATGGAAACTGGTACACCCGATTACTCGGCGATTTGGTACTGAATACGCGCATTCAATATGGATTTTTGGGCTCCTACAACCAAGATTATGGCCAAGTGCCTTTCGGTCGCTATTATGTAGGTGGTGATGGAATCCAAGGATTTGTACTTGATGATCGTGAGCTAATAGGTCTTCGCGGGTACAACAATAACACCCTTACCCCTCGGAATAATGCCGGAAACTACCTTGGTGCCTCTGTTTTCCAGAAATATACCATGGAGTTGAGGTATCCAA
This sequence comes from Bacteroidota bacterium, assembly GCA_027484125.1. Classification (GTDB taxonomy): domain Bacteria; phylum Bacteroidota; class Bacteroidia; order UBA7662; family JAIXUI01; genus JAIXUI01. The sequence continues at coordinate 23,708 of JAIXUI010000085.1, read as the reverse complement.
TTTCTTTGAATCCTTCGGCAACTATCTATGTGTTAGGCTTCTTGGAGGGTGGAAATTCCTTCCTTACTACTGGGCAATTCGACCCTTTCCGCAATTACCGTTCTGCTGGTGGTGGTATCCGTATCTTCCTTCCAATGTTCGGACTATTAGGGCTAGATTGGGGATATGGGTTTGATACAGTTCCTGGTCTTCCTAATGTAAATCGTGGGCAAATTCACATTTCTATTGGTCAACAATTCTGATGATGCGCAGCTATTTTTTGAGAAAAAGAGGGAGACTGATTTTTGGCATGATTTTCATCATGCTTTTCGGTGTAGAAGTTCAGCAAGCAAGTGCACAGCGGTTTGCCTGGATTGATACCGAATACATACTCAGTCAAATGCCGGAATTTACCGCTGCTCAAAAACAAGTCGAAACCCTTTCAGGACAGTGGGCCAAGGAAATCGAAGATCGCCAGAAAGAAATTGATGGTATGTATCGAAACCTTGCGGCAGAGCAGGCCCTCCTCACCGACGAAATGCGAACACAGCGTGAATCCGATATTCGAAAAAAAGAGTCGGAGCTTGCAGACTTTCAAAAAAGAAAATTTGGATTTGAAGGTGAAGTGTTTAGTAAAAAGAAAGATTTGTTGAAACCCATTCAGGATAAAGTTTACGAAGCTGTTCAGAAGCTTGCCCGAGAAAAAGGCTATGATGTCATCTTTGATAAATCCGGTGCTGTAACGATGCTTTACTCGAATCCTAAATTGGATAAAAGCGATGAAGTAATCGAGCTGATGGGAATCGCCAAGAAAGCCAAAGAACCTAACAAAAAGTGACCAATCCCTATATTTGAAACCAATCTAATGTCCATGTTTAAAAAAATCGCCCTCCTCGCCCTGATGCTTGCAGCCTTTTCCGGTAGCCTCATGGCGCAGACTCGCTTCGGCCATATCAACTCTTCAGAGGTGGTAGGTATGATGTCTGACACTAAAAAAGCAGATGAAGACTTGAAGAAATTTACTTCTGACCTTCAAACCCAACTCAAAGCCATGGTTGAAGAACTTCAGAATAAATATCAAGATTATCAGGCCAAGAAAGCCACCCTTGCTGATGCTGTAAAAGAAATTCGTGAGAAGGAAATTCAAGACTTGCAGCAACGTATCGATGATTTCCAGCAAAGTGCTCAGCAAAACATTGGTAAAAAGAAAGAAGAATTGTACTCTCCTATCTTTAAAAAAGTAGAAAAAGCCATCAAAGAGGTAGCTGCTGAAGGTAAGTATGGTTACATCTTTGACAGTAGCACCGGAACTGTGCTCTACGCTCAGGATAGTGACAACATCCTCGACCTTGTAAAGAAAAAACTAAACCTTACTGGAATGCCGGCAGCCCCAGCCGACGAAAAACCTAAGGCGCCACGAAAATAGTCTTAACAATAAAAACCGCCATCAGGCGGTTTTTTTATGCCTACTTCTACTGACCTTCACATTATGGCAGATACTCGCCCCATTGGTGTTTTTGACTCCGGAATAGGTGGTTTAACAGTGGCGTCCGCTATCATGAAGCGACTTCCGGGAGAACACTTGCTCTACTTTGGAGATACTGCACATCTTCCGTATGGGGATAAATCCCCAGAGCTTATTACGCGATATTCTTTAGGAATTACTCGCTTCCTGATGTCGCATCATGTGAAAGCAATTGTGATTGCATGTAATACTGCAAGCTCATTAGGAGGCAAGGCTGTTGAAGCGTTCGTTGGGAATGAAATTCCCGTGATCAATGTAATTGATCCTACCGTTCGTTATGTAAACAAGCATTACACGGTTGGAAAAGTAGGCCTCATTGCTACCAAAGCAACCGTAAAATCAGGCATTTACAGCCGGAAGTTGCATGAGTTGAATCCGGCTATGCCAGTTGAAGAAGTAGCTACTCCGCTTCTTGCGCCCATGATTGAGGAAGGTTTTTTCGATAATAACATTTCGAAAACCATCATCAACAGCTACCTGTCAAACCGACGTTTGAAACCTGTGAAAAAGCTCATCTTGGGCTGCACACATTACCCATTAATTTTGCCGGAAATAGAACGTTTCTATCAAGGTAAAGTCGAAATTGTGGATTCCGCCTTTCAAGTGGCAGAAGCATTGGCTGCCGCACTTGAAGAACGAAACTGGCTCAATACCGAACAAACTAAAGGCCGACGCACCTTTTATGTCTCTGATTTTACAGAGTCCTTTCAGAAATCAGCCAGGCTTTTCTTCGGAAATAAACTTCAACTTCAACAGATTGACCTTTGGAAGGACCTCTGATAGTTGGTCAATCTGTATATTACACTAAATTTGATATTCCAAACCAAACCACCTGCGATGTTGCATATTCGAAGACTCTCCCTGGCGCTCCTGCTGGTTGCAGCCTGCACCTTCAGCGCTTCTGCTCAAAAGGAACTGGAGGCCGGAGACAAGCTTTTCAATCTCGAGCTTTATTTTGAAGCGGTTGAGGCCTATAAAAAGCCGGCAACCAAAAATTACAAGGAGAAAGAAAAAACTAAGGACGTTAAAGGCAAAGCCTCTTTCCGTATCGCCGAATGCTATCGCTTGGCTAACTACCCAAAACTTGCGGAAGGCTGGTACGATAAGGCGCTGAAAGCAGGCTTCTCAGACCCCGAACTGCATATTCAATACGCTCGAATCCTTCGAATGAATGAGAAGTATGACCTCGCTATTGAACAATATAATGCCTATTTAGGTCTTAAGCCCGATGATAAAGAGGCTACTAGAGCCCTAGATGGTTGCAAATTGGCTAAAGATTGGAAAGCCACCCCCTCTCGTTACGAGGTTGAAAACATGAAGTCTGTGAATACCAAGTATTCCGACTATGGTGTGTCTTTCTACAAATCCAATGGTATTGTGTTTACGTCTACTCGTGAAGAAGCTACCGGAAAGAAAATCTATGGCCGTACCGGTGAAGAATTCTCAGACTTGTTTGAGTCTTATGCTGATAAAAAGGGAAAGTTCTCTGACGTTAAGCCTCTTGAAGGTGAGGTAAACTCTTCTTACAATGAAGGAGCAAGTACGTTCAACAAAGCAGGAACCCTAGCCTTCTATACCATTTGCGATAGTAAAAAAGGGGGCTGCCGAATTTTTATGTCAAAAAAACAGGGAACTACTTGGTCTGCGCCTGAAACTATGGGCTTGTTTGGTGATACCATCACCATCGGCCAACCAGCACTTTCCGGCGATGAGAAAACCCTCTATTTCGTGGCTACCAATGCTCCAGGTGGGCTAGGCGGCCGCGACATTTGGATGGCGAACCTTGGAAAAGGTGGTGGAAAACCAGAAGCCCCAATCAATTTAGGCGCTGCCATCAATACTCCCGGTGATGAAATGTTCCCTTACATCACCAAAGACAACACCCTTTATTTTTCCTCTGATTATCACCTCGGAATGGGTGGACTTGATGTTTTCCGTGCTGAAGGTGGTGGGACCACTTGGAGTACGCCTGAAAACATGAAAGCACCTATCAACTCAGGTGCTGATGATTTCGCTTTTGTAGCTCGCCCAACGAAAGACAAAGGTTTTATGAGCTCTAACCGCGAAGGTGGTAAAGGTTCTGATGATATTTACATTTGGAAACTTAATCCTTTGATTTTCAATGTGGCAGGTATAGTGTTCGATGACTCTACCCGCAATCCTCTTGCTAATTCCGATATCAAGCTGCTAAATCCTGACGATTCAACTTATCAGAGTGTAACCACTGACAGCAAAGGACAGTATTCTTTCAAACTGAAGGAAAATGCTTCTTATCAACTGTTGGTTAGCCGCCGTGATTATTTTGGAAATTCTGCGGAAGTAAGTACCAAAAATCAGCCTGTTTCAAAGAATTTCACCATTGACATTCCTTTGAAGCCGGTTCCTTTGGAAGAAATTACCCTCGAAGATATCTTGTATGACCTCGATTCTGACAAACTCCGCGATACTTCTAAAACGAAGTTGATGAAGCTTGTTGGCATTCTTAAAACGTCACCAAACCTTCGCATTGGCATCAACTCTCACACCGACTCTCGTGGTTCTGATGAATATAACCTTGACTTGTCTCAGCGTCGTGCTCAAAGCGTGGTTAACTACCTGATTGAACAAGGCATTGAGAAAGAGCGCCTGACAGCTCAAGGATTTGGTGAAACCAAATTGTTGAACCGTTGTGCCAATGGTGTTCAGTGTACTGAGGAAGAACATCAAATCAACCGCCGTACGACCTTCAAAGTTCTTTCTTCAGACTTTAAAGGCATCATTAAGTACAAGCGCGTAACTGGACAAGAATCACAAGACGGTGATGAAATGTTCAATAACGCAGGCGATGACAAGAAATAATAGGATAGTATCCTGATGTAGAAAAGGGGGCTTCGGCCCCCTTTTCTGTTATTGACATACAATAGAAAATATATTGACCTTGCAATCAGCACTCGATGAGGCTTTTTCACGCTGTCCTCAAAGGTTAGGCAAAGTGCGCAAATTGTGCTGCGTAACTTTTTGCGTGTGGAAGTCACAAAAAAAGCCTCTGGAATCTCTCCAGAGGCTTTTTGCGTTCCCATCAGGGCTCGAACCTGAAACCTATTGCTTAGAAGGCAATTGCTCTATCCAGTTGAGCTATGGGAACCCTGCCTAAGCGGATGCAAAACTAAGAAAATCGTTTCCTTTCGCAAGGCCTACTTTTCAGTATATGTCCATGTTGTAAGGCCTTCAAGCGAAAAAGCTACTTTTTTTACTTGGCCGCCAAACTGCTGTATGCTTTCGGATACCGTGAACCTCGTATTAGCAGGGCAATAAAAGAACATGTATCCACCACCACCGGCACCAGAAATTTTACCTCCCGTGGCGCCCGCAGCAATGGCCTCAGTGTAAATTTTATCAATCAATGGATTGCTGATACCATCTGCGGTTCGCTTTTTATGCTGCCAGCCAAAGTCGAGGATGTGGCCCATTTCTGAAAGACGGCCTTTCAGAATGGCTTCTTTCATTTGGCGGGCTTGTTCTTTTAGCTGGAACATGGCATCCAGCGAGCTGTCTTTTTTCCCGGCAATGTTTTTCGATTGTGCTTCTATTATAAGACTAGACAACCTGCTGGTGCCTGTATAATAGAGCAGAAGGTTGTTTTCCAGTTCCGCAACCACGGGTTGTTTGATACGAAGTGGATTGACAATCACTTTGTCGTTTTCGTAGAACTCCATGAAGTTGAATCCTCCGAAAGCTGCGGCATATTGATCTTGCCTTCCTCCGGCCATGCCTAACTCATTGCGTTCAATGTGGTAAGCCATCTGTGCGATATCATATTCGCCTAAGGGCAACTTCAGCCATTCCATGAATGCGCCAATGATAGCAACAACCAATGTTGAGGAAGAGCCCAGTCCGCTTCCAGCTTCAGCATCTACATAAGTAGAGAGTTTGAAGCCACGCCACGGGCTCTCCGGAAAAGCCTTGCGAAGATGATTGTAAACGCCTTTAAGCAAATCAAGTTCACCGTTAATGGGCAATTCTTCCGCGAAAGGGAAGGTGTAAGTTTCCTTCTTGTCGATGGCGTGAATCACGATTTCAGGTTCTTCAACCAATTCTATGGTGGCATAGGCGTACATGCTGATGCATGCATTCAGGATTAACCCTCCATGTAAGTCGCAAAAGGGGCTTACATCAGTACCTCCACCTGCAAATCCGAGTCTTAAAGGAGCTTTAGCACGATAAATCATAGGTTAGCCCTCCAGTAGTTGAGCATGTCAGTGATGGTTTGTTCTAGCGAGTAAGTTTGTGTCCAGCCGGTATCTGCTTTCAGTTTGGAATTATCCCCCCAGATGATGGCTTCGTCGGTAGGGCGCATGAGCGCAGGATCTTGCCAAATTTCAAACGGGACTTTCACTTCTCTTTGAATGATATCTACGATGGCGGACATGGGATAAGCCATTTCGCCACAGATGTTGTAAGCTTCTCCCGGTTTTCCTTTTTCGGCAAGCAGCCGCAGAGCGTGAGCCATGTCACGTACATCGGTGATGGCACGCTCGCCTGAAAGATTGCCTACTCTTAAGCGATTATTAAGTCCTTTTTCAATTTCAATGGCACGCTTGGTGAAATCACCAGCTGCATCATTTTGTTTTCTAGGACCGGTGGTATTGAAGATTCTGGCGCGAATGCTTCTGATACCAAAGCCAGCCCAATACTGATAGGCGAGTAAATCTTGCGCTACCTTGCTCACCCCATAAGGATGTAGAGGAAGGAGTTCCGCCTGTTCGCTTATCGGCACATTTTCCGGCTTAAGAGAAGCGCCATATTCTGCGCTGGAACATGCTACCACCACCATGGGGTCATAGTCAGGGTTTTCAGCCCGAACTGCGCGAATGGCTTCGAAAAGATGAATAGTGCCATTGACATTGGCATCGAAGGTCTCAATCGGTTGGCTCCAGGAAACAGTAGGATAGCTTTGTGCGGCTAAATGGAAGATGGTTTGAGGACGCATTTCAGCGATTAAAGCCATCATTCCATCTTTGTTTCTCACATCTAGGTTCACCAATTGGCATTTGCCGACCATCTCATCGAACAATATCGTTGGACGGAAGAAAGTCCCTACAACCACCTCGTTTTTTTGGTAGTAGAAGTCGATGAGGTGGGAGCCTACCATGCCACAAGCACCGGTAATCAGGATGCCATTATGCGGATTAAGATTCATCATTGGAAGCAATAAGCGATGCGTAAAGAAGGGAAGAAGTAAGTAGGGGCCTGTATATCATCTCGGGAGCCTAACATAAAGCCTTCTACCCGTGCATGAACATCGAATCTACCCCAAGGGGTTTCGGTGTAAAGGCCAAAACCGGGGGCAAAACAAAAGCGAAGTCGTTTCACTTCATCCACACCGTCGTTGCTGGTCCAAGTTCGCGCTACGCCGGCCTCGGCAATTACGTAGAGGGCTTTACTCAGGTTATACTTGATACCGGCTTTGATGGGAATGTAGTTGATAAATGGAGATGTAAGGCTGTCGGCTTTGCTGCCATCGAGGCGCGCACTAGCGCTGAAGTAGGAATATCCAATGCCAATAGTAGCGCTAAATTGTTTGTAAAAGCGCTGGTCAAAGCGGGCGTTGAGGCCTACGCCGAAGGTCGATACTTCACTAAAATCCTGAACTGGAAGACTGAAGTCGAGACCAACTGCGGTATAAACATCGTCCGTTTGTGCATGAGTTCTTAAAGAGAAGCTCAGCATCAAGAGTATAAAAATGGCGAAAGGCCGGCTATTCATCCCGCGAAAATACGGGGTAAATGGCCGGCCTAACCACTGTTGTTCAGTTTTGGGCAAAACGCCAGAGCGAATTAATAGACGTCCCAGGCTTCGAATAGTTTATCGATGAACTTATTCTCTTCACGAGTGATGTTATCGTCAGACTTGATGAGTTTCATCGCACGATCCAGGAAGATGGTTCGTTCGGCAGGCGAGGTGCTGCTAAAGAAATGATTCATTGAAACCTCGAATTCTGCTTCTAAGGTGGCAGAATCAAGAGATTTAAGTCTTTCTTTTTCAGTTTGAATAAAGGTTCCTGCAAGTTCGTCATCAACAATGCCGTTGAGGAACTCTCTCACATAAACTTCTTCTTCCGGAATTTGATGGCCATCAACCAATGATAAAATCATGAGTAGCTTGTATCCGGAGGTGACTTTAGACATAATATGGAGTTTTCTTAGGAACGGAAAGTACGAAAAGTTAGTCTTTAAAAACTTCTATTTCTTTGGTAGCTTTTACCATATCGGTGAACTTTCCTACGAAACGAGTAGCCCTAACGATATGATTATCAATCCAATGATAATTGCCTCCGCGGGGTTTTCCCATGATCATACCGTGGTATTTAAAGCCATTTTTATTTAGCCACTCTTCAGTTACAGCGCGCATATCTTCTGTTCTGGAGGTGAAAAAGTAGATGATATGGCCTTCTTCAAACCATTTGTTGACGATTTCCAGAGCATCCGGGTAAACTTGAGCGTGAGGCATCCGCTCCGGCTCCTCGTTGGGTATATCATCGCAAATGGTTCCGTCGATATCGATGAGATAGTTCTTTTTGCCTTCCGGTAAAACGGGGCTGGCATTGGCGCCATTGGCGTCTTTAATGGGTTGTAAATCCTGAAGATTCATGGATTAAAGTTGAAATGGACAATGGAAAGATGATACTTTCGCCCGAGGCGAAAGACCCGTTTACCTGCCATTCTAATAAGATTGCCGCCCAAAAATAGTGAAGAACTTGCAATTATAGCGGAATTCGTTAGGAGGGGCCTGGAGTCGCTTAATAATCCGTTGGCTGCGTAAATACCGGCATATCCTATTCCGGCTACTGCCAACATGCTTCCGGCATGGGTCGGAAATGCCCGGTCAGCGCGTATAGCCATTATTTCATTTAATGCCGTTTTTCTCCCATCCAAGATTATCGTATCTGGAGGAAGAAGTACATTAAGGGTGGTTTCTTGCCACTCTCTCTCCCCTTTTAACTTCATCATAAAAGTGCTTCCAGGATAAATCCGAATCCGGCCAAGGCCGTTTTCGTCTTTAATCGATAAAAAATCTTGTGCAATGCCACTAAAATTTGCCAGAATAGCGAATAAAAGGAATAAAGAACCTGGGAATGTCCGCATGGCTAAAGTTACTCTTCATGTTCGGAATTCTATCTTTGCCAACATGACACAGGAAGAGGTTTTTAAGAATGTTGTTTCACATTGTAAGGAGTACGGCTTCATTTTTCCCTCCAGCGAAATTTATGATGGGCTGGCGGCAGTTTACGATTATGGTCAGTTAGGGGCAGAGCTGAAAAACAACCTCCGCCAGTTTTGGTGGAAAGGCATGACGCAACTGCACGAAAATATCGTCGGTATCGACTCGGCCATCTTTATGCACCCAACCGTTTGGAAAGCTTCCGGTCATGTGGACGCATTCAACGACCCGCTTATTGATAACAAAGACAGCAAGAAACGTTATCGCGCTGATGTACTTATTGAAGAACATGCAGAAAAGCTTCGTCAAAAAATTGAGAAAGAAGTAGAAAAGGCTGCTAAACGCTTCGGTGATGCCTTCGACCAAGCGCAGTTTGTTTCCACCAACCCCCGTGTGGTTGGTTATCAAACTGAAATTGATACCATGATGCAGCGTTTTGTTGCGGCTATGGAAGCAGGAAACCTCGAAGATGTTCGCCAGGTTATTCTCGATGCTGAAATTGTTTGTCCGGTAAGTGGCACAAGAAACTGGACAGAAGTTCGTCAGTTCAATCTGATGTTCTCCACCGAAATGGGCTCTGTTAGTGCGGATGCCAGCAAAATCTACCTTCGTCCTGAAACAGCTCAAGGTATTTTTGTCAACTTCCTGAATGTACAGAAAAGCGGTAGAATGAAAATTCCTTTCGGAATTGCTCAAATTGGAAAAGCCTTCCGCAATGAAATTATTGCCCGCCAGTTTATCTTCCGTATGCGGGAGTTTGAACAGATGGAAATGCAGTTTTTCTGCGCTCCCGGCACTGAAATGGAATGGTACCAGTACTGGAAAGCTTGGCGCTTGCGCTGGCACCAGGCGCTTGGTTTACCGGCTGAAAATTATCGCTACCATGACCATGAAAAGCTAGCTCACTATGCCAATGCTGCTTGCGATATCGAATTCAAATTTCCATTTGGCTTTAAAGAACTGGAAGGAATCCATTCCCGCACTGACTTCGACTTAAAAGCCCACGAGACTTATGCGAAGAAAAAGCTTCAGTACTTTGATACCGAGAAGAATCTCAGTTATGTACCCTATGTAGTGGAGACCTCTATCGGTTTAGACCGTTTATTCCTTGCGGTGCTTAGTCATGCTTATCAGGAAGAAAAACTGGAAGATGGCAGCGAACGTGTTGTGCTACGCATTCCTGCGATGTTGGCTCCGGTAAAAGCCGCCATTCTGCCGTTGGTAAAGAAAGATGGTTTGCCTGAACTGGCTCGTTCTATCATGAACGACCTCAAGTTCGACTTCGCCTGTCAGTACGACGAAAAAGACAGTATTGGCAAGCGTTATCGCCGCCAGGATGCGCTCGGAACGCCTTTCTGTATCACCATTGACCACGAAAGCTTGAACGATCATTGTGTAACCGTTCGTCACCGCGATAGCATGACCCAGGAGAGAGTGGCTATTGCTGCTTTGTCCGGCATGTTAAAAGAAAAGACGGATATGGCCGTTGCATTACGTGCACTAGGCACAAAAGTCGATTAACACTATCATTCAAAATGAAATTAAAAAGCTGGTTGGGCGTGTTTGCATGGGGAATGCTTACCGTTGCCTGTAGCCCTGATGCGGAAAAGACAGAAGACCAACCTTCGGCTCAAGATGAGCCTGTTGCCACTTCGCTTGTTGAAGCGCCTGCCTTCAATGAAGATTCCGCATATGCTTTTATTGAGAAGCAAGTGGCATTCGGCCCCAGAGTTCCCGGTACAAAAGCCCATGCGCAATGTGCCGACTGGCTGGTTGCTACCTTGAAGCGATTCAGTCCTGAAGTTGTGGTGCAAAAAGGCGAGGTGAAAACCTTCGATGGGAAAACGTTCCAGCTCAAGAACATCATCGCGCATTTTAATCCCAAGGCTAGCCGACGAATCATGCTATCAGCCCATTGGGATACGCGCCCTTTTGCAGATCAAGACAGTAAAGACCAAAATAAACCTATCGACGGGGCCAATGATGGTGCCAGTGGAGTGGGTGTTTTGCTGGAATTGGCACGTCAATTCCAACAAAAACTGCCCGGAGATATTGGCGTTGATATTTTCCTCTGGGATTTAGAAGACTACGGACAGCCGGAAAACAGCGACTATCCGGAGATGGAAGACAGCTACTGCTTGGGCTCTCAGTATTGGGCCAAACAGCCGCACAAGCCTGGTTATACCGCCGCTTATGGCATTCTCCTCGACATGGTGGGGGGTGCTGGAGCTCAGTTTCAATTAGAAGAAGTGAGTGTTCGGTATGCCGGCAATCAAATGGCTCGCCTTTGGGGCATTGCGCAGCAAATCGGCTATCAGAACTTTTTCCTCAATGTGCAGGGTAGCCCTATCATCGACGATCATTACTACATCAACACCATCGCGAAAATCCCTACATTCGATATCATCCACCGAGATGGTCAATCGCCTTCAGGATTTGCCCCTTATTGGCATACCCACCGCGACAACCTCGATAATGTGTCGAAGCCAACGCTTAAAGCGGTGGGACAAACCGTGCTGACCACCCTTTGGAATGAGTAACTGAAAGTGCATTCGAAATAAAAAAGCCGCTCTGAAACAGGATTCAGGGCGGCTTTTTTATGGAAGTTTGGACTATTGGGTCTATTCCTGTTTCCAGTCGCTTTCTTCCAATTCGAACAATTCTTCGACTTTGGTATCCAGCAAGGCTGCCATCTTCATGGCTAATAAAGTAGAAGGAACAAACTTGCCGTTTTCTACGGCATGAATGGTTTGGCGAGTTACGCCAAGTTGCTCGGCTAATTCGCTTTGGCCCATGTTGCGCATGGCCCGAAACACCTTAAGCTTGTTCTTCATACCGATTGTTTGAAGTGCGAAGGTCGCGCCACCATTGGAAATATAAAATGCCATTGTACAAAGGAATAGTTCCGAAAAGCAAATACACCGACATGCTGAGAAAGTTGTCATAAGTGAGCCAGATAACCATGAAAGTGAGCACGGTCAGCGCAATGGCCATGCGGTACAAGGCCAGCAATCGCAGACGGTCGGTATATTCATCTTCCACTTTAAATCGAGAAAAGGCCAGCATAAAATGTCCCACCAACCAGAAGGTCATGGCGATTTCATTCCACCATCCTTCATAACCTCCGTTTATTAGCTCATCCCCAAAGATTGAAGGCTCCTCCCAGGCAATTTGCAGCCCGATGTGCAAGGCAAGTCCTGCCAGCGCCAGCAGGATTCCAGGTAATCGTGTTGCACGAGGCAACCAGGCAATGTTGTTCATGTGTTTAGTTTGAGTTACAAATGTAATGTTAAAACGACAAATGTAAATTATAAATTACATATATGATCAAATAAAATCTTGACTTCACGGACTGATATTCTAAATGATATGGATAGCGTGGATAAACGAAGGAATTGGCCGAAATTCGGGGCAAAATCAGAATCATGAACGAAGCCGTACTCCTGCAGGTGGAAGGCCATTGCGCCACCATCACCTTAAATAGACCAGATGTTTTCAATGCCTTTGACGATGCGCAGAGTTATGCCTTGCAAGACGCCTTGAAGCAAGTGGCGAAGAATGATGAAGTGAGGGTGGTGGTACTCACCGGTGCCGGTAAAGCTTTTTGTTCCGGTCAAGATTTGAAAGCGATTGCCAATGCGGAGAAGCGTAGCTTGGAAGACTCGCTTCACAAGCGCTACAACCCGATTATCCGCGCTATGCGCGCATTACCTAAGCCGATAATTGGCCGAATCAATGGAGTTGCGGCGGGTGCCGGCTGCTCACTGGCGCTGGCTTGCGACATTACAGTGGCGGCAGAGTCGGTGAAGCTGATTGAAGTATTTGTGAATGTTGGTTTGGTGCTGGATTCCGGCTCCTCCTACTTTTTGCCTCGCTTGGTTGGTTCTGCCCGTGCGTTTGAAATGAGCACCATGGGCAGCAGGATTCCCGCAGCTCAAGCCGCCGAATGGGGTTTGATTAACCGCTGTGTGCCCGACGACCAACTAGATGCCGTGGTAGCCGAATACGTGAAGTATTATGCGCAAGCGCCCACCAAAGCCATCGGACTGATGAAGAAAATGTTGAACAAATCCTTTCATTCCGATTTAGACACCATGCTCGACTACGAAGCACTTTGCCAGCAAATTGCAGGCAATTCAGACGATTATAAGGAAGGAGTAAAAGCCTTTAACGAAAAGCGCAAGCCGGAGTTCAAAGGGAAATAATTCCAGTCACTATCCATAAATCAAAAGCGCGAAGCAACAGTTTTTACTTGCTTCGCGCTTTTGGTTTAATCGAAGACTGAAATCTTGAAAATCCCCTGTAAACTCAAATATCCCGAGGGCTATTGCAAATTTCAATTAGGTCTTTTATTAGTGTGCCTTGAAAACTGGCGTAATTTTTTACTGAATCAGTTTATTATAAAAAGAAAAGAGCCATTGATGCGATGGATCAGCTTCAACATTTGAAAATGCCGGGTAACTTATTTCTTCATTCAGAGAGATAACAACAGTGCTGTTTGTACTTTTGCAAAGCATCCATCAACTAGAAAACGCAATGAATACAGCTCATAATAAATTGATAAGCAATTATTTGAATCTTTTGAAAGGACTGAGTGTCAACGAAAAACTGGAGATTATTGCTGAGCTTTCTCAGTCAATGAAAACAAAGCCAAAAGGAGAAATTCCAGAAAAAACTTGGGCTTCGCTTTTTGGAGCCTTTGAGTTAGATGTGCCGGCTGAAGAGTTTTTATCTGAGCTTAAAAAGGATAGAAATTTTCATGAAAAGTCAATGAAACTATGAAAAGGTATTTGTTGGATACAAACATTTGCGTTTACTTCTTAAATGGAAAGTTTAACCTTTTAGAAAAGATCCAGCAAGTAGGTTTCCAGAATTGTGCGGTTTCAGAGATTACGATAGCAGAGTTAAAATATGGGGCTGAAAAAAGCACACTCAAAGAGAAGAATAGACTTGTGATAGAGTCATTTCAATCTCAAATTGACATTCTTCCCATTTTTACATCACTCGACGTTTATGCTAGAGAGAAGGCTCGGCTAAAAAACCAAAGGTGCGATTTTAGACGATTTTGATTTGCTTATTGGAGCAACAGCCGTCCAAAACAAACTCATTTTGGTAACGAAGAACAGGTCTGATTTTGAAAGAATGGAGCATATCAAACTAGAAGATTGGACGCTATAGTTGTCCACTTCCCTTTCAACCCCAAGTCTTCCAGAATTTCGCTCTTTGTTACGGAGCTTGGAGAGGAAAATCTGGGCTTAGTTGGTGGCGAATTTCAAACTTCCTTCCACTTCGCCCATCGCGTTTCGAAGGGTTGCAACCCAAATTCCAGGAGCCAGCGAAATGGGTAGCGTGCCTTCTTCCTGATTTATAGGCAAGTCCGCCCAAATGCGTCCGCTTATATCGGAAATGTAAAGTCTTTGATGGGTTATTGAATTGGTCTGAAAACGAATCGCATGGCCGTTCCAGAACATCGAAACAGGCAACCTAACTTCCTGGGTGTTCACTGAAAAGATAGAACCAGCGAAAATGGGTCGGTTGGGAACATCTTCAAATGCATAGTTGTAAACACTTGCGATGTTCAGGCTCCCACTTCCGCTTATATTCATCGTAATATAACCGAAATAAGTTTGGCCGTTTTTATTGAGTTTTATCCCTAAGTAGGAGCTGGTGTTCATAGGGAAATAGTACAAATTAAAGTCGAAACCGATGACTAAAGCGGTATCGCGCCAGCCATTGTTGCCCACGGGCGCGTTCATGCTTAACCCTACTGCTTTTCCATCGGAACCTGCTTCCACCTGGCAACCATTGTATCCCCTCACCGTGATTTTGGTTTGCGAGCCATTGTCGAACGCTCGGATGAGGTAGTCATTGATTCCGTCCACATTCACATCCACAAACACATAACCTCCGGTAGTAAAGTACATGTTAGAAGGAGAAGTATATACCACCTCAGCGCGGGAAAACAGGGAGCCAAGCAGTAAGGAAAGAATCAATAGCGTTCGTTTCATTCCTCAAAAATGTCTTTTTTCCTTAAAACTCTTTCTAATGAAAGTTGCCTTTTTTGAGAGAATCGTTGAAAGGAGTTAGAAACTCCCTCTTCCTGGAAGGGTTAGTTCAGGTTCCGAAAATCGCCGGGTGTATATCCGGTTTTCGCCCGAAATAGCTTACTGAAATACTGAGGATACTCGAATCCAAGGCTGTAAGCCACCTCACTTACCGACTGGTTGGATTGTAGCAGCCTCTGTTTGGCTTCTTCAATAACCCAGTAATGTATTTGGTCTTGCGCAGACAGCCCGGTTTCTTTTTTCAATAAATCACTTAAGTAGGAGGGAGAAAAGTTGGTTTGCTCTGCCAGGTATTTCACCGTAGGAAGCCCTTTGTTAGGCGATTCTTTGAAACGAATATGCTGCCTGATTAATCGTTCAACTTGAGCAACAATAGAGGAATGGCTGGGCTTACGGGTAATAAACTGACGCCCGTAGTACCTCGCGCAATAGTTGAGCAGCAACGCCAAGTTCGAGACAAGGAGAGTTTGACTGTGTGCATCAATGTTTTCCTGAAGCTCTTGTTCAATTTGAAGGACAATGTCGTGCAGGACATGCTTTTCTTTTTCGGAAAGATGAAGGGCTTCACTCGTTTCATAAGAGAAAAACGAGTACGAATCCATTAGTTCGCCCAAGATAGAACCGTGAATTAAGTCGGGGTGAAAAAATAGTCCCCAGCCCAAACGGTCGGAACGTTGTTCAATTTCATCATCCATGCTAAGTACTTGATTGGGTCCGATACAAATCAAACTTCCTTCTTGAAAGTCAAGTGTTTGACGGCCATACTTCAACAAGTTGGTGCAATAGTTTTTGAACATGATGGAATAGAAATCTGCATGGATTTTAGTTCCTGGAGGAATACGTTCATCCACTTTCGCAAAATCAACGACTGCTATTAGTGGATGAAGGGTTTCAATCTGAATTAACCTGTTCAAGTCGGCAATGCTTTTAAGATGGAGCATGGGGTTAAGTTAAACTTGGCTCATTACAATTTTATCGAAAAGGCGGTCACCCAGGTATATGCGCATCCAAACCATGGGTTTTGCCCAAAGTCCAACTCGGTAACGGGTTTTAGGCCTGCTGGCATGGATGATTTTCGAAATAGTTTGGCTGATGACCACAGGACTTGATGCTTGGCCTTTGTCATAAAGTGCTTTAGTGGCTTGAATGAGTTTAGCGGTTAGGTTGCTATAAGGGCCTTTCAAGGAATATTTTCCGATGTTTTCAAGCATCACATCGCCAAATTCTGTGTGGATGATTCCCGGTTCCAGCACTACTACTTGAATGTTGAAAGCCTTTAGCTCCAAACGTAGGCAGTCACTAAATCCTTCTACCGCATGTTTGCTAGCGTGGTACCAAGCGCCCATAGGGGTGTACATTTTACCGCCCATTGAAGAGGTGTTGATGATGGTGCCGGAGTTTTGTTTTCGCATGTGTGGAATCACTTGTTGGGTGATGGCAGCCAAACCGAAAAGGTTCACCTCAAATTGCCGGATTGCTTCTTTGACCGGGATTTCTTCCACTGACCCATAGAGGCCATATCCGGCATTGTTCCAAAGCACGTCGATATGTCCTTCTCGATGGACAATTTCTTCTACCACCGCATGAATTGCGGCTTCATTGGTTACATCTAACTCCATCGGGAAGCCGCCCATTGTAGCTAAATCTTTCATTTGATCCACTCGTCTAGCCAAGGTGTAAACACGATGTCCTTCTTGAATGAGTTGGCGGGCTGCTTCTTTACCCATTCCGGAACTTGCTCCGGTGATTAGGATCACTTTTTTATTCATGGTATTGGTTTTCTGAAGGCAAATTTCTTGTCTTTCAGCCCCATGCCTTTTATTCAAAAAGAGGAAAGTTGGATACTTTTTCCCTGTAAGCAATGAACCTAGGCTGATTCAACCTGTCATATTGCCCTAATGCTCAAGGAAACACTACCTGTATCCTAGCTTTAACCTGATCGGATAAAATCAGGCTTCTTCCACCCACTCCGTAATCTCGCCGGTTGATTGTAAGTGCTCCTTCTGCCTCAAATTGGCCCTCTTTATTGGTGTGAAGCTTGAAGGGAATGGCAATTTTCTTTTCCACTTCTTTAATTCGTAAACTGCCGTACAACACCCATTGACCAGCAGATGCAAAAGGCCTAATGCTATCGCTCTTGAAGTGGATGTATGGCCAGCGGGCAGCATCGAAATAATCGTCGGAACGAAGATGTCGGTCTCTTAGCTTGTTGCCTGTATTCAGACTTGCCACAGGAATTTGCACTTGGATAGAGCCCTTTCGATATTGATCAGGATTAAACTCGAAATTTCCCTGCACTTCACTAAAAGCGCCATCCACATTAATCCCCATATTTTTTATCTGAAAATTGATGTTATAGCGGACTGCTTGAGCTTGTGCAGAGGAAGCCTGAAAGCCACTCAAAAGCACTAAAAACAACAAAGGCCGTACGAAGACGGCCTTTGATAAGTTGATGTTGCGCATTATTTCAGACGAGCTGCAACCGCATCCCAGTTTACCACATTCCAGAAAGCATTCACATATTCTGGTCGGCGGTTCTGATACTTCAGGTAGTAAGCATGTTCCCATACATCGAGACCTAAAAGCGGAGTTCCGCAAGCCGCAAGGTCCATAAGTGGGTTGTCTTGGTTGGCGGTAGAGCAGATTTCTAATTTACCGTCTTTGGCACAAAGCCAGGCCCAGCCTGATCCAAAGCGGGTAAGGGCGGCTTTGGTAAATTCCTCCTTCATTTTATCAAGAGAAGAGAAAGTAGCCTCAATAGCAGAAGCTAACTCGCCGGAAGGATTTCCGCCTGCATTTGGCGCCATGGACGCCCAGAAGAAAGTATGGTTCCAGTGGCCACCACCGTTGTTGCGTACCGCAACCGGCAGGGTGGACATTACTTTAAACATCTCCTCCAACGACTTGCTTTCGAGCTCTGTGCCCGCAATGGCGTTGTTGAGGTTGGTGATATAGGTTTGATGGTGCTTGCTGTGATGGATTTCCATGGTAGCAGCATCAATCCATGGTTCGAGGGCTGCGTATTCGTAACCGAGTTTAGGAAGTTCGTGTGCCATATTGTTAAGTCTTATTTAGAAACAGTACAAAGGAAAGTTTGGTTTGGTTCGGTTTGCAAGTTGAGAATTAATGACCACCACCGGCAGCCACATCATCTACTTGAATGCCCTGACTTTGAAGCACTTTGCGTACACGAAGTGCATAGAAAGTGATATACCCGAAACACACCAGCGTAACCACATAAGAAGCATGGATGCCAATAGCTGGCATATCCGCCAGCTTGCCTTGGAAAGGAGGAATTATAGCGCCTCCAAGAATCATCATGATGAGGAATGAAGAGCCTTGGCTGGTGTATTTGCCTAATCCGGCAACGGCCAGCGAGAAGATGCTGGGCCACATGATGGAGCAGGCCAAGCCGCCACTAAGGAAGGCATAAAGGGCGATGGTTCCAGTGCTCATCAAGCCAATGAGCATCGCTACCAACCCGATCAATCCGAAGATAAACAACGAGGTAGCGGGGCGTTCCTGACCAATCAAGAAGCCAATAATCAGCACCGCAATACAGCCTGCATAAGGAAGCAATTCCGAGATATCGTTGCCTCTTAATGAATTTACGAGGAGAATAACGCCAAAAGCGAGGTAAGGAACCACTACCGTAAGCAGTTTTTTAGTGGATTTACTGAGGTTGAAAGCCGAGACCGCTCCGGTCCAGCGACCAATCATCAAGCTGCCCCAGTACAAAGAGATAAAGCCGGAAATCTTACTTTCTTCCATGGCTCCAAAATCAGGAAGCTGAAGCAGGGCGCCTAAGTTACTTTGAATGGTTACTTCCACTCCTACATACATGAAAATGGCAATCATGCCGAGCCAAAGCTGCGGATATTTGAGCGCTGCGCCTACTTTTTCGAAAGCCTCATTGCTGGTTACATCCGGCAATTTGGAAATGGAAAAGAAGAGGGCTACTGCTCCAAATACACCGGCAAGAATGAGGTAGAGGGTGTTGATATTTCCGAGAGAAGCTTCGCCAGCATTGGTAACTGAGCCAAACAAGACATAACTCACAATCAGTGGCCCGAGCGTGGTGCCGAGCGAGTTGACTCCACCAGCAAAGTTCAAACGGTGGGTAGCGGTTTCAACAGGACCTAACGCAGCCACAAAAGGCTGTGCAGCAGTTTGTTGCAAGCTAAATCCTAGTGCAATCAGGAAGAAGGATGCTAGAATGAGGTTGAAAGAGCCCGCCTGAACGCTGGGAATAATGGCTAACGCTCCAAGGATTGAAATCAACAATCCGTAAATGATGCCTTTTTTATAGCCAATTCGATTAAGAATATCCACTTTGGCCAGGCTACTGAATACAAATAGCAAGATAGAGCCAATGAAGTAGCCTCCGTAAAAGGTGAAGTCTATGAGCTGGCTTTGAAACTGAGACAGCGAAAAATGGCTTTTACAAAACGGAATGAAAATGCCATTTGAAGCTGCCACAAATCCCCAAAAGAAGAAGACTACCGCAAGGGTGTACAGTTTTGACTGATTAGAAGAAGAGGACATAGCGTCGATTATTTAAGCTGAAGTAGTCCTTGCAGCAGCTTTGAAGCTTGGTCGCCGGGATTCTGACGCAGTTTTAACTCTTCTTCAGCGAGTTTAACAAAGAAGCGCTCGGTCATTTCCTGAGTAACATAGTCTGAAAGGTTGGTGTTTACCGGCTTTACAAAGGGGACTTTATTATAGATTTCTCCCATTCGGTTCCAAATTTTAGAAACACCCGCAGACTCTAAGTGCTGATCAACAATAGGCTGAAAGGCCATTCTTAATTCTTTGCCGGACTGGTTCCGAAGGTAATTGGTAGCACCGGCGCCTTCTGATTTATAGATACTGATAGCATCAGCCAAGGTCATTTTAGTTACCGCATCCGTCATAACCGGAACAGCAGCATTTACCGCAGAGGCGGCAGCCCTGTTCATGGCTTTGTTGAAGTCATTAACCAGTTGACCTGCACCCATGGTGTTGAGTTGAGCAGCCAATGGAGCAGCTTCTGCCGGATAAGGGATGGCCACTCTTGGATTCCCGGTAAATCCTTGATCGCCCGCCAAGAAAGAAGCGGCATTTTGACCACCTAAAACTAAAAGCTCCTTTAAGCCTGATGAAACCATGTCCTGACTTAGGCTATTACTGCCTTTGTTGGGTGTAGGGGTTGGTGTACTGGTTTTAGGCTTGGTAGTAGCAGTAGTTTTTGGTTTTTTGCCGGTAGATTTTGGCTTAGTAGGCGTCTTTTGTGCGCTTACGGAAAAGCTTAAGACAGTTGCTACAGCTAGCACAAGTATTTTTTTCATCGTTCAAATTGTGGATTACGTTTTTGGAGGAAGGCTTGAGTGCCTTCAATAAACTCGGGAGTCTGGAAGATAGCGCCAAAGGTTTTTATCTCCTCGGTATAGCCATCTTCTAAGCTGGTGGCTAATTGCGCCAAACGGATACATTCGCCTACAGCTTGAGGTCCTTTTCCTGCTATTTTGCTGATGATGTCTTTGCATTTGGGAAGCAAATCTTCCTGGCTTACTACGTGATTCACTAACCCAATGCGGTAAGCTTCATCGGCTTTCACCATATCAGCGGTGATCAGCAGCTCAATAGCGCGGCCCTTTCCCACCAACTCCACGAGTCGTTGAGTTCCGCCGTATCCAGGTACCAGCCCCAGGTTAACTTCCGGTTGGCCAAAGCGAGCATTGTCGCTGGCTACACGGAAATGACAAGCCATTGCAAGTTCACAACCTCCACCCAAAGAAAAACCATTCACTGCTGCAATTACTGGTTTAGCAGCGTTGGCAATGCGGTTAAAGATGCCATGGCCTACAGCAGCCAGGTTAGTTCCTTCTTCCGGACTAAATCCGGAAAACTCTGCAATATCAGCACCTGCAGCAAAGGCTTTTGAGCCTGAGCCGGTGAGGATAATTCCAGCAACAGCCGTGTTTTCAAGCGCAGCTTTCACCGCTTCATCAATTTCAGCTAACACCTGCCTGTTTAGGGCGTTCATCTTATCCGGCCTGTTAATCGTGATGATGGCAGCCGGTCCATCTATTTCAAAAAGAAGCGTTTGGTACATATTATCGTTGGAAAGTTAGTGTTTCTGGGATTTGTTTTCAGGGTTCATCAGGCTTTCATGGGTATGTTTATAGTCCTTTTTTTCTTTGCCGAAATATATCCAAACCCGTTTGAGCTCTCTGGTAATCCTTTTCCAAGCCAGTACCAGCAAGCTTTGATTATTTATTTGCATGCCTTCTACATCGGTGAAGGCGCGGCTGCTGGCTGTTCTCAACATTTTTAGTTGGCCGTATGCTTTCATTTTGAAGGCCATGTAGCCGTCTTCACCCCGTCGAAGGGATAAGTTGAACCCTTCTTGAATGGCCATAAGCCGAACTACAGCGAACGTACAGCCGAATACACACATTTCAGGCCTGCTTAAATGTTTGAAGTCGTAGCCAAGGTCCTTTAAGAGTTCCCAAAATGCCAGTTTAACCCTGCTTTTACCTTCATCCGGCACGAAAGAATACCGGCCATAGCTTACTACCACTCCTTGATGCATGATGTTGTTGAAGTGTTCCTGTGCCCAAGACTCTGGATAAAGCGTATCGGCATCCCCAAATAGCACAATCGGAGCTTTAGCTGCGATTAAGCCTGCTTGTCGAGCTGCGCCAGGCCCGGGTATTTTTTCGAAAACAGCTTTAACGTTAAGATCACGCAGAATTTCTCCAGTTTCGTCAGTGCTGTTGTTGTTGACTATGATTAATTCTGCTGGCACTTCAAGCCTTTGACTGGCAATACTGGCCAGCGTTCGAGTGATTAATCGCTCTTCGTTGTAAGCAATTAATACGATGCTTAATGCGGGTTTTTCAGGGTTGAAATACCGATTCAGTCGAATTTTAAGATGCGAAAGCGAATCCGGGGAAATCGCTTTCCGATCGCCATAGGCATCTACCAACTGAGTGACCCATTCCGGCGTGTAAGGGAGCATCATCGTTCAAATATAAACAAGAAAGCCTGTGTCGGAGGACACAGGCTTTCTATGAAAAAGAGAAAATTGATTAGCGAGCGATAACCAAGCGGCTCACTTCACGAGCGGATCCAGCTTGAAGCTCAACCATGTAAACACCTGCACGAAGACCGGCAGTGTTGAGGTCTTGACGGAAATCACCAGCAGACAGACGGCCTAACTGAAGGGTTTCAACTGCGCGGCCCGTTAAATCGAGTACACGGATTTGTACATCAGCAGCTTGAGTTAAGCTGTAAGTAAGGCTAGTAAGATCTGAGGTTGGGTTTGGGAACAGTTTGAAGCTGTTGTTTTTCAAATCAGATGCTGCAACAGTTGAGCCGCTAGCGCCACCAAAACGAACACCAATTCCAAAGTTGTTACCATTGGTAAACCAACGAGCCGGATCAGTAGCAGTAGCTGGAATGAAGATGAGAGAAGACCAAGTTGGGTTGGTTACAGTTTCATCGTCCAAAATGCGAATTCTGTTGGCATCAGCATTAGAGAACATCTCAACAGAAACAAAGTATCCTTTTGGGCTTAATACTTTGGCTGCAGCCTGATTGGTTCCGGTAAGCAGCACATCAGGAATTGGAATGGTGATAAGTCTGGAGGTAGTATCTGCAGAGGTGATGGTGTAATTATCGCTTTGTAAAACGATAGGGAAGCTGTTTGCTCCCGTAAGTGCAGTATTGAAGTTAGTGAAGATACCGGCAGTATCACGAATGGAAACTACCACGTCGCCACCTGGAACTGTACCAGCCGCAAGACGAACAGTTACAGCAGTTACGGTATCAGGGTTAACCATGCTGAAGAAGTTCGCAACACGGAATCCATCATGAGAGTCAGCACCAAAGCTGTTGGTTCCGATAGACGTAGAGCTGGTAATTAAGGTGTTATAAGGTGGCAAGTAAGCGTTAGAAAGTACGCGGTTGCTTGCGTGAGTTACAACGCCACGAACTTCGCGGGTGTTATCAGCTTGGTTAGCATCAGCTGAGTCAGATGTAACGTTTAAAGTATAGAGGTAAATGCCTGAATCAACTGGGGTAGGGTTGAAGGCTGGGCTCGCCACGTGAAGGAAGGTGTCAACACCTGGACGGGCAGTTCCAAAGTTGAAGGTATTGGTATATACACTTCCTGAACCTTTGGTGATAGTTCCAACCAATCTTGCGTTTGGCTGAGGTGCGCTACCAAAATTGAGCACTTGTGCAGAAAAAGTATGAGGACGGAATTGACGAGCAGGGGTCAGAGCTTGGAAGTAGTTTCCGGCCACCGCAGTATCAAGAGGACCCTGAATAATTGACATATCGGTCATTTTCAGGTCGTTGTTTGGCTTCGCGAAAATGCGAACATCGTCGATCATCCAAGCATAACCGCAACCCGCTTGTGAATTGAGTGAAGAAGGGCTGAAGAACTGGAAACGAATTCTAACTTGTGCTTGGTTTCCGGCTACTGAGGAAATGTCGAGTTGAACTGTTTCAGGATTTCCATTACAAAAGTCGTTGTTGGAAAGTGTACGGTTCACCTCAAAACGAGTCCAGGTAGTTCCACCGTCATTTGATACTAGCACGAAAGTAGAGTCAAAATAGCGACGGTATTGTTGTTGGAATTCTAAAACAACACCTGACTGTCCGGTGAGATTGATGTTGGAGGAGGTAGTCAGGTTAGCAATTTGGTTGCCTGAACAAAGCAAATCTGAATCGAATAGCGCAAAACCGTTCGCACGGGTTGCAGACTGAATGACGGGGATAGCAAAAGAACCGGCTGGGCCGGCAGTTCCGATTACCCAATTGTTGTTAGCGCCAGCGCCGGTAACGCTGGTAGTGAGGGTCCAGGTATTGGCCTGTGAGAAATCATTGGACCAAATGGTTTGACCTGATTGAGTACGTGCAGATGCCATAGGGCGAACAGACTGAGCGTT
>JAIXUI010000026.1 GCA_027484125.1 Bacteroidota bacterium | reverse complement strand
TTTCACCGTCTAGTGTCCAATATCGTTTGACAAACTCTGTTAGTTCGATATTTGGTTCATATGTTTTCGGGTTTAACTCCATTGTCAATTTTGTAAGGTGTCATTTTTACAATGACGGCGAACAATAAGGTTAATGCAATTCATCTAGTAGCGGAATCGCCATTTCAACCAATAATGATGGGCTTTGAGTTGAAGTTTAGTCAAAAATGGTGCTGACTTCCGAATGAGTTTTTCCTCGTAAGCAGGGGCTTTTTCAAAAACGATAAAGTGATAATCATTTTCAGACCAAATGGTATAAGTTTCGAATTGAAGTAAGGTTAATCCTGTTTGAAAAAGCTGACGGAGCAGTTGGTTTATAGGTACAGGCTGATCCAGAATCTGGAGTTGCTCAGGCTTTTGGGTTTGTTCCCATTCCAAGTAAGCCGGATTAGGCAGGTTGATGACCAATCTTCCGCCGGTTTTCAACTTTGGCGCATAATGTTTCCAAAGTTCATCATGCTGTTCTAAAGGTATATGTTCGATTACATCCAGCAGGATGATGATATCGAATTGAGGCGCATGAGGTTGGTAGTGAAGGATGTCGGCAGCGGTAAATTTAGCCGAGGCGCCAATTCTGCTTTGCGCCAACTCGATAGAAGCAGGGCTCAAATCCACCGCTTCTAGGGCTCCGGCAGGCAAGACCGACTGTAGCAAGCCAGTAAACGAACCCACTCCACAGCCAAGTTCAAGTACATGTTCTGCCTTCGCAATGCCCAATTTTTTGAGTCGCTTGAAACAAGCATAAAGCCTTTCATTGACGCCGTTTTCTAATTGGGCGGCGGCAAAGTCATCGTAAAAATTCCTGATGTCGGTTTGGTCTTGTTTCATGCTTCCATTTTTACGGACCAAACCCCAATTTTTTTATCATCCCCGGCGGAGAAAACGAAATCACCGAGCCAACAAAGGCGGTTGATGCTGTGGGTGTGAATGCCGTAGCGTTCCCAGTCCATCACCTTGAGTAGTTCGAGGTTGTCGGCATTCCAGATTTTAATGGTTTTGTCTCTGGATGCTGACAACAGCCATTGTTGGTCAGGGCTAAAGATTAAGTGATTGATGGTGTACCAATGTGCTGGTGCGGAAAACAGCGGATCGGATGCATTGGTTAGTGGCCAGGTTCGAAGTAAAGCATCGCGGCCACCGGAGATCAAGCGTTGTTTGTCAGGTTGAAGCAAGAGCGAAAACACCGAAAATCGGTGAGCTGACCAGTGAGTAGGTTGGGTGATGTTTTTTGAATTTAGTTGTAACGCATAAATATGGCCATCGCTTGCGCCCGCGTAAAGCGTGCCTTGAGTGCCGTCCCAACTGAGGGAGCGGATAGCCGCAGTGCTAATCGGAATTCGAATGGCGGCAGTAAGCTCGTCTAATCGATTCATCGGCAGCAAGGTGAGAAATCCGTCGCCTCCTGCCAAGGCGATAAAGCCGGCTTCTTCACATGTAATCATTGCCCAGATGGGCGAATCGGACCATTTGAGCAATCTTTTTTCTTTTCTTTCTTTCAAGTCCACCAAGTGAAACCCGCCATTACGAGTTCCTATAAGCAGCATTTTTAAAGAAGAAAGTAGGTTGAAGGCATAAACCGATGCAGGCACTTTTACTAGCAATCGGGCATCGCGAAGTTGGCGAATGTCCCACTCTGCAATGTAGCCATCGCCACCACCGGAGTAGAGGCTATGCGGTTCTAGGCCTCCAGACAGTGCGTATAGGCTATCCACATGGCCTTCGAGTTTAGTTATTCCTTCAACGGTAACAGACATGATTAACTTCGCACAAAGAAACAGATGAGCAGCGGGATTTTCGAAGAAAACGGATATAGGTTGTGGTGGACTTATTTCGAGCAGCCGTTATTACCTGGTGAAGCTTCTGATGCTGCCCGTGGTTTATTGGAGCGAGCATTACCAGGAGCAACAAGTCAATTGCAAAAATTGCCTACAGGGAAACCATTTCTTGCTCAAACAACCCTAAAACTCAGCATCAGCCATGCACCATGTATGGTTGCGGTTGCTTTGGCCCCTTTTGAAATTGGGATGGATGTAGAAGCGCCACATCCACGCTTGCTTCGCATCAAAGACCGTGTTTTTACTAGAGAAGAATGTGAATGGGCGCAGCAAGGTTTGCTTCAGCTTTCAGCATTGTGGACCGCTCGTGAAGCTTTGTATAAACTAGATAGCAACAGAGGCCTCGATTTTAGGCGAGAATTGGGTACCAATGCGGCTGAAAGAGAGGGTTTTCCTACTTTAGGCCATATCCGAAGGGAAGGAACCCCGGATCGGTTGGCTCAATTGCACTACCATTCAGTTAATGACCATCTGTTCTGTGTAGCCTCTTATCTCAATAATCAATAAAAAAGCCGCCCATGGGCGGCTTTTTTCATTCAGAAGAGCACGTATTTACTTCGACTCTTTGACGATTTTCTCCTCGAGGATGAATTCATCGCCTTCTACGTAAGAATTGTGGCGGTAGATAATTTTGCCTGTTTTATCGATTAGGAGGGTGTAAGGAATAGACTGGAAGTTTAATGAGCGCTTCATGTCTTCATTGGGATCTAAAAGAATTACGAACGGCCAGTTTACTCCTTCGGCATAAGCCCTTACCCGGTCTTTATTTCTAGCATCATCAGTGGAAATGGCCACCACTTCTACCCCATAATCCTTCTTCCAGTTTTGGTAGAGCTCGGCAATATTGGTGAGTTCCTTTTTGCAAGGCGAGCACCAAGTAGCCCAAAAGCTTACTACAGTAAGCTTGTTGTTTTTGACGAGGCTGGCGAGATTAATCTGCTCACCTTTCAAGTTCGTCAATTTCACTTCTGGCATCACATCTCCTTTGGAATCTTGAGCTGATACCGGGCTGTATTGAAGCATCAATGCCAGCAAAACGTTAAAAAAAACAAATCGTTTCATAATCTTAGTTGCCAAGTGAACGCAAAGACCTTGCCTTTTTTGATAAGGTGGAGTAGATTTTCGTTCTTGCATCCAATAATAACGGAAAAGTAGGATGCGCTTATCTGGACGCCAGTTTTTTTTATTCTTCTTAAGTCTTTTAACTCCATTTGTGGTCTTGTCGCAAGGCAAGATAACCGGCGATATAGAGATCTATCAAAATTTTTATCTGCTTGATACGGTGGTACTTGGGCCGGAAGCTACAGTTCCACCTCAGTACAAAAGGCAGCTTTCATCCACTGAAGGCTGGTTGACCGTGAATTATACGGATAAAGATTTCAGTGCAGGGGTGCGCTTTGATTTGTTTAATAATTCCGGACTCCGCAATCCGCGTGCTGCTTTTTCAGGCCAAGGACTCGGTTTTTGGTTTGTTAGGAAGAAAATTGAGAAGCTCGACGTAACCTTGGGCTACTTCTACGACCAAATTGGCTCGGGCATTATATTCCGGGCTTATGAAGGACGCGGGCAGAACCTGGATTACGCCATGCAAGGCATTAGGCTGAAGTATGATATTTCCGATCAATGGCGCGTAAAAGCCTTCACCGGAAAGCAGAAGTTTCAGTTCGGCACCTATTCCGATATCATTAAAGGAATCAACTTGGAAGGAGCCATGAATCTTGGGAAAGACCTCAACATCCAACCTGGCTTTGGGATTGTAAACCGTACGCTCGATGACAATTCACTCAATACAGTAGTCAACAACATCAACAATCTTCCGGTAGCCGACCGGTTTGTGCCTATGGCCAACACTTGGGCCTACTCGGCTTATGCTGCGGTCAACTACAAGCGGTTTACCATGAATTTAGAGTATGCCGGAAAGACCAGAGAAGCCGGTTATGATGCCACTAGCCGATTGGTGAATCGAGATGGACAAGTGATGTATGGCAGCCTTTCTTATTCCCAACCCGGCTTTGGTGCCAGCATTCAGTACAAAAGCACCGATTTCTTCGATTTTAGGGTGAATCCGAATGAGGCCCTCAACAATGGACTCATCAACTTTATTCCGCCTTCAGTGAAGATGAACACCTGGCGATTAACCAGCCGCTATGCGCCGGCTACTCAGTTGGTTGGAGAACGTGGATTAATGGCCGATGTGGTGATGACCGTTGCCAAAAAACACACGATCCAGATTAATTATTCCGACGTTAAACGTCCGAATGGTGAAAGGTTGTACCAAGAATTTAACATCGAAGGCAAGTTCAAACTGAGTAAGTCGTTTACTGCCACTGCCGGATTACAACGTCAGATTTACAACCAAACCGTTTACGAAGGAGTGGCTAACTCAATGGTTCATACTTGGACTCCGTTTACTGAATTTGTTTATAAGATCAACAGGAAGAAATCACTACGTATGGAATTCTCACACATGTCCACACAGCAAGACTTGGGTTCTTGGTTGTGGGGCTTGGTAGAATACAATGTGGCTCCAAAATTTTCGCTGTCTGTGATGGATATGTGGAACTACGGAAATAAAAATGCTGACCGTAGGGTGCATTATTGGACGGTTTTTGGAGCGGTAAACTTTGGAAGAAGCCGACTCACTGGTGGATATGTCCGCCAGGTACAAGGTGTAATTTGTACTGGTGGGGTCTGCAGGGTTGAGCCAGCCTTTAACGGCTTCCGATTTACCCTCGTTTCTACTTTTTAACGCCACAAAATTGCCCGGATTAGGGTAACTGGGTGAAATAATGCTGCCTTTGCGCGTTATTCGCATCAGGCATGTTAATCAAATCGATTTATTACAAGAAGTCGTATTGGAAGCTCGCGCTTCTGCTTATAGCCATGGTACTTGGTGCCTTGTCTATTCTCTATACCAATCGAATTGTGAAAGACATCGAACGGGAAGAGCAAAGCAAAATGAACATGTTTGCACGCGCGATCAAGGAACTTTCTACCCCGATTGATGGCGTAGTCATCAACCAAAACTTCCTCCTGGACTATATAAGGACCATCGACAATATCCCGGTAATTGTTGTAGATGATAGCCTGAAAATTATTGAATACCGGAACATCGCGGAGAAAAAAGCCAATCGCAAGAATTATCTCATGGACCTTCTTGAAGTGATGCGTGCTCAACATGCGCCTATCTCCATGCCACTCGAAGGAGGTTATACCAATTACATCTATTACAGCGACTCTGACCTCTTGTACCAACTCCGCTACTATCCTTATTTTCAAATCGGTGTAATTGGGTTGTTTTTACTCGTTTCCTACCTCGCATTTCACATGGCTCGGAATTATGAGCAGGATTTCGTTTGGGTGGGCATGGCGAAGGAAACCGCGCATCAGTTGGGGACCCCCATAAGTTCGTTGATGGCTTGGGTAGAATACTTGAAAGTACTGGGTAGGGAAGAAGATGGTGAGATGATAGCCGAAATTGAGCGTGATATTCAACGATTAAGCACCATTACCGACCGTTTTGGTAAGATAGGCTCCATTCCCAAATTGGAGCCTACCAACTTGGGTGAAACCTTAGAGACAAGTTTGGCCTATATGCGGGCAAGAGTGCCTTCCCATGTTAAAGTGACCCTCGATGATCAGTCTGAAGGCGCCATGGTTGCACTCAACAAACCTCTGTTTGATTGGGTAGTAGAAAATCTAGCCAAGAATGCTGTGGACGCTATGGAAGGTTTCGGAGAAATAGTTGTTCGAGTATCACAAAAAGGAGCAAACGCTTACATCGACTTTATCGACACAGGGAAAGGAATACCGGCGAATCTTGTGAAAAGCATTTTTAAGCCAGGTATTACCACCAAACAACGAGGTTGGGGATTGGGGTTAACATTAGCCAAGCGCATTATTGAGAATTACCACCGTGGAAAAATCTTTGTAAAAGAAAGCAAGCCAAGTAAAGGCACCACTTTCAGGATTATCTTTCCTTTGTATAAATGGAGTTGAGGCTATGAACAGGTATTGTCATTTGGTTAATAAAGTAGTGGTTTTATTTCCGCTTTTATACCTGCTATCCGGCACTGTTCATGGGCAATTGGCCACATGGATGTCTTTTTCGAAAGACAGTCGTAAATTCAATCAGTATAAGGTAATAGGAGCCGACAACAAAAGCTTTTTCGTTTATATGTCGAGCCCTAAAGAGCGAGTGATTGAACGCTACTCTTATGGTCTTCAGCAACTTTTCAGCAAAAAACTGCCATTTACCGAGAAGGATTTGGAAATCGAAGAAGTTACAGTAGAAGGCGACCATCTAAAAGTGTTCTTTTCACTGTTTAATAGAACAAGCAACCGCCACGGCTTATTCAGCTTAGACGTTCCTTTCGACAATAGCCCATTTGCCCCAGCACAAACGGTGTTTGACCGTCAACAAATAGAATCGCCAGAAAGATCTTTGTTTAAGGTGATTCAGGAAGATGAATTAGGCTTGTATGCGGCAGTTCACTATCAGGAACAACAGCAGGATTTGCCCGCTAAGCTTACCGTAAAGTTTTTAAGTAATCAGCTTCAACCAGTACAACAAGCCGAATTTAGCCTTGAAGATGCCCGCCTTGTCTATGATGTAAGAAGCATGAGTTTCGATGAAAATGGAAACCTTTTGATGCTAATTCATTCCTTCGACCGTACGCTTCCCAATTCAAGTCCTGATAGATTTAAGTACACGCTTTACCGAACTGACCGATATACCGGAACTGTAGAAAGGGTCATGATTACCGGATTAAGAGATTTTCTTAATGTTGCTGGCTTAGCTCTCGATAAAAAGAATCATAAAATCCTCCTCACCGGATTAACTTCTTCAGGCACACGGTCTAGCATCAGCGGTGCCTTTACCGCCACCATAGGTTCCGACACCTTTCAACTCGAACGAATCGGTTTTCAGCGTTTCAATCAGGATTTTGAGTCTAAACTCAATAGCTACAAGTCTTCGAGAAAAGAAAAAGACCTAGCCGATTATCAAGTTAGGCATGTAGTAGCGAGGTCTGATGGTGGTTCTATCCTGGTTTTAGAGTCTGAATATGAGCAAACCCAAACGTATGTAACCTATTCTCAGGGTTTCCCTGTTCAGCAGTCTGTTACCTACCACTACTTTGAAGAGATTGTCTTGCTTTCTCTTAATCCAGATGGAACAATTGATTGGAATCTTATTTTACCCAAATCTCAAGTCTCGGTCAACGATTTGTATCTGAATTCTTTCCTTATGGTTCCCCAAAGGGATAATTTGAGGTTCATTTTCAATGAAGATGGCAGAAGTAAGACCAGCGTTTTACAGTTTACCGTGAATAGTTTAGGTGAAATATCCCCTCGCATCACCCTCAGTCCTGATTTAACAGACGCTGCTATCATACCTGGAGATGCCTTTATCTTAAACGAGAAAACCCTATTACTTCCCGGCGTAAAACGAAAGAAACGGGGGCTTTTCAAAATTCAGTACAGAGAATAAGCCAAACAACTGCTAACGGTTTGTTTTTTATCTCTACGCCTACATGATTTTGTATAGAGTGTTTGATAAAATATTAACAAATTTTCTAAGCAGTGGTTATATTCAAACTACAAACTGCGAATATGAAAAAACACCTTAACTCGAACTATTGGGGGTTCTTTACATTGCTTTTGAGCATGCCCTTCATGGCATTTGCACAGATTTTCGCACCAGAGGGGCTGAATATGCCTGGAGACTGGAATGGCTGGACCAACTATCCTGCCGCAGGGTCGGTTTTCAGGAGTGCAACCTTGGTGCCGGCTGGTCAAATTAGTCTCATTACTACCGGTGACCGTCGTTGGCAAACGGCCATTAATTGTCAAAGCTCTGGGGGAAATGTAACGCCTAACACCTCGTACCAGTTCTTATTTACTAGTGGACCGGCAAGTGGACCTTGGAACAACGGATGGAGAAATACCACGGTTCAGTTGAATACAGTCCAAAACTACAATTTCACCGGTGGAGGTGCCAACAACAGCATCACTTTTGGCGCGGCGGGTACGTACACCATGAACTGGAGAGATAATGGCTACGCCAACACCAGCGCCATTTTTATGTACACCGCCAATCCGCCTGTTACCATGTCGGGTTGGAGCCAATCTCCTTCCATCGGCTCCATTGGTGCTAATCAAAGTGTAACCGTAAATCTGGCTTTTTCTGCCACTCCTTCGCCTCAGGAACTCTTTTACGTCCGTTACACCACCAATAATTTTACTACTTCTCAGCTGGTTCCTGTAAACGTAAATGGTCAATCAGGAACTGCTACTATTCCAGGATTTTCACAAAATACCACTGTCCAGTACTATGTTTTGAGCACCACAGTTAACAATCCCTCCTCCAACTTCGATATGGTTACTTTGCGTTTCCTGAATAATGGTGGGTTGAATTACAGCTATACAGTCGGAGCTTTAGTTTGGAATTCTATCAGTTCGGGCAACTGGTCTAATCCTGCAACCTGGAGTGCAGGTGTAATTCCAGGAAACAATGCCACTGTTACCATCGCTGCCGGTCATACTGTTACGCTTGATACCAATGCCAACGTTGGTTCACTAACCATTCAGTCGGGAGCTACTTGGGTAACAAGTGATGGCAATACCCGAACCATTACGGTGCCCAACAACGGGGTGATCATCAACAATGGAACCCTTTCAAGTCCTTCAGGAAGCCTTTTCAGCCTAGCCGGAAGGGCAGTGTTTTCAGGAAATGCAGTTGCGCTTAACGATGTGCACATCAGTGGTGAGTTGGATGTTCCAACAGGTTCTACGGTGTCAGGTTTACTAAGAATCAATGGAGGAGGGTTTCTCACTCGTCCACTAACTTATCAAACAGGTGCAACGCTGCAATACAATTCCGATTACAATCGATTTAACGAATGGCTGCCAGGCAGCTCAGGGCCTGGTGTGCCTTGGAATGTGATTATCAACAGCGGAACCACTATTGGTATGAATGGTCATACCAATGAAGCTTTTGTAAGAGGAAATCTTACCCTAAACGGGACCTTAGGTTTATCTAACCAAAGCGGTGGAAACCTAGTAATTCAAGGAAACTATGTAGCTGGTGCAACCTCCAGCTTATTAACCAACACTCGCTCGGTAATTTTCAGAGGCAGTGCTGCCCAGCAAGCTGGAAAAGCAAGTGCATTAGGGGAAATTTTTACTACTATGGTGTTAGACAATGCAGCCGGACTTACCCTCACCAGCCCCGTTCAAATCAATGCCAATCTCAATCTACTTCAAGGATCGTTGAGCCATGGTGGACAAGTTCTAACCATGGCAGCCGGAACAAGCATTTTGAGAGCTGGTGGAAGTTTGGCTCAAAGTCCCACGTTCACCGACTCTGTCAATCTGGAATATGCGGTAAACACCTCTCCCGGATTAGAATGGCCGGAAAGCTTTACTAGCGTTAGAAATGTGACTGTTTCAGGCGGCAGCACCTTAACCACTACAGGAAACAGAACGATAAACAGGACGCTCAATCTTACTTCAGGAAATATGGTTTTGGGCGTTAACTCCACCCTGCAGCTCAACGGCTCATTGTCAGGGTCAAACCTTTCTGGTTTAGAAGGCTCCACTTTTATTTTGGGTGGAAGTGGTACTGCAGCCCAAACAATTGCGCCTGCGGGTCCGCTTTGTCATCTCAACCTCCATCGCCCTGCTATTGTTAGCTTGGTTGGTGGGTTAACACTTCGTGGTGATTTACTGCTTAATTCAGGTAGTCTTAGAGCATCTACTTTGGCAGTCTTAAATTTTAGTGGAACTTTTGGTGCAGATAGTTTAACCCGCATCGTTTTCAACGGCGGCTCCTTAGAAGGTGATGGCCTTATAGGCGGAGGTAACCTCAATGTAATGGTTAGCCAAGGTAAATTAAGGGTTGAAGGACTTACATCCTCAGTTCAAAATGTTGATCATAGCGTTTATGATGTAGAAATTCAACAAGATGCTATTCTTGAATTAAGAACAGGCCTGCTCGTTAGAAATGGATCATTTTCAGTAGCAGGAACCCTAACCATAGCCCCTGGAGGAACTATTGAATCCAATGTATTGGGAAGTTTAGCTCCTGTATACAACCCATCTACCGGAACTTTGCGTTACTCCGGTTCAAACTTCACTCAAGCCTCTGAGTGGACCGCTTTAAATCCTCCTGCCCTTGTTCGGGTAGATGCCGGGACTGCTGTTACACTGGCTGATAACAGAAGTGTTGGCGCAGTTCAAATTGCCAATGGCGGAACTCTTTCCCTGAATGCTGACCTCACAGTAACCAATGGCGGAAATGTGGCAGGATTACTTCAAGTTAATGGAGGACAAACGCTCAGTATTCGAAGTGCAGCATTGAATGTAGCTTCCGGTGGTACAGTCCGGCTGGAGGATTTTGCCTCACTACTTGACCAAGATGCAGTAGTAGGAGGTGGCGGAAGCCTCAATGGAACCCTTAAAGTTCGCCGACAAGGCAGCACTTCTAACCTGAGATACAACTTCTGGAGCAGTCCGGTTGCCGGAAGTACGGTGGGTGTTCTAGGCAACAGCGATTTAAGAAGATTCGACGCATCCAACCAATCCTGGATGCCTTCCGCCTTTGGCGCGAACCTTCCTTCCAATACGCCCATGAGTTTTGGCATGGGATATACCGCTTCCAACTCAGGCTTGGTCGAGTTCTCCGGAACTGCCAACAGCTCCAATACCGACGTAACTTTGGTAATGAATCCCGGTGCCAACGACGACTGGAACCTCTTAGGCAACCCTTATCCAAGCGGCATAGATGGACAGGCATTCCTTCTCGATAATGCAGGTCGCATCAACGGAGCAGTATATTTCTGGGATCGGCCCTTCGTATATGGTGCTGCTAATGCCCAGAATAACGTCAGCGGAGCTGATTACGTAGCCAGAAACCTCACCTCTGGTGCATTCGATATTCCATCCAGTCAGGGATTCTTTGTTGAAGCAGTAGGTGCTCAAGCCCGCTTCCGAAATCAGTCCCGGAAAGCAAGTTCTGCAAGTCTCTTCCGTCAGCAAGCAGAGGAAACAGCTAGAGCATTCTTCGCTTTGAGCAATGTACAACGTACTTCTACCACCCTCATCGGCTTCGACTCCAGAGCAACCAACCAATACGACCCGATGTGGGATGCGAAGAAGATGTTCGGTCAGTCTGACTTGCAGGTTTATTCACTTCTGAATGGAAAAGCTTATGACATTCAGGGTCTTGGAGCTTTAACAGAAGTTGTTCAAGTGCCACTGGGGGTAATGGCGGCTAAAGCCGGAATGGCCCAATTCCAGCTTCAGAAGAAAGAAAACTGGAAAGACGCCGAAATCTGGTTGGAAGATAAAAAGCTGAATCGTTTTACGCTGGTGACCGACAAATCCATCGCGCTTCAGCTGGAAGCCGGTACCGACGAGCAACGATTGGTGCTCCACTTCAGACCTTCACCAACTACTCCACCAGGCAATCAGGTGATGAACGCTGCCCAACTTAAAGTGTGGGCAAACTCCGGCTACCTGACCTTAGAAAACTGGGGCTCCGATAAACTATCCTCGCTTACCCTGTTTGATGTGAACGGAAGAAAAGTTTGGGAAGAAATTAACCCGGCCGAAACCGGACGTTTGGTAAGAAACTTAAACCTACTCTCTGGCGTTTACATGCTTCGCATTCAAGGCACAAGCCAAACCGAAGTCAGAAAAATTAGCTGGTGATTGAGCAGCACCACCAACAAAAAAGCCCCGGGAAACCGGGGCTTTTTTGTTGGTACACTCCACCTCTTACAACTTCTGGAGTTTTACATTCAGCAGGCCGTCGATTTGAAGCAGGATTAAAGCTTCGTTGTCGGTGAAACGGATGTTGGACGGGGTGATGCGTCTTATCTTGCCACTTGATTTTACTTTATCGCCAAGCATGGGACTGTTCACCGCGGCTTCGGCCATTTGTCGTACTTCTTCCAACTTGGCTTTCACCGGAAATACCATCTTCTCTTGTATTTCCTTCTCTATTTTTCCTTTGAACATCCACTGAGCAGACTTTGCGAAGAAGTTGCGGCTTTCTAATTCAAAGTCCACTTCTTTCACACGAAGTTCACCGCTTGCGGTATCAACAACCGGTTTGCCAGCCAGCCAAACTTCACCACTCACTTTTTGGCGCATTAATCCGCCTTTGGCTACTTTCCCTTTAAACTTCACCCCAACCAGCATTTTTTCGCCGGTGCCACTGAGTTGAAGGCTTTCTACAAAAATGTTGTGTTTGCCGTTTTCAAACGTGTATTCCTTGCCCGCAAACAAAGTGTTGAGCTGTCGGGAAGTTTCCTCATGCGATAAATTAGCCACCAATTGCAGGTTGAAGCTGGAGTCGGCAGGCAAATCCGTGCGCAGTTTCGGCAGGGGAGAAGGCTTCACCGGACGAGGTTGAGCCGCAACCGCCACTTCTACACCGGTGCGTATAGATAAATTCAAGAAGAGATTGTCGCGGTCTGTGCGTAAAGGTGTTAAGCCAATGGATTGTGGCGTCAACAGCAGCCAAGCATTGTACTGCTCGTTCACTTTTCTCGGAACAAACATGCTCTGCCAAACCGGCTCTACCTTCGATTTTAAGTCTAATCGCTTGGTTATTTCCTGGTCTAACGTGCCGGAGAGGTTGCGGATTTGGTCGTTGACCTTATTCTGAACAAACTGACCAATAGGAATGCTCAATCCGGCAATGCTCAAACTAGGCTTTTCTACCCAATCGAAAGAAGTTTCGGTTTTGGTGCTGAGTTGCCAGTCGGGGGTAATGCCCAGTTTGCTTTTAACATGCACCACCAAGCGGAAGTTGGCGTCCTGGGTTTTTTCTATACCCAAGCTCTGTCCGAAAACCTCGCCGAAATCTTTCTTCAAACGTCCTTTTACATACACCTGAATAGGCGCATCCACATAAACCACATCTTGAATGATCTTCAGCCTTAAGGTGTCGGTTTTGGTAACTTTCACGATGAGGTTGTCGCCGTTGTTGTTGTCGAAGTCGTTATCCTCGTACAAAACAGAAGGATAAGTGGCGTTCAGTTTATTTTCCAGCTCTTTAATTTTCAAGCTAAGAGGAAGGTTGATAACAGAAGCCGGAACCTCCGGAGCAACGGGCAGTTTTTTAACCGGATTGGGCGCATAGAGCTTCTCAGTAGAACCACAGGATACCAAGAACAAGCCTGTAATGAGTAAGACAAATAACTTTTTCATGCCGAATTGGGCGCGAAGTTAAAGGAGTGAATCCGTATGAGGTAAAATTAACGCACGGTTTACTTAAGACTTAAAGCAAACTTCATGGCCAATGAAGCAAAGTCGGGACATATAGTGCGCTTGCTTTCTTACTTTTGCAGCTTATGCGTCTGACCTATTTGCTGATGCTGGCACTCGCCGGACTTTTGGCGGGCTGTGCCTCCGACTTCAACGGAGATGTTTCTCCCAACAAACCACCGGTTACCCGCTTAACTGCCGATACCATCATCCTCAACGGCAATGATCGCCTCGGTACACGGCTGCACCTTCGCTGGTGGGGCGATGATGAAGATGGTTTGGTTACCGGTTACGAATTTACTTTCGACAGCATCCTCGGGCCTTCTACCGTTTGGCAGTTTACCACCCAAAACGATAGCATTTTCTTACTGACCATTCCGGCTGGTGTTGATACTTTCAACTTTAGAATCGCAATTCGTGCGGTTGATAACGATGGTGCACGCGATCCCAAACCAGCTACATTGGGTTATCCTTCTCGAAATGCGCCGCCTTCCGTCAACTTTACCTATCTCCCCGATAATGGAAACCCGCTCGCAGGCGGAAACCCGAAAACGTCCTTCCCGGTCATTCGATATGCTTGGGAAGCTCAAGACGATGACGGTTTAGAAAACATAGGTTCTTTTGAGTTTTGTTTGAACGACACCACTGTGGCGCCTCTGATCATCCCCGGAGTGCAGCGTAGCATGATAATCCAGGGAAATAACCTCACCGGCAACACCACCGATTGTAACGTTTTTCCCGGCAGTTTCCAGATTCCTTTTCAAGATAAACTCAACGGCCTAAAGCTTAACGACTCCAATACCTTATACATCCGCGTAGTTGATTTAAGCCTTGCCAAATCCAAATGGGTGGCAGCAAATACCATCTATGTAAGAAAACCAACCAGTCAAGTTTTGCTGGTTAACGCCTATAACAATACTGCAGCTGGTTATGGAGATTTGAACACCTTCTATCGCCAGCAGTTAGCCACCAGTGGAGTAAGTAGCTTGGATACGCTGAATTTATTGGAGAAAGAAGGAGGAAGATTCGTAAATCTCGCCGCTTCCAACAGAACCCAGTCGCTGATATTCTCCTTGTTCAAAACCGTTATTTGGTACGGACAGGATGCAGACTTCAGCTTGGCATATGGCACCAACACCCTCACCGATTTATTGAACAAAGGCGGAAAAGTGTTGATGAGTACCTTCGTTTCCGGCGCTACCAGCCCCAAAGAACAAGCCTACGATTTCACCCCAATCGACAGTTTACTTACTCCACCTACAGGTTCTACCTTTATCATGGTAGATACCTCCACTTGTCAGCCGCTGCAAAACGGTTGGCCACAACTCCAATACAGCCAGTTTCAACCGGTAGTACGCCCCATGAAATTGATAGGAGGTGCTCAACCGCTTTACAATGGCCGCATTATCAGAAGGATAGGCGTTGCTAACTTCTCCGCATGGACCGGCCCTTCTTGTGTAATGGCTATCCGGGCCAATGCTACCACCGGTTCCGAAATCATTTTCTCTACGTTAGAGCTTCATAAACTTAACAACCAAAACAACATCGGGCAGTTCTTTGCCAAGTTGAAAGACGAGTTTGGTTTATGATAAAAATCGCTGTATTCGCTTCTGGTTCAGGTACCAATGCCGATAACCTGATTAAATATTTTACTGGAAAGCGCCAGGCCAAAGTGGCTATGATAGTTTGTAATAAGCCGGAAGCCGGCGTAGTACAAATTGCGCATACACACCGCGTTCCACTTGTGATGGTGAGCAAGCGCTCTTGGCAATATCCGGAAATGCTCCTGCATACGTTAAAGTCAGAAGGTATTGACTTTATCGCTTTAGCCGGATTTCTCTGGAAGATACCTTTGGCTATCATTCAAGCTTATGCTTCTAACATCGTGAACCTTCATCCATCCCTGCTTCCTGAATTTGGCGGAAAAGGCATGTATGGAGCGCATGTGCATGAGGCCGTCATTCAAGCAGGAAGAACCACCTCAGGCATCACCATTCATCAGGTGAACGAAGCCTACGACGAAGGCGCCATACTCGCTCAATTTACTTGTCCCGTGTTCGATACTGACACGCCAGCCTCCCTTGCCGCTCGCATACATGAGTTGGAATACCAACATTATCCGGAAGTTATAGCCTCTTTATTGAAGCAATGACCGCAGGACGGTGGGTTCAAGTGGTGGGCATTAAATCGGTTGCTCGATTACGCATGCCTGCATTAGCTCGCTGGATTACCCCACACTTTTGGTGGCCTGACCGACAAGGTGAACCTCATCTATACCTCACTTTCGACGACGGCCCCATTCCTGAAGTAACACCCTGGGTGCTTGAAACCCTTCAAACTTATCAAGCCCAAGCCACTTTTTTCTGTGTAGGTGAGAATGTGGAGCGCCATAGGGTAATCTTCGAGCGACTGCTGGAAGAAGGACACCGCGTAGGCCATCAT
This sequence comes from Bacteroidota bacterium, assembly GCA_027484125.1. Lineage (GTDB taxonomy): Bacteria > Bacteroidota > Bacteroidia > UBA7662 > JAIXUI01 > JAIXUI01. Next base: position 23,291 of record JAIXUI010000026.1, on the reverse strand, counting down.
ACCGAACATCACCTCAATGGCTGGAAAACAACCCCGGAAACGTACTTCGCGAATGCCGATTTAGCCGCCGAAAAGGTAGGTACTACACTCTTTCGGCCACCTTACGGCAGAATTACTCCACATCAAGCTGCGGTACTTAGCAGAAAATACCGCATCGTACTTTGGGATTTGGTAACAGGCGACTACAACGCCGAACTCGATCCTCAGGACATCATTCAAACTGTATTAAAAAAGACCAAAAGCGGCGACATACTCGTCTTCCATGATAGCGTTAAGGCTTGGCCCAACCTCAGGGTGGTGCTGCCGGCCATTTTGGAAAACTTCAGTAAACGCGGCTTTCAATTCAGATCCATCCCTTCATGATTACCGATACCCATTGCCACCTCTACGCCGACGAATTTAAAGAAGACCTGGCTGCCATGATGGCGCGAGCAATGGACGCAGGGGTGAGTCGTTTTTTTATGCCCAATGTGGACAGTTCCACCATTCAACCCATGTTGGAACTCGAAACCCAATACCCCGGTATCTGTTTTCCAATGATGGGATTACACCCTTGCTCCGTGAGGGAAGAAGATGTTGAGCATGAATTGGCCCTGGTTGAAGAATGGCTTGAACGTCGCTTTTTCTGTGCTGTTGGTGAAATTGGCCTCGACTTATACTGGCGTCAGGATAACTTACCTCAGCAAATAGACGCCTTAGTGAAGCAGATGGCTTTGGCTCATCAGCATAACTTGCCGATGGTGCTACATAGTAGAAATGCCAACGACGAACTCATAGACGTCCTACGTGCCCACCCTGAGTTATCACCTCAAGGCGTTTTTCACTGCTTTTCCGGAGACTTAGAGCAAGCAAAAAAAGTGCTCGACTTGGGATTTTACATTGGCATTGGAGGTGTATTAACCTTCAAGAAAAGCGGATTGGATGCCTGGATTGCCCACCTGCCACTGGACAAGTTAGTGCTTGAAACCGATGCGCCTTGGTTGGCGCCAACACCCCACAGGGGGAAGCGAAACGAAAGTGCCTATATTGTGGAAGTCATTCAGAAGCTCTCCCAAATCACCGGACATTCCGTGGAAACCTTGGCCCAACAGACCACCGCAAACGCATTTAACTTGTACGGAATATGAGCAATAAGCCAGCATTACTGCTCATATACACCGGTGGAACCATCGGAATGGTACGCCATCCTAAGCATGGTCAGCTTGTACCTTTTGATTTTAACGGAATCAGCACCCTGATGCCGGAACTTCAGCAGTTTGATCTAGAACTTGAATCCATTTCCTTCGCTCAACCCATCGATTCTTCTAATGTCACCCCTGAACATTGGGTAGAGTTGGCGCAATTGATTCATGATAATTACGACCGTTACATCGGATTCGTCATTCTTCACGGCTCCGACACCATGGCTTACACCGCATCGGCCTTGAGCTTTATGCTTACTCCATTATCCAAACCGGTAATCATCACAGGATCTCAACTGCCTATTGGCATGATTCGCAACGATGCCCGTGAAAACCTCATTACCAGCATTGAAATCGCTTCGGCTTACGAACATGGTGTACCCTTGGTGCCGGAAGTCTGCATTTACTTCGACAACCTATTGCTTAGAGGAAACAGATCGAAGAAGTTCAACGCAGAAAAATTCGAAGCCTTTCAATCGCCTAACTATCCGCCCTTGGCAGAAGCAGCAACCCGAATTCGATACAACCATTCTTACATCCGTGAACGAGGCCGTCAATCGCTAAGTGTCAGGACCAAGTTTGGCAATCAGATTGGCGTGCTTAAACTTTTTCCAGGCATCAGTGAGCACTTTGCCAATAGTTTGCTCGCCGATCAGGAGATGAAAGCCCTCATCGTTGAGAGCTTCGGCTCAGGCAATGTTCCTTCAAAGCCTTGGCTGAATAAACTGCTGGCCACCTTGGTCGATAGAGGAGTAGCCGTAGTAGTGCTTACCCAATGTTTAGGCGGCTCCGTGGAGCTGGGCAAATACGAAGTAAGCGCCCCTTTGGTGGCATTAGGCTGTATTTCCGGACTCGACATCACCTTCGAAGCTTGCCTCACTAAGCTCATGATTTTACTCGGCGAAGGCGCCGATGCGGAAGGCATCAGACAAGCCTTTTTGCAAAATTGGGCTGGAGAAATAACCGTTTAAACTTTCAGTAATTACCATGTACACCCTTCAATCAGACCTTCAAAAAGAGTTAATCGCCATTGAGGAAGCCGGTCTCTACAAAAGAGAACGCATCATCACCTCTCCGCAAGATGCCCTCATCACCTTAGAAGACGGCAGTGAAGTCATTAACCTTTGCGCCAATAACTACCTCGGACTTTCCTCACACCCAAGGGTGATAGAAGCCGCCAAAAAAGCCATCGACACCCACGGTTTTGGAATGTCGAGTGTTCGTTTTATTTGCGGAACCCAGGACATACATAAAGAATTGGAAGGCGCCATCGCTCACTTTTATGGCACTGACGATACCATCCTATACGCTGCGGCATTTGATGCCAATGGAGGCGTGTTTGAACCACTCTTGGGAGAACAAGATGCCATCATTTCCGATTCACTGAACCACGCTTCCATCATCGACGGAGTGAGATTGTGCAAAGCGGCCCGCTACCGCTATGCCAACAACGACATGGCCGATTTGGAAGCTAAACTGAAAGAAGCCAGAGCTGCCGGCCATCGCCACATCTTGGTGGTCACCGACGGGGTTTTCTCTATGGATGGTTATGTAGCGCAATTGGATAAAATCTGCGAATTAGCCGATCGTTATCAAGCTATGACCATGGTGGACGAATGCCACGCCGCCGGATTTATTGGTGCTACAGGTCGTGGTACCCCGGAGTTATGCGGCGTTTTAGGCAAGATTGACATCATCACCGGAACACTCGGTAAAGCATTAGGTGGCGCCATGGGTGGATACACTACTGGTCGCCGCGAAATTATCGACATGCTGCGCCAACGTTCTCGCCCCTACCTTTTTTCTAACTCCTTAGCACCTTCCATCGTTGGAGCCTCCATCGAAGTGTTCAAAATGCTCAGCGAAACCACCGAGCTGCGCGACAAATTAGAGCATAATGTTAATCACTTCAAAAAAGGTATTAAAGCAGCCGGTTTTGACATCAAAGACGGTGCTTCAGCCATCGTTCCCATCATGCTGTACGATGCTAAACTCTCTCAAGTGATGGCCGATGAGCTTCTTAAAGAAGGAGTTTACGTGATTGGCTTTTACTATCCGGTAGTTCCTAAAGAACAAGCGAGGATTCGAGTGCAGCTTTCAGCAGCCCACAGCATCGAAATGCTTGATAAAGCCATTGAAGCTTTCACCAAAGTGGGCCGTAAGCTCCAAGTTATCGCTTAAGCAATTGTTAAATATTCGTGGCTAACTCTTAAATTGTTCAAACAAGTTTCAGGGCGGCAAAAGCTGATTCTGCACACTGGTTGAGAATTTTCTCTACTTGAAAAGCCGCCCTCGATTTTGTTTTCCTTTTTGAGGATTTAAATAATTATATAATGTTTTAAAAATCAGGCTAATTGAGCCGGTTTTTCTCATATCAAGTGAATTTAACCGCCGGCAAAAAAACGCTACTATAATGAATTTGTTATATTTTATGTCTGGTCGTAACTAATGGGTAGAATTCGAATCCGTTAAGGGTTTTAAAAACGAAAATTGTTTGATAGTCGCTTATGTTCCTTTATTGTACTTTCGCCTAAGCTTTTTTGCTAGTACTTATCTCAGAGCTCTGAACAAGTACATGCACCACGCAGGCAAGTTTAAGTGACAACACATTTAAAATTAGTATATGTTGAAGTTGATGTTTTTTATTGATGGTACCTGGCTTTATTCCAACCAACAACACCTCACCGAAGCTTTTGGACAAAACTTTGTCATCGATTATGGCAAGCTTCCTAAGGTATTAGCTAACGCCATTGAGCAGGAGACAGGTGTAGGTTGCGATGTCGTCAGAACCATGTTGTTTGGCTCGAATGCTATTCATTACCAAATGGTAGATGAGCATTTAGTTGAACGTAGGAGAGATTTCTTTGAGCTTCTCAGAGAAGAATTCCATTTTGAAGTAGAAGTTTATCCCATTGATTACCGAGGACGCCGCCTTCGTAGAAAGGATCGTGATCAGTTCGACGATTTCGAGCCGACAGAGAAATGCGTTGATATTGCCCTCGCTTCTCAAATGTTGTATTTTTCTGCTATTCCCAATGCTTTTGATATTGCGGTGATTGTGGCGGGTGATAAAGACTTTATCCCGGCAATTCAGGCCGTTCGTAAGCTCGGAAAGCGAATTGTAATTGCTTCCATTAAGAAAAGCTGCCCCGCTGAATTCCGCGATCGTAAGGATGCTCAGAAACTTCGTGATTTCGATTTAATCTGGCTCGATGATATCCTCGACAGGCTGGAGCTGAAAATCGAAATGCGTCGCTTGGAATGCCGCTCTCCTTTCCATAAAGGCGATAAAATGGTTTACTCCGATGCCTTCATCCGCAAAGGTCGTAAGTTCTATTGCCCCTCTTGTATTGAAGAATACAACCGCCTCAAAGAGCGTGATGTGAACGAGTTTGTGGCCGATGGTATGTTGGAACACATTGAAGGAATGCCTGACTCAGGACAGATTTTAACCGGCTTCATCAAGCGCCTTCACCGTGAGAAGTTCTACGGTTTCATCCAAACCACCGCCGGTGACTTCTTCTTCCACCTCTCAGACCTTACTTCCATGGATTTCCAAGACCTCGAAGTGGGTATGCGTGTAAGATTTGAAGTAATCATCGCTCCAGATCCTTCTTCCTCTGAAAAACCAAACGGAAAAGCTACAAGAGTAGAACTTGAAACAGAGTTAGATTCTTATGAGTCTTAAGGCTCTTCAGCTTCTTCCCCAAGGTTCAAACATTCAAATTCAGTCTCATCAGATGCCTTTCAGGCGTCCTGGGACTACTTCACGCGGTACGCTTCTTCAGCGTACCGCGTTTTTTTTGACCATCAGTCATCCGGATTTTGACCATCAAGGTCTGGGTGAGGCTTCCCCTCTGCCAGGATTAAGTCTCGATACTTGGACCGAGGCCGGGATTTTCCCCGATGGTTTTTTACAGGCGTTTTCGAACCGTGATTGGGAGGCACTCGAACAGTTGTTGCAGTGCCAGCCTGCCTTGAACATGGGTGTAGAAATGGCGGCATTGAATTTTCTTACCGGAAAGCGTTTCCAGTGGTTCGATAGTTCGTTTCAGTCAGGAAAGGGCATTCTTATCAATGGATTGGTTTGGATGGGCGGCATTCAGGACATGGAAAGTCAAGCGGAAAGTCTGCTGAACGAAGGCTTTCGCGCCCTTAAGTTCAAAGTAGGAGCCCTCGATTTTGACGCTGAATGTGCTTTGTTGAAAAGACTTCGAGAACGCTATCCCGCTGAAGAACTCGAAATTAGGCTCGATGCCAACGGCGCTTTTCACCCGCGTGAGGCCATGGGTAAGCTGGACCGTTTAGCAGAATTCGATATTCATTCCATCGAACAGCCGGTGAAGGCCGGTGAAAACAAGGCGTTGGCCGCTTTATGTATGCTTTCACCAATTCCTATTGCTTTGGATGAATCACTGATAGGCTGCCAAGACCGAGCGGCTTTGTTGGATCAAATAAAACCGGCCTATCTCATTCTCAAACCTACGCTTTTGGGTGGTTTCAAAGGCAGCGATGCCTGGATTGAAGAAGCGAGAAAACGAAATATTGGCTGGTGGGTCACTTCTGCACTGGAAGCGAATCCGGGCCTTGCCGCTATCGCACAATGGGTTTCAGCTAAAAACGTAACAGAGCGCCAAGGGCTTGGAACCGGTCGCATGTTCGACGAGAATCCTGAGCCAACCATGTTGGTGAAAGACGAACACCTCTGGTGGATTTGACACCGAGGTTAATTGGATGAATGCTCGTTGACCTTGCGATAACGGATATGCATGATTTCATACACCAACCCAAAGACCATAGCGCAATACAAATACGCTTTCAAAACTGGCAGATGCAACGATTCCAATATCAGGTAACCGCCAATGATAATCAGGAATAGCAAAGCCATTAATTTGAAGCCTGGATATTTTTCAATAAACGCATGAAGGCTATTGGCCATCATCAACATAAAAATGGTGGATAAAATAACTGCGGCTACCATCAGCCTGACGTCATCCACCAATCCAACAGCGGTTAAGATGGAGTCAACGGAAAATATCAAATCAATCATAATGATTTGAATAATCACCATGCTGGCTTTGGCAAAGGTTTTCTTCGCAGTCGTTTTGTTGCTTGCCGGATTGAGTTTATGCCAAAGTTCTATACAAGTTTTGACTATAAGGAATGCTCCACCAAGAAATAGAATAAGGTCTTTTCCGGTGAGCGAATAATTGCCTAAGTGCATCAAAGGTTCGTTTAAAGCCATAATCCAAGTGATGGCAAATAGCAACCCAATTCGAGTTATCACTGCAAGCAGAATTCCGGTTCTGCGGGTTTTTTCTTGTTCCTGTGGCTTAAGTTTAGCCGTAAGAATCGAAATAAAAATAAGATTGTCGATTCCAAGAACCAGCTCCATCGCTGTAAGCGAGAGAAGGCTAAGCAATACTTCTGAACTTAATTCCATCTTATTAATACAAATTCCATCCTAATAAGTTGAGCTCAAGCACTAATGCCATAGGTTTGGGAGCCCCTGGATTGGGAATTTGCCACCCTGCGCAAAGTTGAACGCGTTTACTTGCGTTGTACATAGCGCCGATAACTGCCACGGATGCGTCGTTACGTCCAGAAACCCAATCGCCCATTAAGTAAAAGCGTTTCGAGAGCTTGAGTTCATAGCCCGCCATAATTCCAATAGTGTTTCCCGGACCTATAAATCTGGGTGTACTGTGGTAAATACCTCCAACCAAACGGCTTCCTTTTTTGAAATGCCATACACCTAAGCCATACAGAAAATGACTGAATGCTTTAGCATTGAATTGGTCGGTAAGGTTATATCCGGCTTGAATTCCGGCATTTAAATCAAATTTTTTATTTACATGAAACTGCTTTTGAAGCGTTCCCATTAACCAGGGATATAAGGCTCCTCGCTTAGGGGAGTCGTTATGTTTGAAATCGAGGTAGTTGCCGAAATAAATACTTTTTCCAACCAAGTTTAAGCCCGCATCCCAACCACTGCCTAGCCCGAAAACTCCATGAGATTTCGATTCAAAACTGCTAGCATATACATTGAGTTGGTGCTGATAGAAGTATTTGTTCTTCTCTGTTATATCTCCCGATGGAATGTTAAACAGGTTTTGCTGGCTTTTAGAAATTAAAGGCTGGAAAATGAAAAAGCTTAGGAGGAGAAAAGGTGAAAAGCGTTGGCGAAAATGCTTCATCAATTTTAATGGAATCACTTATTGGGAAAATTTACCTCCTACAACCATATTTATTTCAGATGGTTGAAAGCCCTGTAAACTCTTCACACTATTTTTAAAAAGTGACAGCCATCTGGTATTCAAAACAGCATTAAATCCGCTTTTTTGTCAAAAAATAGGGGCTTTGTAAGTCTTTTTTTACAAATGGACCAACACAATCCACCAATCAAGGATACAGAAAAAGTTTACCCGATGCGTTACCTCATGTTTGAATTGTGGGACAACGGTTATGACCAGATCCGGACCTAGGCAGGGGAAGATTGAGCGGGAAGCAACAACACTTGAAGGTTCATTTTGGGCGGCGAGGTTGGGACGCTGCCTGCGTGAGGGACTAGCGGGCGCGCTTGCGCGGTGTGGCAGGGCGGCTAATAAATGGTGAATGGTTCATGTTTCATGGTATAGGACAACAAGCTGGAGACGCCGCACTGACACACGGAACCCCGGCGACGGCCCGGCTCCGGCCCCGACGCTGTAGAGCTTAATCGGAGTGGAAAGGGGGGAATTGTAGAGTCTGGCCGGGGACACGCCCAAAATGACTCATGAGATGATTAGTGCAAATGGGTCAATAATGGTGTTCAAATGGTGGATGGGAATTCCCTCTTCTCTCATTAGAATGCCCATGCCAACCATTCGTTTTTCGTATTCAAGGGTTATTTGATCCTGTTTTTCTCGCTTTCTAAGCCTGTTTTTCGGTCTCTGCTGGCTTTTACTTGGTTATTCCCAAAGTTCCAGCTAAAGAAGACCCGTAAGGTTTGACTTTCCCATGTGCCGCGACCGTTGATGATGGTACCCGCATATTCGCTGGTTGAGCGCCAGGGGGCTGTAAAGAAGATGTCGGTGTATGAAATTTTAAGGCTAGCCTGTTTATTCCAAAACTGTTTCATGATGCCAATGTCCAACGCGCCCTGCGGCTTCGATTTAAAGGTACCTCCCCATACGCCCGGACCGTTGAACCAACCGCTCAATTCAGCTTGATATTGCTTTCCAAGGTTGAAGGTTTGTTGCATATAAGCACCATAGGTTTCGAAATTCAAATTGATGGCGCCGGATTGGAAGCTCCCGTCGAACCGCTGATGGTTTCCCCATAAATTGAGGTAGCCATTCCACCAAGAATTAATAGGAATCGGCGTTCCAATTGAAAACCCGATAATTTGCTGGGTGGCTAAATTCCTTTGTTGGATGTAGGTGGCATTGCGGAAGGTATCCGTAATCATGGTGCTGAAATCACTCACATACGAGTAGTTGATGGAGGTATTCATCATTCCTAGAAAGGTGTGTGTGAGCTCCACATTTTGGGTGTATTGCGGACGTAAGAAGGCATTGCCTTTTTGATAGGTTAGCTCATCGAGCTTGTTTTCAAATGGGTTTAAATCCTGGTAGGTGGGCCGGTCAATTCTACGGCTGTATGTAAGATTAAAACTGTGTTTGGGATTGAGATTGTAGGTTAGCGCTCCGGAAGGAAAGAGGTCGGTGTAATTGCGTTCCACCTGATTGTCTGCTTGCTTGATTCCGTCGGCACGAATTAAATCGCCTAAACTGTAGGTGTGCTCCATGCGCAACCCAAGTTGAAAGCTCCATTTGGCTCCCAAGGGACGGTTGTAATTGGTATAAAGTGCGCTAACATGCTCGGTGTAATTGAATCGATTGCTCTTGTCGGCCACCAAAAAGTCTTGTCCATTTAATACTTGGAAAAACTCGAAGGTGTTGCGGGTTTGCACATAGGCCGTTTTGGCTCCTAGGCCAAATTTTCCTTTCCAAAGCGGTTGTTCATAGTCCATTTTGGCGGTATATATGTCAATGTCGGTGGGCATGTTGTTGCGGTTGATGACTTGATACAACAGTTGCCCGCTCGGACTTACATAATCATTCGGCTGAAAACTTCTGCCGGTTCCTCTGAAATAACCCCAATCTACGTCGGCATTCAATTCTCTTCCGCTGGTATCGCTGTATTTGTAATTCAAATTAGCGTTTAAATTGTCTCTTGTACCGGGCTGTACGTTGCTTGCCAACAAGGTCCGTTGAAAATCGGCAGTGGGAGCATAAGAGATTTTAGTGTTGCTAACACTGCTCCAAGTGGAATTTTGAATCATCCCATTCACCATAACCCCAAGGGTATGGCGGGCATTTAAAAAGAAATCTGCGCCTAGCTTAAAATTTAAATCACGGCCTCTCCATTGGCTTAGGCTGTTTAAATCATAGATCGTGTCGTTTTGTTTACGATTAAATTCCTGGGTATTGGCCCATATTCCATCGTTGTAACTGACATTCCCAAACAAGTTTTTCTTTTGGTCGCGGTAGTTGAGATTCAAACTCCCATTGCCTTTTGGGGTTACGCCTTGGGTAAAGCCAGCGCTAACACTGCCGTTGGTGCCTATTTTCTTATTCTTTTTGAGTTTGATGTTCAATATTCCGGCATTTCCGGAAGCATCATATTTTGCTGAAGGATTGGAAATCATTTCAATGGACTCAATATCGCTGGCGTTTAACCCTCTCAGAAAGGCGGTTAAGGCGGCGCCATCTAGTTGGCTCATTTTGCCATCGATGTAAATGCGCACTCCGGATTTCCCTTTCATGCTGATGTTGTCATTGTTGTCGATGGTGATTCCCGGACTTTTCTGCAGCAATTCATAAGCGGAGGAGCCGGTGGCATTGATGCTGTTCTCTACATTGAGCACCATTTTATCGGCTTTTACCTCTACCAGCGGACGATTCACGCTCACGGTTACGTCTTTTAACTTCTGACCTTGAGTTTCCATGCGGAATTCAGGCAGGAGGGTAGAAGGCGCAACTACGTCGAATGGAACGCTTTGTAGGGTCTTAAAGCCGAGGAGAGAAGCGGCGTAGAAGTATTTACCCGGAACAATCCCCAGAAACTCAAACTGTCCGTTGGCTTCGCTCACACTTACCTTCACCAAGCTGCTGTCAGATGCTTTTTGCAAGCGCAACACCACGGCTTGCAGCGGTTGCCCTTTGTCGTCGAGCACCTTACCCGAAATCTGAGCTTTCGCCGTTGCACTTTGTGCTGCGACTTCATTAAGCTGAAAAGCAAAAATTGCACAAACAATCCCCCAAAAACCAAACAAATTCTTCATATACCTTAAAAAAATCTAGCCCAAAGGTGCAGGATTAAACCACGCCCAACGGTTAGGGGATTGTTAAGGTCTGCAACGGAATGTAAAAATTAACGTTTTGGAAGATGGAAAGTGGGGAGGCACTTTGAAAACAAAGGACGGGGATTGAATCAAGGTTATTGAGCGGTCTGGAGTAATTGCCTTCACATAAACTTTTCATTTTTAAGATTAATTCAAGCGTAACTAATAAGGCTATTCAATGAAAAAGCAAGATAAGTCGAATCTGCTTCAAGAATTAGCTCTTTTCAGAACCTATAGTTTAGCTAATTACAACAATACTCCTAGGCCGAATTCGAGGCGAAGGGCATTGGTTGGGCCGCTGGTATAGACTTGTTGGTAAAGTGGGGTGCTAAGTTGCAGGCGGAGGAGGTAACGCTGATAGCGAATGTCTGTTCCTACGAATGCCATTAATTTCTGCCCTCCACTTAATGGCTGTGTTTTTCCATACTCTTCGTCTTTTCCCCAAAATTCAGCGCCCAATCCAAGCTGAGGAGCGAGCTGGACAGTTCTGTTCAATTTCGTATTCCACCAACCACTCCATTGAAGTTGGTAAAAGTTTCCTCTGCGATAATCAACCTCATTGGTAGCGTTAAAACGAGCACTGGCTTGTCCTGACCAGCCCCAATTGCCCATCACCCAGCTGTTGAACAACAGAAAGTTGAGGGCATAGCTTCCACTTCCGGTTTGAAATGCTTGAGGCCATTGTTGCAGATCTGGCATTCGTTGCATAAATGGGCCGGTAGGTATTTGTATTCCTGCACCAAACCATAAGCTCTGCCTGATTTTGGTAGTGTCATTAGAGACCCAAATTCTTCTGCTCAATTGTGCATGGGCATCACCCAAGCCTGCTAATTGGATAGTTTCTTTATTCGTATGCCTCCTATTCTGGCGAAATGGTAGAGAAAAAGTCCATTGCCACCGAGCGGAAGGCATGTAGCGGTACCAAAGTTCATATTGTAGATAGGTATCGTATTCTACTATTGCATCGCCAAGCCGATTAGCCATTAGGGTTGGATGATTAAATCGATTTGATGCGAGCCTTAATCCCAGCATATTGCCACTGCTTAAAGGCCAAATGCCAGGAATTTGTAAAGGAGCTGCACAACCACACGACTCACAGGCTTTTGATTTGGAAATGTTAAGACCGAAGAAAACGATCATCCAAAGCCATATAAGCTTCTGCGTTGGGTTTCCCCAACGCAAAAGTAATGGAATACTCCAAGGCATTTTAGTTGTGGATATGGTCAAGAACAAATGCTGCCTGATAACGGGTTGCCATGTCCATAGCAGCCTGTCCTGGCATGTGAATATTGTTGACATTGGCCATTAATATCCCTCCATGCCACAGCCTGGCTACATTCATCATCACATGAAGTTGAGGCGAAGTATTTGGTCTTATGCCTAAAACTGAAATTCCGGTGTTCATGGTTACCTTGCGGATAGCATTATTGACTTCCCTAAAGCCTCCGATGTGGTACCTGAAGTTGCCAGTCGGACTTTGTGGGGATGTGCCCTCCGCTTTGAAGAAAATGTATCCGGTATTCCAGCTCCAAAACATGCCATTGGCCGGGTCAAGTGCGCCAGTTTGCGCTCCTGATACGTTTCTGGTGCTGTCAACACCAATGTTGAAGCTTATTTCACTGTAGTTGCCTTCAGGAATGCTGTCAATGGTAACAATCATTCCATTGGTTTTAGAAGCATCTAAGAGGTGATAGAGCCCTTCTCGTTTTACTATACTGCCGTCAGTTTTCTTCAGTTCATAGCCTGAAACATAAAACATCAGCTTAGAAAAGGTTATGTTATCTCCTGTACTTGGATGAACCAGTGGCGTGCTTAAGCTAAACGCACCATTGGTGGGGCCCCAAACGGGTTCAACTTCTAGTTTAAATTGGCCATAGTTGACCGTTGGATTAGGGGTTGGGGTGGTGTCTTCATCTTTTTTACAAGACGTAAACAGGTTGGTGGAAGCCAAAAGCAGGGCTCCCAAGAGAATTTTTTTCATGTTTTTTTGAATTGGAATGGAGAAAGAAAGTAGTTAGCCGGGTGTCAGGCGTTTACTTTCGGGGGATTCCAATTCTCCTTTGGATCAAAGTAGCTCAGCAAAGGACTATAGCCATAACTGGATGGACGAGTCACACAAAGAGAGGCGATAACTGCTTGAAACGCTTTGCCGGGAAGAAATTCCATCAATAAACTAGCGGAATGATTCTTCTCTTGTATCGGAGCCTCCTCAGGAGTTTGTTTACTTAGGTTTTTCTTGAGTGCGCAGTACCCATCACAGGTTGATTCTACTTCGTCCTTCTTCTCACAAAGGACTTCTGCGTAGTAGGTTTTATTGGCAAGGTAGGATACATAGGTAATCCAGTGGCCACTACTTGGGACAAGTAGAAGTAAGGTTAAACTGAATACTATCCAACTTCGCACGGGACAAAATTAGACATCAACGGCTTAAATTGAAACCATTTTAACAATGGTGGTGCTTATTGGAAGCTGAAATTTTAATATCTTAGAATTGATTCATGTTTAAGGTTTTTCGCTGTTCATGGTGGTGAAGAGGGCAAAATATCGAATACAAGCCACTCACTTCAAGAATTATTGCTAAGTAATATAATGTGGTGGGCAACTCATTTAGAGAAATGGGCGATTCATTGAGAACAGTGGGAAAGGTATTCAGGGTGGACGTTTCCTTATTGTCGCGCTGCCTTCTATCAGGCTTACCTGTATTTACGCTTACGTTAGATGTTGTAAAATCATCTGAAATTGAAGAAGAGTTTTTGGAATTGGAACAAGTTCGCTCCTCGATAGCCAGGAAATTAGGTATTGAAATAGCAGGTGAAGTATTTTCTGAACGACATATTGACGGAATAGTTGAAATGATGCATGATGCAACCCGAAATTACGACCTTCCGTTAACAAAAGATAGGCTGTTTGGCTGGCATTCAGCATTGTTTTCTACTGGATGGAGTAATCTGAATAAAATAACTGTTGCCAACTGGCGGCAGGACTCTACTGGTCCAATGCAGGTGATCTCAGGACCAATAGGTAAAGAGAAAGTGCATTTCCAAGCTCTAAGTTCAGAAAGGATAGAGGAAGAAATGATAAAATTCTTAGACTGGTTTGAAAATGAAAGTCAATTAGATCTAGTGATGAAAGCTGCAATTGCTCACTTATGGTTTGTTACCATTCACCCCTTTGAAGATGGAAATGGTCGGATTACCAGGGCTATTACAGATTTGGTTTTATCTCGTTCTGACAAAAGTTTTAGACGCTTTTATAGCATGTCTGCTCAAATAAGAATTGAACGAAAACAGTACTATGAAATATTGGAAAAAACACAAAAAGGAAATTCAGATATCACAGATTGGATATTATGGTTTTTGCAATGTTTGATTAATTCAATAGAATCCTCCCAAGATATTTTATCTAAAACGCTCAAGAAAGCTGAGTTTTGGAAATTAAATTCAACTACAATTTTAAATGAGCGTCAACAAAAAATTATAAACAGACTGCTAGATGGATTTGAAGGAAAGCTTACAAGTTCTAAGTGGGCTAAAATAAATAAGTGTTCTCAGGATACGGCTTTGAGAGATATTCAAGATCTTATTACGAAGCATATATTACAAAAAGAAGCAAGCGGTGGAAGGAGTACAAATTATGAACTTAGAGATGCCTGGCGGTAACAGGAGTTTGGCTCAATAGCGAGTGATGCTTCGGCCAGCTCAGCTCTTCGCATAGTCATCGAAAGTCTCCTCCTCAGATATTTCTGCATGGTTGAAGAATAATCGGTTGTTTCGCACCTGTTTTTAACGATGCGAATGCTGAAACGTATGATGTTTATACTGCTGGGTTTGGTGCTTTTGGTGGGGGTGGCAACTTTTATTTTTCTTAGAACAGCGCCTTTTGGTGCTTTGCCGGAAGGTGGGCGTTTGGAGCGTATTCAAAAATCGCCCAACTGGAGGGAGGGTGCGTTTCAAAACTTGAGTCCTACGCCAGATTTTGTAGAAGGCCGGAATTTCTTCTCGGTTATGTGGTCTTTTTTCACGGATAAAAGCCCTAGAAATCTGCCTGATGTGCCTATTCCGTCAACTTTCACCGATTTACATGCGCTGGATGCCAACCAAGAAGGTTGGGTTTGGATGGGGCATTCTTCCTACTTCCTTCAGCTTTCCGGGAAAAAGATATTGGTTGATCCCGTTTTAACCGGCTATGCCTCGCCAATTAGAATGGCTTCGGGCAAAGCCTTCCAAGGCGCTGATCGTTATCGTCCGGAGGATATTCCCGCTATCGATTATCTCTTCATTTCCCATGACCATTGGGACCACCTCGACCATCAAACCATTTTGTCCATCAAAGACCGAGCAGGGACGATAGTCACCGGTCTTGGCACGGGAGCTCACTTGGAGCGCTGGGGCGTTGACTCGGCCAAGATTGTTGAGTTGGATTGGTATGAAACGAAGGCATTTGCAGACGGATTTAAGTTTACTGCCTTACCTGCCCGTCACTTCAGCGGAAGAGGCCTAAAGCGCAATCAAGCCTTGTGGATTTCTGTGGCGCTTGAAACTCCAGGGAAGAAACTTTATCTCGGTGGCGACAGTGGTTATGACCAGCATTTCAAGGCGATAGGGGAGAAGATGGGAGGCTTTGATTGGGCCTTCCTGGAATGCGGTCAGTACGATAATGATTGGAAATACATCCACATGATGCCAGAGGAAGTGGTTCAAGCGTGTCAAGACCTGGGCGCTCGCAAGCTAATGCCCGTACATCGCGAAAAGTTTAGTTTAGCCAAACACGCTTGGGATGAACCTTGGAAAAGGGTGCTGGCCGAAGCCAATCGTCAAAATCTGCCTATCTTAAATCCCCAAAACGGGGAATGGGTGAATTGGTGATGGCTTCCCTGGCCCATCAACCAAACTTGCTTCATAATCTCCAGCGGTTGCTTTTGAGGTTAGTTGAAGTTAGTCACAGGGATTAATCCCTATTGGCGTTTCGTTGTAGGTGCTTCTGCCTGGATTTTTGTTTTCGGTTAGTATGGTTACTACTTTGTTCCAATCCTATTAATTTTTTCAAGAAGCAAAAAACATATCGCTAGTGTGAACTTGATAATGGTCTGCACGCAAGTTTCACTCGCCATGTTGTGAGAGCATCAATAAAGACAATAACAACGGCATTCTTCTCATTAAACGCACTGTCTATTGACGATACCCATTTGGGATTCACCTGAAAAATTGAATAGGTTTTACAGTACTACCTTTTCAATATCTATTAGCAGGAAAAATTCTGAATCATTTAGCTTTTTAATACTTGGAACGCACTTGTTTTTTAGCCTTTATTAATGAGTTCGGCGTGGGAAATGATAGTAATGTTGTTTATGCTTAAATAAAATAATTATCCATTATCGCCACTCTGGTGGTATTTTAAGTTTGTAGCCACTCTTACTTATCACCTCATCACTAAATTGGGCATCCACCAGCTTTTTTCGGCCAATAGTCATTGAGCCTCACGCAACCAATGACATTGAGCTGTTATGTCGTTTGGGAGGAAAGGCAATGAATACCCGCTTTCGCGGAAAAAGCTGATTTACAGCTTTAATTGGTGGTGTTAAGTCACTATCGCCGGAAATGAGCAAAGCCATATCATAAACATCTTTGTATGCGTCCACTATTATAGCTGTTGCAATGTTTACATCAGTCATCTTTTCTTTGGCTGTTCGCCAAATATGTCCGCATCGCCTGCACTCTTCTGATCCATCTTGATAGTTGCCATAAAATAGCTTAACCCCAGTACTCTCTATTGCATCTATGTAGGTGGATTGTCGTTTCTGTTTATCCGGATTATTACTCACTCGGCTGGTGAAATATTTTACTCCAACCAATTCTTGATTGCTTTGTAAGAGACTTTCTACCAGTTTTTTTACATCAAGCCAGCGGCAATGATCAAAGCCTGCTTCTCTCATACCAAAGTATAGGTTGAATCCATCAATATAGGCAATAACCCTTTCTTTATCTGTATTCACTTTTTGAAATTTTTGATAATGTTTTGTTACTTTTGTCCTACGAACAACACCAAAGATAGCATCTTTGGTCTGACGCCTCCCGCAAGGAGGCGTTTCTTTTTATCCGTGTTCTTTACTGATCAATACATAGCTAACCTTCAAGGTTATGAGAAAGATCCCCCTAACATCATCCAAACTTGTTTGACAATCTCTAATGGTTGGCCACTGTGGTTAGTTGATTTCAGTCTCAGGGATGAATCCCAATTGGCGTTTTGAATGAGATTATAGGTTATCAGATGGAATGGATATTTCTATGTCCTAAGCGTGTTAAACAATTAGTAAATTGCCAATACTTATTGCCCTTGCGCGAGCTTGTTTACAGTTGATGCAAGCTGTTGAACCGGGAAATGGTTCTGTTGTAGGGGCTATAGGTCATCAACGCTGTGGGATAAATCCTAACAAACGATGGTTTTCGTCTTTAAACCACAAAGCGCCAAACAAGGAGAAGCCGCAATAAAAGGCTACAGCTATCCCGGCTGCGTCCCAATAAAACCCTAAGCCAAACCAATCGGGATAAACCACCAACAAGGCCAAACCACATGAACCGCGAATGGCTTCCCATAACCAAGCGTTGGCTCTGCCATCCATCAATTCGGTTATGGCGAAAATGCCTAAAAACAAGAAGATGCCGTAATAGAAAATGCCGGGGCTGCCGATATTTCCCAGGTTGCCAAATAACCACGACATCAAGAGCAGCATCGCTACGAGTTGCACCCATAAATAACCCATAAAAGCGCTTCCACCGCGCAATTCATACTTCTCCAAGTTCATTTTCGGCCCCACTTTCAACAGTGGAAATCGTTGCTCAACTTCCTCCGGACGCCATCCTGTGGGCATCACCCAAATGCGGATTTTATCTTTCCAGGAACGCGCATGCCAGCAGTCGAGCATCAGCCGCTTCAACTGATGGACATTGATGCGAAATGGATTCCAGGTTCTTACCGGGTCGGTAATGCCGTAAACCGGCTGAATCTCTTTAAGTTCAGGCTGAAACGTTCCGAACAACCGATCCCAAACAATGAAGATTTGAGAGAAATTCTTGTCGATGTATTCCGGATTGAGGGCATGGTGTACCCGGTGATGAGAAGGTGTGACCAGTATATATTCTAACCAACCCATTTTTCCGATATGGCGGGTATGATACCAGAATTGTGCGAATAAATGGATTGGTGCAATCACCGCCATGACTTTGGGAGGTACTCCCAAAAGGGCTGCAGGAATTAGGAAAATGGCCATGAATTTAACCACCGAGGCAATGCTTTGTCGGAGTGCGCAAGCCAGATTGAACTCCTCGCTGCTGTGGTGAACCAAGTGGTTGTTCCATAAAATGTTAACACGATGTTGAATTCGATGCACCCAATAGCCGGCGAAGTCAAGGCAGATGAAGCAAATCGCATACGTTAACCATCCATCTGGTAGTTGAAAGCTCGACAATCTGCCGAATAACCACTCATAACTCACAATGATCACAGCCAGTTGTAGGACATCTTTCAAAACATTGCTCATGCCTGAACAAAGGCTGGCTATCATGTCCGGAACGGGTGAGTAGTCATGCCCTTTGTATAGGCCCCACGCTTTCTCCAATAACACTAACAGTAGGAATGCCGGCATGGCAATCAGTAGGATTTTCCCGTATGCTTCCATTTACCTAAAAGTAACCATTAGCCTTAGTTTTTTACTTCCTCCCAAAGTGTTTGGCTGGATTATTACCGCTTATCAAAAAATCATACTGTGGTATAAAAACTCAACTTACCTTTCTTACATGAAATTCCTTTTTTCTGTGGGTTTGTTTTTGCTCTTTACCTACAGTACACAAGCGCAAAAAGGCTTGAAGGTAGATTATTTCGCCGGTCGGAACTTTGAACGATTGGTAGGAAGTAAGGTGGAACCCAGTCTTGATCTCAAGTGGGAGCAGAACGGCCCTCTACCCGGTATGGGTCCCAGCGAGTTTTCAGCACGATTCAAAGGGGTAATTTCGGTGCCGGTGAGTGGTATGTACACCTTTTCCGTGAAGGTGGATGATGGACTCCGACTCTCGATTGGGGGCGTAAAACTGTTCAACACCTGGCAAGACAACAACCATGTTTCGCTAAGAAAGAAGCTGTACCTCGAAAAAGACCGCTTTTATTCAATAGAAGCGGAGTATTACAATGGAATTTTGGAGGGAGAACTGGTGCTGTTCTGGGAATTGCCTACGGAAGCGCCTGCTTCATTGAAACGTAACCTACAAGGAAGAGTGCCTTTGGATTGGTTCAATCAACAAATTTCCTTGGAGAAAATTGCTCCTCAATCGGAAGCGCTTCCAATTCCGGAGCAGCAATCTTCCATAAAGATTAATAAGAAACAACCCAAGCAAGTTACGATAGATAATCAAGTGCGAAATGCACAACCTGCTAGTCAGCCTTTAGCAAAAAAGCAAAAAGTAGCCAAACAAAAACCACCGCTACAGCCGTTAAAAGCGCGCGAAAAACAGCAAGCAATAACCCAAAATCGACCCACAACGCCGCCATTAAAGCGAAAATCGGTACCCCAACCGGCCCCATTGCCTGACAGCTTAATCGTACTCAGCAAACGGACAGCGGCACAGATTGGTTTCGTAAAAAGTAAAGCCGAACTGCTTCCGGCATCCTTTCCGGGTTTAGATAGTCTTGCAGTCAAACTCAAACGTTATCCCTTTATTCAAGTCGAAATCAACGGCCATACCGATTACATCGGCGATAGCACCAACAATGCGAAACTGTCGCTGAAGCGAGCTCAGGCAGTAGCCTCCTTCTTGGAAGAAAAAGGCATTGAAGCAAGGCGATTAAAAGTTCAGGGCTTTGGAGGCCGATTTCCCCTTTCTCTAATCGACACAGAAGCAGAACACAACCGAAACCGGCGGGTAGAAATTAAGTTGTATCGGTGATGTTAGCCCTTGATTGTTAGGTTAAATGGATGCAACCAATTAGGATTGTTATCTTCCTTTATTCATTGATATTTCAATGAATAAAATTGGTCGATAGTAAACCGTTTTTGTAGAGTGTTTGAAAGCGTTTAACTAATAAAAAATTTGCGAAAAAGTCAGTAGGCTATGTTTGCGTTCACCTACAACAATGAAACGCATTCATCAGCTCACTGTACTCCTTTTACTTTGGATTTTGGCAGGTTGTACTAAAGACGACCTCAACCAACCGGTAGCCAATACCGATATGGCGAACCTTCAGGTTCCTCAAGGGTTTCGTTTTGAGATGACCAAGGAGTTTCAACTTAACCTGAAGTTTCACTCTCCTGACAACTCGCCCTATGCCAACATTCGTTTCGCCTTGCTGGATAAGCCCGTTGAGTTAGGCGGAGAGGTTCTATGGGAAGGCGCATCGGATGCTAACGGAGTTTTTGATGCTCCAGTTGTGCTTCCCTCAAGGATTACAGAGGCGGTTTTATGGATTCAAGCGCCCTCTTTTATACCTAACTTGGTGTTGCCTCTTTCCGGAAACGCACTCAATTTTACCGTAGGCGGAAACCAACCCAGCACCCTGCAAACTTTTGAAGAAAAATACCCCAATCAGTTTCCAAGAATGACTGCCCAAATGCGAACAGGAAATATGACAAGTAAATATTCCTTTCGCTTGGGAACTTTTAATACCACAACTGGTCGTCCCAATTATTTAGAACAACCTTCAGATGTAATAACCCAGTCGCTGTTGAACATGGTGAATGTTTCCTTACCGGAACGTCGCCCGGTTCCTTCCTTCAATCCCCAATATTTAAATGATGCGTTTCAGAGAAACATCGTGGTAAGGGAGCTTTCAGATGTTTTTGTGACTTTCGTCTCCCAGGTTACCAGCAATAGCAACAGCTTGTTTTATTACGTATTTGATTCCAACAATCCACCCACTTCGGCCAATGGAATTGACTCCTTAATTGCAGTTTTTCCGAATGTAAAAACTTCTAATAGCAGTGGATTTATTGCCCCTGGCGACAAAGTCAGGCTGGGCAGATTTCCGGCAGGAAAGACCATTGGCTTTGCCATGGTAGTCAATGGATGGCGGGGCGGTCCCAGTGTAACGGCTGGAAATATGATAGTTTACACCCAAAAAGAATTTAATCCAGAAACCAATCCTGCCCTCAGACAACATACCGTATTGTTGCATGATGCTGTATCAAATCGATTTATCTACGGGTTTGAAGATACCCGCCGCGATGGAGGTGCTGACAATGACTTCAACGACTGCGTGTTTTATTCTACCTGCAACCCGGTAACCGGCATCGATACCACCAACTGTTTGCCAGCCAAGCGTGCCATCGACACAGATTTAGATGGTGTCTTTGATGAGTTCGATGAGTATCCAACCGATGCACAACGTGCGTACAACAACTGGGGAGTAGTTTCTACACTGGCTTTTGAGGATTTATGGCCAAGTTTAGGAGATTACGACTTCAACGATATGGTGGTAGGGTATCAAATTAATCGGGTCACTAACGCCGCTAATCAAGTGAAAGACATCCGCGGTAAATTTTGGGTAAACGCTACAGGAGCTGGTTTTTCCAATGGATTTGGTATCGAACTTCCGGTAGCTCCCAACACCATCAGGTCGGTTACTGGTACTAGAATTTCTTCCAATTACATCAGAAATGCTGCAAATGGTACGGAGCAAGGCCAGTCCAGAGCTACGGTAATTATCTTCGACGACGCTAACAGTGTGCTCCCGCGCAATGGAAGTGCCTTTGTAAACACCGAGCGCGGAAGAGCAAGGGTAAATACTGATACGCTTAATGTAGTGATCGAGTTTACCAATACGGTATCTAACACTACCTTGGGCAATGCGCCTTACAATCCATTTCTTATTCAAAACAAGAACAGAGCGGTAGAAATTCATCTCCCCGACATGAGGCCTACCTCTTTAGCCAATCAAGCGCTGTTGGGAAGCGGGGCAGATAAGTCAGTTGCTTCAAGAGGAATTTATTACAAAACAAGCAGGTTGCTACCTTGGGCGATTCATATTCCGGCTGCATTCAATCATCCGATTGAAAAGACTCAAATTTCAGCGGCACATTTGAGGTTTGTAAGTTGGGCCTCCAGTGGCGGTACCCAGTTCACGGATTGGTATCTGCCACGCTCCGGGTATCGCAACAGTAGTTTCATTTATTAGACGATCATTAGTTGTTCCGCAATATGGCAGTAGTAAAAAAAACTCCTCAACGTCAGTAACTAGTTTGCAAAAATTATAATAGAATTTTCGAAAAGGGATACTCCAAATCGGTTTATCCCTTTTTTGATATGATTTTGATAAAAATTGAATGCAAAACAAGGGTGCATGAATTACCTGAAAGTTAGATTTGACTGCTTCAAATTGCACTAAAACAACAGTTCAACTCGCACAAGCAAAGCTTTCATACAAAGCGTATAATTCCGACCTTTGCGCCACATTTTCAGGCACATCATGACGACCATTACTCAGGAAAAACTCGACCGAAGCCTTTTGGTTACCCCTACTGGAACTACCCTTAATTGCAAGGGTTGGGTGCAGGAAGCCGCCCTTCGGATGTTGTACAACAACCTTGACCCCGACGTTGCAGAACGTCCGGAAGACCTCATCGTTTACGGTGGACGAGGAAAGGCAGCCCGCAATGTGGAGGCTTTTCACCTCATCGTGAAAGCGCTGAAAGACCTTGAAGAAGACGAAACCTTGTTGGTTCAAAGTGGTAAACCGGTCGCTATTCTTCCTACACACAAGGATGCGCCAAGGGTGATCATCTCCAACTCCCAGCTTGTTCCTAAATGGGCTACTTGGGAGCATTTTGATGAATTGGAGAAAAAAGGATTGATGATGTATGGACAGATGACCGCTGGTTCGTGGATTTATATCGGTTCTCAAGGCATTGTTCAAGGTACTTACGAAACGTTCAACGCTGTTGCTCAGAAGCATTTTGGCGGAAGTTTGAAAGGAACGCTCAGTGTTACTGCT
Source organism: Bacteroidota bacterium (assembly GCA_027484125.1). GTDB lineage: Bacteria > Bacteroidota > Bacteroidia > UBA7662 > JAIXUI01 > JAIXUI01. Next base: position 746 of record JAIXUI010000026.1, on the reverse strand, counting down.
GGCTTAGGTGGAATGGGCGGTGCTCAGCCTCTGGCCATCACCATGGCTGAAGGCGTTTGCCTCGCGGCAGAAGTGGAGGAATGGCGTGCACAGAAAAGAATTGAAACCCGTTACCTCGACTACGTAGTTCACGATATCGACGAAGCCATCGACATGGCCCTCGATTTTAAAGCCAAAGGCGAAAATAAATCCATAGGGGTTATCTGTACGGCTGTGAAATTGCTTCGTCGCTTGCTCGAACGCAACATCATCCCGGAGGTGCTCACCGATCAAACTTCTGCGCACGATCCTTTGGTGGGTTATTTGCCGGAAGGTCTATCCAACGAAGAGGCGAATGTGCTTCGCGAATCTGACCCGGAGCATTACATCAAGTTGAGCTATGAGTCGATGGCAGAACATATCCGCCTGATGCTTCAATTGCAAGAGCGCGGTGCTATCACTTTCGATTATGGCAACAACCTCCGTGGACGCGCTCTGGAAGCCGGAGTTACCGATGCTTTCGACTTTCCTGGCTTCGTACCCGCTTACATCCGTCCTTTATTCTGTGAAGGAAAAGGACCTTTCCGCTGGGCGGCGCTCAGTGGAGATCCGGAAGACATCAAAGTCACCGATGATTTAATGCGTGATCTTTTCCCGGAGGATAAAGGCCTTCATCGTTGGCTCGACATGGCCCAGGAGCGTATTGCATTCCAGGGACTTCCAGCGCGTATTTGCTGGATTGGTCAAGGCGATCGCGAAAAGGCAGG